>CALDUJ010000114.1 GCA_937923735.1 uncultured Flavobacteriaceae bacterium | reverse complement strand
AAAAACCTTGCTCGTATTCTGTCACAACCAAACGTTTGAAATTCTCACTATAGCTTCTCGGTGGGTCTTGATGCCTCTTTAATTCTCTTTTGTTTCCCATAATGGTAAATGTTATGGTCAACTTTTTTCAGGACGAGACATTAAACCAAAAAACCACGCTATTGTAAGTGTGGTTTTTTGTTAGTTGGGTTGGTATGCCTATCGTTAAGTGACATTGTTAGTTATAACAACAATCGTTTTTGTTTGTTCTTTGTTAGTGTCGCAATAGCTTTTTTTACAACTCCAGCTACTTCCACATGAGCTTAGAGTAAAAAGAATTACGATAACCATAATAGCAGCTGGTTTTTTCATGATTCAATAGATTAAATTAGACTAGTTTATTTGAGGGAATTGTTATTTCTTATTTTATAATTACGAATTCTATTCGACGATTTATCTGGTCTTCAGCTTTCGTGCAATCTTTGTCACAGTCAATCAATAATTCTGATTCGCCATAACCGTGAGATATCAACCTGTTGGCATCAATACCTTTACTAATTAGGTATTTCATGGCTGCAGCAGCTCTATTTTCAGACAAGTCTAAGTTGTAAGACTTAGTCCCTTTATTATCTGTATGCGCATTAATGTTGATTCTCATTTCTGGATTGCCAGTTAGTATATCTACTACTTTGTTTAAAGAAATAGTTGATTCGTCTTTGATAGTCCACTTGTCAAAATCGAAATAGATATTTTCAATATCAATAATCGTTTTGTCCTCAACTTCAACTATGGTTGCTTTTGTTGGATTCAATTCTAGATTTTTGTTGTATGTGAATCTACTTCCTTTATCAGCTTCAAATTCTATAACAGAATCTTTAAACCCTTCTTTCATGACCGTAATTGTATAAGCATCAAAAGGCACAACTGGGAAATCATATTCCGCTTTATCGTTAGTTATTTGACGTCCAATTTCTCTACCTTCTTCATCAACTAAGATTATTTCTGCATTCGGCAATGGTATCTGCGTTTCAGCATCTACAACAATACCTTTTATTAATTGTTTGATGTCTTCTTTGTAGAACCTGTAAATATCGAAAGTACCTTCTTTACTGTCTTTATCAGATGATACATAACCTTGATTGTCTTTGGTTAAGAAGAACGCTATCTCATTACCTTTAGAGTTGAATTCAGAACCCAAGTTCTTAGGTGTTTTAAAATTTCCATTAGCAACACGACTAGCAAAAACATCATAGCCTCCAACAGTTTCATGACCTGTAGAAGAGAAATATAAATACTTACCTTCTTTAGTTAGGAAAGGATATTTTTCATCTTTATCAGAGTTTACTTTATCTCCAAGATTTACTGCTTCTTTAAGAGTGCCGTCTTCATTAATTTCTGCACTGTACAAATCAAAGCCACCAAAACCACCTAACTTGTCTGATGCAAAATAAAGAACGTTATCTTTAATAAATGGATTTTCAACTGAATGGAAATCACTACTTACGTCTAACCTTTGAATATTAATCCAGTTACCAGCAGAATTTTCCTGAAGATTAGCTTTAAAAAGCTGGAAGTTTTTTGAATTTTCTCTGGTGCTACGGGTAAAATATATTGTTTCTTCGTCTTCAGTAAAAGCTACTTGACCTTCGTTATCTTTAGTATTGAGCATTCTTGAGAATAGCAATGGTCTTTTTAACTGACCGTCCTTTTTTATGTCTATACAAAACAAATCTGTGTAAGGCTGTCCAGTATTTGAATCTGTTCCGTTACCGATAGCACCTATTTTCTTTGATGATACCATCATTAACTTTCCTTTAAATAGGCCTGATCCTATTTCAGAATATTTTGTATTGATTGCTGTTGTTAATATTGAGTAGTCAGCAAAGTTTGTTGCCGCTACTGTACTTTCTTCTAATTCAGAAATCATATCAACACTATCAAAAGACATATTGTAAGGCGCTTGCGCTATAGCAAATTGTCCAGTCAAAATAGTTACAAGTAATATGTTAGTTAAGGCTTTCATAATTAAAATTTATTAATAGCTGGTTCAAAAGTATGGCTATGATGGCATCTAGCATCATAAAAACAGATGTTTTAGATAAAGGTTATTTTATACTCGATAAACAACATTTTTGGCACTTACCGTTTGTCGAAAACAAGGAAAAACATATTTTTTATTGATTTATTTTAAATAAAAAAGCACTTTTTCGAAGAATTATTTTTTAAATACTGCTAGAAACTGATAATTTTTAAATGTTAAAATAAGATGTAGTTTGTCGATTTATAGCTTAATCGGCATTACTTACAGATAATCATCAAAGGTTGAAAAAGACTACATTTTGGTTTCGATGAATAACATTGTGGATTAAAGAGTTTTAACCATTCATGTCTAAAAGTTCATCAAGGTAGTCTCTTGTGTTTGATAAACGGGGCACTTTATGCTGGCCACCAAGCTTATCATTTCCTTTAAGCCAATCATAAAACAGGTGTTCTCTGGCTTGATTAATTTTTGGCTTATTGAGCGTCATGTTATTGTATCGCTTTGCTTCATAATCCGAATTAAGAGACTTTAAGGCATTATCTAGCAACTCATTAAAGTAATCTATGTCGTTTGGTGGCTTTTTGAATTCTATAAGCCACTCATGAGCACCCTTTTCCTTCCCTTCCATAAAAATAGGGGCAGCCGTGTAATCGACGATTTCAGCTTTGGTTTTTTTGCACACTTTTTTTAGGGCGTCTTCGGCATTCTCTATAATCAACTCTTCTCCAAAGGCATTGATATGGTGTTTTGTTCGGCCTGATACTTTTATTCTGTAAGGGTTTGTTGATGTAAAGCGCACAGTGTCGCCGATTTTATAACGCCAAAGGCCGGCGTTAGTAGTAATGATGACCGCATAATTTGTATCTTTTTCTACCTCAGAAAGTGGTATGATTTTTTGATTTTGGGTTCCGTAAGTATTCATTGGGATAAATTCATAAAAAATCCCATAGTCTAACATAAGTAATAGTTCCGAAGAGTTGTTTTGATCTTGTATGGCAAAGAACCCTTCAGAGGCATTATATATTTCGTAGTATTTAAAGCTTTTTTTAGGAAGTATACTTTTGTATTGGTCTTTGTAAGGCATAAAGCTCACACCACCATGAAAATAGACTTCTAAGTTTGGCCAAATATCAAATAAGTTTGATTTTCCAGTAGTTTCTAGAACATTATTTAACAATACTAACATCCAAGAAGGAACACCAGCTAAACTAGTAACATTTTCTTGTATGGTTTCATCTACAATAGCTTGCATTTTATGTTCCCAGTCGCTCATCAACGACACTTTGTTACTTGGTGTACTGCTAAACTCTGCCCAAAAAGGCATATTATCAATTAAGATGGCTGAAAGATCACCGAAAACTGTCCCATTTTCCTCATAAAGCTCTTTACTGCCTCCAAGTCGAAGACTTTTTCCTGTAAATAACTGTGATTCTTGATTGTTATTCAAGTACATGCAAAGTAAGTCTTTGCTGGCTGCATAATGACAATCTTCTAACGAATCTGTACTCACAGGAATGAACTTGCTTTTTGCATTTGTTGTACCACTAGATTTGGCAAACCATTTAATGGGTGTTGGCCAAAAAATGTTTTGCTCTCCCTTCCTAGATCTTTCTATAGTCTCTTGATAGTCTTCGTAAGAAGAAATTGGTATTCTTTCGGAAAAGGTTTCATAATTGTTTATTGATGCAAAATCATATTTTTTACCAATTTCTGTGTCTTTTGCAAGATCTATAAGCGACTGAAGTAATTCGTGTTGAACCTCGTTAGGGTATTTTAAGAACAATTCAATTTGATGAAAGCGCTTTTTCAAGAACCACGAAGCAATAGAATTGACTAGAGGGATTGGCATATATTGGTTATCTTTACGAAGCTAAAATTACTAAAATCTTTTAAATGGCTTACCAAGGTGTTTTAACGAAAATGTCAACTGAATTTTTAAGCCCAATACAATATTATTTGGTATTTGAAAACGATTTTATCCATATGAATCAACTGTTGGATAAAAAGTTGAAAATCAATTTCATTAAGCATCAATGTATTAATTGTAAAAATGACAGACCAATTTATCGTCAAGGGTTTTGTAAAACTTGTTTTTTTGAAATTCCTCAAGCTGCAGATTGGATTATGCGCCCTGAGTTGAGTACGGCACATTTAGATAAGGAAGACCGAGATTTAGAATACGAGAAGAAAGTACAGTTACAGCCTCATATAGTATATTTGGCTAACTCAAGTAATGTAAAAGTCGGTGTAACACGTAAAAGCCAAGTCCCTACAAGATGGATAGACCAGGGGGCTCACGAGGCAATAGAAATAGTGGAAGTACCAAATAGATATCTTGCTGGAATTACCGAAGTAGCGTTAAAAGATCATGTTGCAGATAAGACCAACTGGAGAACAATGCTTAAAAATGAGATTCAAGATCAAGATTTGGGGGAATGGCGAAATAAACTAAAAGGTTACATTCCAGATGAAGCAAAAGATTATTTTATTGAAAGTAATACAGAAACCAATATCGAATTCCCTGTTTTAAAATACCCTATAAAGCCTAAAAGCTTGAACTTGGATAAGACTCCAGAATACTCAGGAATACTAAAAGGCATTAAAGGACAGTATCTTATTTTTGAAGATGACACTGTTTTTAATGTGCGCGCTAATGAAGGCTATGTTGTGGATATTTCACTACTTAGCTAATCTACCTCGATAAGAATCCTATCAAAACCCCCATCCATTGCTAATACAAAAGCATCAGGATATCCAACTAGACGCATATTGTTTCTGTGTGCTATGGCACTTTCAACAGACGTGAAAAGCTTCGTAAAGAAGCGTGTCATGCCGTCTCTATAAGTATGAGAGAATAGATTTTCTACAGTATTAAAGTGCCCTTCCTTAGGACTTTTATTGAAGGCACCTAATTGAACTGTGTAAACAAGCTCTTGAGAATCCTTATCTTGAAGTTTAGAAATTAAATGTTCAAAATTGTCTTTGTTTTGTGCAACAGATTCGAAAGAAAAAAAGTATAAGAACACTATGAGGGTAGCGATTATCTTAGTCATTATTCAATAATTATTTAGTTAGGTAACGCTAAAAATAGGATTTTTTATATAAAGTCACCTCTTATTTTTAGGGTTTAATTTATCGAATCCTTGCTAACAGCAGTAGTATCCTTTTTTTTGTTTTTCTTTCCTAGTAAACCTCCTAGAACATCTTTAATTTCATCTTTTACCTTGTCTGCATCATCTCCTTTTAGTGGAGGTGTGCCACTACTTGTTGTAGTAGTGTCTTTTTCTGTAGAAGTGGAGTCAGTGTTTTTTGTGTCTTTTTCTTTACTATTTAATACATCTCCTAACAAGTCTTTTATCTTGTCTTTTCCTTTGTTTAGGAGTTTTTGTTTTTCAATTTCGATAAGTTGTTTCGTCAAGTTTGCAATCCCACTCGTGAGGTCTGTTTTTACAGATGGATTTTTATAGTTTCCTGTTATGTTTGCGGTTACTGGAATGGATATTTTATTGACCTCTGGATTATTAATTTTTCCAATGAGTCTGTTTATATCACTTCCTAAATATTTTGCTGGAACATTAAAAACAGCATTGTAGTTCATGGTTTTGTCAAACCCATGAGATCCATCAATAGTAATGTCAATATCCTTGTATTTAATTGTAAAAGGCTTTACGTTTACTTGACCATTTTCGAAGTTAAGTTTAGTTTTTAAGTCTTTTAAATCAAGCTTGTTAAATTCAATAAAATTCAATGCGCCTTTTAATTTGCCTAAAACACCATCACTGTTTGCAATAATGTTAGATGTCAATACTTCTGCAAAAGCATCACCAGAAATACTACTTATTTCTGGAGTATAGTCATTAGTAAGATTCCCTGATAAATTAATATTTGTATTTAGTTTGCCTTGCAATACTTTGGCAATAGGTGCTAAGGTTTGTAATAGCTGTAGGTTATTGAAAGATTCAGAAATATCAAAACCATTTACACCTAGGTTGATACTAAATGTAGGGATATCTTTGGAGGTGCTGACATTTCCTTTTAAAGCAATTTTTCCATCAAATAGACCTGACGTTACATTATATAATGTTGCATTCTCATCTTTTATACGCAACTCCCCTTTTACATCTTTCAATTTTAGATTGTCATAAATAACAGTTTTGGCATTGGCGTTTATAGTAGCGTCTAAAAAGGATGGAATTTTTAGTGGTTTCTCTTCAGTTGTACCATTATTGTCTCCTTCAGATGTGTCTTCAACCATAAAATCACTCACAGTAAAGCTGTTGGAATTTACATTAAAATTTCCTTGAAGCTTTTTATCACTTAATAAAAAACCAAGTAGGTTTTTTAAAGATCCAGTTGCAGATAAGTCACTTTTGCCTGTTACAGCATTAAAACTTTTCAAGTAGGCTGTTCCTGGTTTAAAATTTACTGTTGCCTCAGAAATATTAATAGGATTTACGATTTCTTCAGACGAAAAAACAAAATCACTTATGGTAACATTCCCGTTGTTCTTGATGCGTTCATAGGCATTAGTTTCGATGGCATTCATGTCGAAACTAGTGTTCAGCCTTCCTTTTAAGATGCCTTGAAGTTCATTTTTCAGTTCTATAGGGTAGGCTTTGTTTATGTTTGCTAGGTTAAGAACACCATCGATATTGGCATTTACAAGCATGTTTTTTGTGAGATTTTTTAATGTGGCATTGCCTTTAAACTCGTCCGAGTCTATTTTGAACCTAAGATTATTTATGTTTACATAGGTATCGTCACTTAATCCGGTATCATTCTTTACGGATGCATTAATGGTAATATTTTCAACACTTTTGGGAAGGTTTGGGTATTTAAAAGATGCATTGTCAGATACAATATTTATAGCAATATTTGGAATACGCTCTGAATTGCTAATGCCTTTTATTTCACCGTTAACTTTAAAGTTACCAGTAGTTGCTACGTTCTCTATGTTCTTAGAATATCCCGAAGGTATTACAGCCAAAAAATCCTTGAAAGAAGATTCTGGATTCTCGAACCTAATGTCTATATCTTGCCCACTTTCCAATTGTTTTACATAGCCATCAAATTTTAAGGGAAGGTTATTTATAAAACCTGTATTTTCCTTGAAAGTGTATTTGCTGTTTTCCAGGTCTAAGTCGATAAGTGCATCCAATTTCACATTGTTGTTGCTCAAGTAAGAAGTACTGTCAATTTCTAATGACACTTTAGCTTCTGAAGAAGTGTTTAATTCTGAGACATCTGTTGCAAAATTACCGCTTCCTTCATGATTTAAATCGGTTACAATGATTTTTAAGCCAGATTTTTCATCCAAATAGTTGAAGGTACTTTTATTTACAGCATAATCTTCAATATCGAAAGTAAAACTATTTCCACTACTATTTTCAGGAACTTCAGTGCTTTCTTTGGACTTTGCAATATCGTAATTGTTGTTCCCGAATTTATCTGTTTTCAGGGTCAATAAGGCTTCATCAAGTATAATTTCATTGATATGTATAGCTTCTCCAGAGGTGCTTTTAAACAAATCCTTTATGGGCATTTCAAGCGATAAGCTCTTTGCGGTCGCTAATATCTCACCTTTAAATGGTTCGTTATTTATAATCGATAAATCTTCAATACTTAGATTTGCTTCTGGGAAACTGCTAAGCAAACTCAAATTTACATCCGAGAAATCCACTTGAGCGTTTACATTATTGTTTACGTAATTTTTAACAACGTTTTTTATTTGAGACTCAAATGCAAAAGGAATCGCAATTAGTAAAAGAATAATTACCAATAGCGAAATACCAATAATCTTAAGAGTTTTTTTCATGGTTATAATTTGTGTAAGTATTTACGTATTAAAATAGCATTCAAGATTTACTATTCCTAAAGATTAGCAAAAATTTAAGTTTTTTAATCTAAAGAAATTTCTTCATTTATATTTAAATTAAATCGCTTTCTAAAGAAATAGACGCCTAGATACAAAAACGGTGTATCTATAGCTGCAACAAGTACTTTAAACAAAAACCCACTGATTAAAAGGCCATAAAAATTTGCCCAATCAATTATACCGAAAGAACATAATAAAAAGGTGATTGTAAAAGTGTCTACAAATTGAGAAAACCATGTCGAAAAGTTGTTTCGTAACCATAAATGCTTGCCTTTGGTCAATCGTTTCCAGAAATGATATATTTGAATGTCAACGAATTGAGCAAACAAGTATGTTATCATGCTGGCGAATACTGCAATAATAGAATTTCCAAAAACAGATGTAAAAGTTTTATCGTCAACATAAGACCATGAGGTCGCTGGAGCAATGTCAGCTACAGTTATTATGACAAGCGAAAATACTGAAGCAAAAATACCTGCAATCACTATTTGATTGGCGTTTTTCTTTCCATAAATCTCACTGATTAAATCAGTAATCAGAAAGGTTATTGGGTAGGGTAAAATGCCCACTGAAATCTCAAAAAGTTTAGAACCAAATACCTCTACATCCATTGGATACCAATAGAAGAATTTTTGAAATATAAGGTTAGAAACAACTAAAGAAGTAATAAATAAAGCTCCTAGATATAAATAAATTTTGCGTGCTAAACGTTGCTCTTTTGGCGTCATATAAACTTATTAACAGATGTCATCAAAGATAGGATAAAGTGAAATTGTTTTAGTTAATTTGTTGCTGTTTATGATGGAACTTAAAACTGCATATGTATCGTTAGGTAGCAACAAAGGAGATAAATTCAAGCATCTTCAAGAAGCGGTCAATCAAATTTATCAGCAAGTCGGTAATGTAAAATTAATCTCCAAAGTCTATCAGTCGCCCTCTTTTGGTTTTGAAAGTGACGATTTCCTTAATACATGCCTTATTGTTGAGACCGGACTGAGTCCCAGTAAAATGATGAAGGTGTTACTGAAAATTGAGAAAAATCTCGGGAGAGAGCGACAAAAAGATGGGTATGAAGCTAGAACAATAGATATAGATATTCTTTTTTTTGAAGATCAAATCATAACCACCAAAAATCTGCAAATTCCCCACATTGAAATGACCAAGCGTCGCTTCGTTTTGCAACCACTTAACGACATTGCTTCTAATGTAGTGCATCCAAGATTAAACAGAACAGTTAATGAGTTACTTGATGAATGCAATGATAATAGTGTTTTAGAACCCATTAGAATATGGTTGAAGAACCCTAAGAGAAATCACTGTTTTACTAAGTTTAATTATTTAGCTATAGAAGGTAATATTGGGGCAGGGAAAACGAGTTTAGCAAATATGATTGCTAGAGATTTTAATGCTAAACTTATTTTAGAACGTTTTGCAGATAACCCTTTTCTGCCAAAATTTTATGAAGACCAAGGTCGTTATGCATTTCCGTTGGAGATGTCTTTTTTAGCAGATCGTTATCAACAGATAAGTGATGATTTGTCTCAACTGGATTTATTTAAAGATTTTATAGTATCTGATTACGATGTTTTTAAATCTTTAATTTTTTCAAAAATTACCTTACAAGAGGAAGAGTTTAAATTGTACAGGAAGCTGTTTTATTTAATGTATAAAGATATTGCTAAACCAGACTTGTATATATATCTATACCAGAGTACAGAACGCTTACAAGAGAATATCCGAAAGCGAGGTCGTGATTATGAACAGAATATTGATGACGATTATTTAGAGCAGATAAATACAGGGTATATCGATTTTTTGAAAGGACAACCTGATATAAATATTAAGATAATTGACATTTCAGACTTAGATTTTATTAGAAATAGACAAGATTACCTTAAAATATTGGATGAAATGTGTAGTTTTTCCGACAAATAGGGTTTAAGTGAATTATTCGAGCTAAATATTTGTTTATTAAAAGCTTGTATTGTTATATTTGCCGATTAACAAGTACGATTTTGATGAAAAAAAAGGGATTAATTGTGACAATTATTGCTTTTATTTTAATGAGCAATTTGTCATTTTCGCAAAGTAGTACAAATAAAAGTAAACCCCAAGTTACCGCTTTATCTAAGGTTAATGTTAAGAATTACAACCGTTGGTATGCAGGTGCTGGTGTTCACCATATTTTTGTACACGCAGATTTAAGAAATTTCGGAGTTAACGACCGTAAAGGAGAGTTCAGTTACGGATTCTACGGTTATGGAGGCTATATGTTCAATTCCATCCTAGGAGTTGAAGCTAAATTTCATTACGACGATATATATGGAGAGCCACAGCAATGGTCTAATGGATATGATGTGCGCTACACAGGTAGTGGGCTTGACCAAGTTTACTTTGAAGGTAAATCAATAGGTGTTAGGCTGCTAGGTGTTTTTAACCTCAGTAATTTTGCGCCAAGCGGCAAACGATACCAAAGACGCTTCAATTTTGCATTTTATACAGGTATTGGTTATCATCAATATACATCCAAACTCTATGATTTAGAGACTGAAGAACTCGTGGTTGACTACGAAAACAACCCTCTACGTAAAGACTTTGCTAGCTCATGGTTCTTGCCATTTGAGCTTGGTGTAAGTTATCGTATGAGTAGAAGAATAGACTTGGAATTTAGACCAGCTTTGAATATTAATCATGAGGATGATTTAGATGCTGCTATTTCAAACAAGCAGAATTATGAATTGTTCTTTACAACAAGTTTAGGAGCTGTTTACAAGTTTGGAGATAAGCGTAAGCACCTCAAATGGACTAATGCTTATGATGAGGCATTAATTGAAATCGGCGATGGAGGAAGCGATTTTGAACTGAAAGATATTGATGGAGATGGTGTTATAGATGAATTAGACAAAGATAACTACACACCTAAAGGTGTTAAGGTTTATGGAGATGGTACTTCTATTGATTCTGATCAGGATCAAACCCCAGATTACAAGGATAAATGTCCGTTTAAGAAAGGCAAACCTTACTTACAAGGTTGTCCTCCAACTAAAGACACCGATGGTGATGGCGTGTTTGATGATGTAGATGATTGTCCGACAATCCCAGGACCTATATCCAACAATGGTTGTCCAACGATTCCAGAGTCTGTATTACAGGAACTTAATTATATAGCGAAGAATATTTACTTTGAAACAGGTAAAGCCATTATCAAACCTAGGTCTTATGGTGACTTGACAAGAATTGCAGAAATCCTTCAGGAGTTCCCTAATGTAAGATTCTACATAGATGGTCATACAGATAATGTCGGTAATGATACTTATAACCTCGCATTATCGAGAAGACGTGCTGCATCGGTTGTAACCTTTTTAGAAAATAAAGGAGTAGATGGTAGACAACTAGAATCTCGAGGATTTGGAGAATCAAGACCAATAGAATCTAATAGTTCTCCGGGAGGAAGACAATTGAATAGGCGTGTAGAAATTCAGTTGATAAATCCAGATCAGAATTAAAAAAGCAACCTAATTTTATAAAAATTAAACCCAGGCGAACGTCTGGGTTTTTTTATGGCTTTAATTTGGAAAAAATGTCCCAAATCACTACCCCAACACTAACAGATATGTTTAAAGAATGTTTTGTTCCGTACTGAGGAATCTCAATGACTGTGTCACTAAGGTTTACGACTTCCTGGGATACGCCTTTCACTTCGTTTCCGAAAACAATAACGTAGGTAGAATTGTTCTCAGGATTAAAAGCATTAAGAGCAGTAGCGCCTTCAGCTTGCTCTATGGAACAAATATGGTAGTTGTCAAGTTTAAGTTTTTTAATTAGGTTAATGGTATCTTCGGCATATTCCCATTCTACCGTTTCGGTACTGCCCAATGCCGTTTTATTAATATCTTTATGAGGAGGGGTAGCAGTAATGCCGCATAGATATATTTTTTCAATAAGAAAGGCATCAGAAGTTCGGAATACAGAACCGATATTATTTAAGCTCCTAACATTATCAAGAACAACAATTAAAGGTGTTTTTTTGGCGTTCTTGAATTCTTCAACATTCAATCTTGTTAATTCACTATTCTTTAACTTTCTCATTCTGTAGTTGTGAATAATTATGGATAACTTCTGTTAGCGACCCTATAAAATATACCTATTTTTATTGTTACAAAATTAGCATTTAAAAACAATTTTCGCTTTGGCTAAAAAACCAAAAAAAGTAACTCCGTTAATGAAACAATACAATGCCATCAAGGTAAAATATCCTGATGCATTATTATTGTTTCGTGTAGGTGATTTCTATGAAACTTTTGGTAAAGATGCTGTGAAGGCAGCAGGTATATTAGGTATTATCCTTACTAAGAGAGGTGCTGGAAGTGAAACAGAAACTGAATTAGCTGGATTTCCCCACCATTCCCTAAATACTTATTTACCAAAATTGGTAAAGGCTGGAGAGCGTGTTGCTATTTGTGACCAGTTAGAAGACCCAAAGCAAACGAAAACTATTGTAAAAAGAGGTGTAACAGAATTAGTGACACCTGGAGTTGCTCTAAATGATGAAGTACTTCATTCTAAAAGTAATAATTTTTTGGCGTCAATCCATTTCGGGCGAAATCTTACGGGAATTGCATTCTTAGATATTTCAACAGGGGAATTTTTAATCTCTCAGGGTAATAATGATTATATAGATAAATTACTTCAAAATTTCAATCCGAGTGAAGTTTTGATATCTAAGAAACATCGACAAGAGTTTTCAGAGGTGTTTCCAGCTGGATTCAATACGTTTTACCTTGAAGATTGGGTGTGTCAGGATGATTACGCTAACGAAAAACTGATTCAACACTTTCAAACAAAATCTCTAAAGGGTTTTGGGGTAGACCAATTATATGAAGGGATTGTATCTGCAGGATCTATATTACATTATCTAGAAGAGACGCAGCATAAAAAATTGCAACACATATCGACCATAAATCGTATTGCTGAAGATAAATACGTCTGGATGGACCGTTTTACAATTCGCAACTTGGAATTGTATCATTCAACCAACCAAAATGCTGTTACGCTGTTAAATGTTATAGATAAGACGATTTCTCCAATGGGAGGTCGTATGCTAAAAAGATGGTTAGCATTACCATTAAAAGATGCCAAAATTATTGAGAAACGTCACGATGTAGTTCAATATCTATTGGAAAACAGAGAACTTTCAGAAAAAGTAAGGAGTTACATAAAGAAAATAGGCGATTTAGAGCGACTAATATCTAAGGTTGCTACACAGAAAATATCGCCCAGAGAAGTTATTCAGTTTAAAAACTCTTTAGAGGCTATTGTTCCAATTAAAGCTTTGATTGACCAATGTGAAGATAATTCCCTCAAGGCAATTGGTTCAAAGATTGATGTTTGTGATAATCTTCGTGAGCGTATTAAAGAAACCTTAAATGAAGATGCTCCAGTAAATATACTTAAAGGAAATACCATTGCTTCTAGTTTTTCTCAAGAATTACAAGAATTAAGAGCGTTAGCTTTTTCTGGTAAAGACTACCTAGATAAGATGCTCGAAAGAGAATCTGAACGTACAGGGATTACTTCGCTTAAAATAGCATCAAATAATGTCTTTGGGTATTACATTGAAGTGCGAAATACGCACAAAGATAAAGTGCCTGAAGAATGGATTCGTAAACAAACTCTGGTTAATGCTGAGCGATATATTACTGAAGAGCTTAAGGAATATGAAGCAAAAATATTAGGAGCTGAGGAACGCATTCTAGCTATCGAACAGCAGCTTTTTTCTGAGTTAGTTCTCTATATTTCTAAATTTATACAGCAGACACAACAGAATGCTGCTCTGGTTGCTCAGATAGATTGCCTTTGTGGTTTCGCACAATTAGCTACCGATAATCAATATAATCGTCCAATTATAAATGAGTCATTCGAATTGGATATTAAGGATGGAAGACATCCAGTTATCGAAAAACAGCTGCCTTTGGGTGAGGCTTATATTTCTAATGATGTATTCTTAAATCGTGATACGCAACAGATAATTATGATTACTGGACCTAATATGTCGGGTAAATCAGCTATTCTTAGACAAACTGCGCTCATTGTATTGTTGGCGCAAATTGGAAGTTTTGTTCCGGCAAAAGAGGCTAAAATAGGCTTGGTAGATAAGATTTTTACTAGAGTAGGTGCTAGTGATAATATATCTATGGGGGAATCAACATTCATGGTTGAGATGAATGAAACTGCCTCTATTTTGAATAATATTTCAGAAAGAAGTTTAGTGCTGCTTGATGAGATTGGTCGTGGCACTAGTACTTATGATGGTATCTCAATTGCATGGGCTATTAGCGAGTACTTACATGAGCATCCTGCACGGGCAAAAACCTTATTTGCCACTCATTATCATGAACTAAATGAAATGACGCAGACTTTCGAGCGTATAAAGAACTTTAATGTATCCATAAAAGAACTTAAAGACAATGTTCTGTTCTTAAGAAAATTAGTTCAAGGTGGTAGTGAGCATAGTTTTGGAATCCACGTTGCTAAAATGGCTGGGATGCCTCAACAAGTAATAAAAAGAGCAAATAAAATTTTAGAGAAGTTAGAGAAGTCGCATTCAAGTGAAGAACTGTCTGACAAGGTAAAGACAATACAAGATACAGATATGCAGTTAAGTTTCTTTAATCTTGATGACCCTTTACTAGAGCAAATAAAAGAGGAGATATTAACAACAGATATTGACACACTTACCCCAGTTGAAGCCTTGATGAAGCTTAATGAAATAAAGCGTATGCTGAGGAAGCAAAAAAGAGCTTAATTTTTTATGTTCTTTTTAAGTAAAAGACTTTGCAATTAATTCAAATATCTTAAATTTGCAACCGCAATAATACGTATTGCATGTTCTTTTAACTTAATGCGAAAGTAGCTCAGGGGTAGAGCATCACCTTGCCAAGGTGAGGGTCGCGGGTTCAAATCCCGTCTTTCGCTCTGATTACTTAAAATATACCAAGCGATTTTTATACAATCGCAGCGCGCTGAAGTGGTGGAATTGGTAGACACGTTGGACTTAAAATCCAATGTCCCTTGGGACGTACGGGTTCAAGTCCCGTCTTCAGTACAGATGAAAAGCCGATACAATGTATCGGCTTTTTTATTTTATAATAATTAGTATTTTTATTTTTTATTGGCCTGCTCTATGTACTTTTTCAAAGCCATAGTCATAGACGGCGTCTCAGGAGTCGGTGCGGCAATGTCAACCCTTAAACCACGGTCTTTTACTGCCTTGATGGTGGTATTTCCAAACACAGCAATTCTCGTGTTATTTTGCTTAAAATCTGGAAAATTCTTAAATAAAGAATCTATGCCAGAAGGGCTGAAAAACACTAAAATGTCATAATAAACATTTGCTAAATCCGAGAGGTCACTTACTACAGTTTTGTAGAAGGTTCCTTGTTTCCAGTTAATACCTAAATCATCAAGAGTAGCTGGCACCTGAGGTTTTAACTTATCTGTGGTTGGCAAAAGGAATTTTTCATCCTTATACTTTTTGATAAGTGGAGACAATTCTTGAAATGTACGTTTACCAACATAAATCTTACGTTTTCTGTAAACAACATATTTTTGTAAATAGAAGGCAACAGCTTCAGATTGGCAAAAATATTTTAAAGTATCAGGGACTTTATAGCGCATTTCATCTGCTACTCTAAAGAAATGATCTACAGCATTTCTACTAGTCAAAATAATAGCTGTGTAGTTGTTGAGGTCAATTTTCTGTAGTCTTATATCTTTTCCAGATACACCCTCTACATGGATAAACGGTCTAAAGTCAATTTTGACACGTTGCTTTTCTTGGAGCTCGAAATAAGGCGAATTTTCTATTTTAGGCTCTGGCTGAGATACCAAAATTGTTTTCACTTTCATATGCTGCTAGTTTTCTGCAACGCCATTATTATTTTATAACTATTTTATATAAAATAATGTAGGGCGAAATTTCAAGTGCGCAAAGATACAAAATAAAATAGAATAAGTTATTTATCAATAACTTTTGATGATTTCTAATGGTTGTTATAATACCAATGAGATTTATAAATAATAGTATAGCGATTATTATATAAATCACAGTTTTTGAAGGAGATAAGGTGTATATCAGTAATATATTTATCGGAATAAGGATGAGACCTATGTAGTTTCTGTAGCTTATTTTCTGAAAAAGATAGGAATCAATTAATTCATCAATTTCAAATAGACTGCCTAACAATCTTTCCAACAATATTTTTATTAAAAAAGCACCTCCAATACCAATTATGAGTTTTAAGAAAAACATCATGTCAATATTTTGTGCGTTTGATTGATTTCCTATAATCAGTAACAAAAAAAGCGATGTAGAAATTATAAGGTTTAAAAATAAAACCCCATCAAAAATCTCAAAGAATTTTTGCTCACGCGAGTGTATTTTCAGATACTTCGAATTGCCAATGAGCATTAAAAAATCACTGAATCTTGAAGTATGCATGACTTTTACTATAGCTATCAAAGTAATTGAAGTAACTATCAATATGGTATACCATTCGTTTGAAACGATCTCTCTAAGCATGCCACTAAATTATTATAAATAAAACTAATTTTTAGTATAAGAGTATCTTAATAAGGTAAAACGTATGATGTAAAAAGATTACTTTTGCTAAAAAGTATCTGCTAATGAGTGATGCCTTAGTCATCATACCTACCTATAATGAGATTGAAAACATAGAAGCTATTATAAAAGCTGTTTTTTCTAACGAAAAACAGTTTCATATTTTGGTGGTTGATGATAATTCTCCTGATTTAACGGCTTTGAAGGTCGAAGAACTTCAAGAGCTTTACCCTGAAAATCTTTTTTTGCTGAAACGAGAAGGCAAATTAGGGCTTGGAACAGCATATATCGAAGGTTTTAAATGGGCTTTAGAAAGAGAATATCAATACATTTTCGAAATGGATGCAGATTTCTCTCATAACCCGAAAGATCTCATTCGGTTGTACAGTGCATGTGCGGATAATGGTAATGATGTAGCAATTGGTTCTAGATACACCAATAATAAAGTTAATGTTGTTAATTGGGATATGAAACGATTATTAATGTCGTATCTGGCTTCAAAATACGTAAGACTAATTACACGAATGAAAATTCAAGACACTACAGCTGGTTTTGTATGTTACAGGCGTAAAGTTTTAGAAACTCTAGATCTAGATAGAATAAAATTTGTGGGCTATGCTTTTCAAATAGAAATGAAATTCAAAACATATTTAAAAAAATTTAAGATAGTAGAGATTCCAGTAATTTTTACCGATAGAAAAAAAGGGCAATCTAAAATGAGCGGTGGGATAATTTCAGAGGCCGTATTTGGAGTTATTTCAAT
Organism: uncultured Flavobacteriaceae bacterium; assembly: GCA_937923735.1. Classification (GTDB taxonomy): domain Bacteria; phylum Bacteroidota; class Bacteroidia; order Flavobacteriales; family Flavobacteriaceae; genus JABABD01. The sequence goes on along the minus strand of CALDUJ010000114.1, from coordinate 25,474 downwards.
GAAGCTTAAAAGCTTGTTTGCAAAAAGTTAATATGAAAGAAAAAACAGTTCTTATAAAAAATGCCAACATTGTTAACGAAGGTAAAGTAACAAAAGGTGATATACTTATTGAGGGTAAATACATCAAGGAAGTTGCCCAATCTATAAGTGCTAAACATCCAGATGTGCATGTTTATGACGCTGAGGGTAAATATGTGTTTCCAGGGGTAATAGATGACCAAGTACATTTTAGAGAGCCGGGCCTTACGCATAAAGCGACGATTGAAACAGAATCTAGAGCAGCCATTGCTGGTGGGATTACATCTTTTATTGAGATGCCTAATACGAATCCTCAAACTACAACTATTGAAGAATTAGAGAAAAAATTCGATGTTGCTTCTAAAACATCCTCTGCTAATTTTTCATTTATGTTTGGAGGAACCAATACTAATCTAGAAGAGATATTAAAAGTAGATTCTAAAAATGTTGCTGGGTTAAAATTATTTTTGGGCTCTTCTACAGGAGATATGTTAGTGGACGATGAAAATGTGTTAGAAAAAATATTTTCGAGTACCGATTTACTTATTTCTGCTCATTGCGAGGATGAAGGGACAATAAAAAACAATCTTGAAAAATATAAGGAAGAATATGGCGATGATATTCCTATAAAGTATCACCCAATAATAAGGAGTGAAGAAGCATGTTATTTATCTTCTTCTAGGGCTATAGCTCTAGCTAAAAAGACAGGAGCTCGATTACATGTCTTTCACCTATCTACTGGAAAAGAAACCAAATTGTTTAGTAATGATATTCCTTTAAAGGACAAAAAGATTACTGCTGAGGTTTGCATCCATCACCTTTGGTTTACGGATGAAGACTATGATAAAAAAGGGACATTAATAAAATGGAACCCAGCAGTTAAAACCAAAAAAGATAAAGATATGTTGTGGGAAGCATTGTTGGACGACAGAATAGATGTTATTGCTACAGACCATGCCCCTCATACAACAGAAGAAAAAGAAAACCTTTATACCAAAGCTCCTTCTGGAGGCCCTTTGGTACAACATGCTTTAGTTGCGATGTTAGAAAATTACCATTCTGGGAAAATAGGTTTAGAGAAAATAGTAGAAAAAATGTGCCATAATCCCGCAATTCTTTTTCAGATAGAAAAGCGAGGATATATTAAAGAAGGGTATTTTGCTGATTTAGTATTAGTGGATTTATCGAATCCTTGGACAGTTAAAAAAGATAATATATTATATAAATGCGGGTGGTCACCTTTTGAAGGCACTACATTTAAGTCTAGAGTAACCCATACATTTATAAATGGTGAGTTAGCCTATAAGAATTTTAAGTTTTATGACGTTAATAACGCAATGAGATTAACTTTTAATAGATAATGAGATTAGTAATTGTGTTTTTGTTTTTTGGTATTGTAACATCTTGCGATAATAGTAAGTTAAAGAAACCAGATAATTTGATATCTAAATCGCAAATGGTAGATATTATGGTGGATATAACTAAACTTAGTTCTGCGAGAGGATTAAAAAAAGATGTCTTAGATAAAAACGGAATTGTACCAGATGCGTTTGTCTATAAAAAATATAATATTGATAGCTTACAGTTTGCAGAAAGTAATGATTACTACGCCCATGACGTAGACGTCATAAAAGACATATATACTAGAGTAAAGATAAAGCTCGAAAAAGAAAGAGATACCTACAAAAAAATACAAGAGAAAGAGCTAAAGGCTAAAAGAGGTGAAGACTCGATTAGAAGAATAAAAAAGAATCGAGTTAAGGATTCTTTAATGAGAGTTAAAGAGGATAGAGAGATAGAAAAAATTCAAGACTCTCTCAGAAAAAATTGACTTATTTCTATGACAGAATCATCAACCGATTTAAACTTATAATCTAACGTATTTAATATTTTAGAGTTGGAATATAAAGATTCTGATTGCATAGAATTAGCTATTTGTTTTGTAATTCTTCTGCGCTTGCCACGAAAAGTACTCCTTAACCAATCTAATCGCCATGCAATATTAAGCAGCCATGAGTTGACTTCTTTCGATGGTATTTTAACGTTCAATTCAGTTGCTACTTTTTGAGTAAATTCTTTGAAACTCCAATTTTCTGAAACAATTATGTAGCGTTCATTAATAATATTACTATTCATGAGATTAAACATGATATCTATTACATCTTGTATATCTACATATCCCGTTTTTCCTAAAGTGTAATAATTCATTCCTCTTTGGACTTTTCTAAATAAACTACCACTACCAGTTCTCCAAAAGCCAGCTCCAAGGATAATCCCTGGATTAACAATAACAGTATTCAGGCCTTCTTGTGTACCACGCCAGACCTCCATTTCTGCGCCGTATTTTGTAATGGCATAGACACTATGGTCTCTTTCAGAATTCCAAGGAGATTCCTCAGTTATTTCTATGCCTGATTTTTCTTCACCAATAGCTGCAATACTACTTACATAACAAAGTTTCTCTATTTTGTTCTCTATGCAAAGATTAACAACGTTTGCAGTGCCTTCAATATTAGTTTTCCTGAGGTTGTAGTAGTCATTTGGGTCAAAAGAGACTAAGGCTGCACAATGATACACTCTGGTAATATTTTTGAAATGATTTTCCAATAGAGGCATATCAAGAATGTCACCTTTAACCCATTCAATTTTGGAGAATTGAGAATCTACATTTTTTGTAAAATATGAAAACACATGTTTTACAGCTTTCAATTTTTCTTCACTTCTATAAATCGCTCGAACTTTATCTTCAGTTTGAGTCAATTTATAAAGTAAATGAGATCCAACTAATCCAGTACCTCCAGTAACTAATATCATAGGGCTAATTTAGCCTTTTTTGTAATTGTCTTTTGTCTTTGACCTCTGAATACCGTTCATTAATCTGAATTTTTTATAATAAAACACCCTTTTCTCCTTTTTGCTTTAGTAAAAAAAGAAACCGTAGCTATGGCTATGCTTTATTTTTTGTACTTCGCATAAAGAAAAAAATCATTATTTTATTTAACAATAAATTCAAATAATAAATGGTATAAATATATCTTTGCGGCAGATTACACTAAATAATATCAAATGTCAAAGAATTTTATCGAAGAGCTTAAGTGGAGAGGGATGTTACATCAAGATATGCCTGGAACTGAGGAACATTTATTAGAGGAGATGCGTTCGGCTTATATAGGGTTCGACCCAACAGCAGATTCTTTGCACATTGGAAATTTAGTGCCCATAATGTTACTAGCCCATTTTCAAAGGTCTGGGCATAAACCATATGCTCTTGTAGGTGGTGCAACTGGTATGATTGGAGATCCTTCGGGTAAATCTAATGAACGTAATTTGTTAGATGAAAAAACATTAAGACATAATCAAGAATCTGTAAAGAGTCAGCTCTCTCACTTCTTGGATTTTGATAGTAATGAGAAAAATGCTGCCGTCCTTGTAAATAATTACGATTGGATGAAAGATTTCACTTTTCTCGATTTTATTCGTGATGTGGGAAAACATATTACTGTAAACTACATGATGGCTAAAGATTCAGTAAAGAATAGGATAACCTCAGACGACTCTGAAGGGATGTCTTTTACAGAATTCACATATCAAATGGTACAAGGTTATGATTTCTTGCATTTATATAGAGAAAATGGTTGTACTCTGCAAATGGGAGGAAGCGATCAATGGGGGAATATTACAACAGGTACAGAATTAATTAGGAGAATTGGTGGGGGAAAAGGGTATGCGATTACATGTCCTTTAATAACTAAATCTGATGGAAGTAAATTTGGCAAAAGTGAAGGTGGTAATGTCTGGTTAGATGCCAATAGAACCTCACCTTATAAATTTTATCAGTATTGGTTAAATACAAGTGATGAAGATGCCGAGAAATACATTAAGATTTTTACGTTTTTGAATCAAAAAGATATTCAAACCCTTATCGAAACTCATAAAGAGGCACCGCATGTTAGAGTGCTTCAAAAACGATTGGCAGAGGAAGTAACATTGATTGTACATGGCAGAGAAAATCTTGACAATGCTATAAAAGCATCAAATATCCTTTTCGGAAAATCTACTGCTGATGATTTAAAGAATTTAGATCAATCTACCTTTTTAGATATTTTTGAAGGCGTACCGCAAGTAGACATCAATCGTTCTGAGATTGAAAACGGTATGGATATGATTGAAGCTTTAGCTGCTAATACTAATTTCTTGAGTTCAAATGGTGAAGCTCGAAGAGCACTTAAGGAAAACTCTATATCTGTAAATAAGGAAAAAGTAAGAGAGGATTATATTATTAATTCTGAGAATTTGATAAGTAATACCTTTGTTTTATTACAAAGGGGTAAGAAGAAATATTTCATTATCCGGGCTATATAAAAACAAAGACCTGATACGAGAGTACCAGGTCTAAGAAAAACTAACCAACTTAAAATTTCTCTTTTTCAAAGAAAATTTTATTTGAGTTTAATCAACTCCCAATTATAGTCGGCTTTTTTCTGTAAACCTTTCACATTTTCTTTTTTCCAGAGTTCAAGGGTATTTGTCCCCCATGAATTATAAAATAGGTAGAGCTTTCCATCACGTATTTCGAAAGTTTTAGGGTTTACACCAACTTTTTTCGATTTCAACGCCACAGCATAAGCGCAATAACCTCCATATTGCGGTTTGTATTTCTCAGGATTAGCTTTAAAAGCTTTTAAATTTACTTCAGAAATGAACTTGTACTTAACACCATCATGTTCTGTTGCATACTGTTTTTTCCCTTCTAATGCAGTTTCACTAAAATAGGCAACTACATCAAAACCTTCGGCTACATACCCTTTTTTAGTATTGTAATCTATACTCTGAGCATTAACAAAAGATGTTATAAACAGAAATGGTATTAGGTAATATTTCATTTTAAAGATGTAGATGATAAGTCGATAAACAAAGACTCAAATCACAGTGCCATCAGGTTACAGCCACGAATGTCTGAATGGTCAAAACGTCCTAATACCTCAAAAGTCCCGTCTTCATAAACTTTACCTAAGTCTTGAGTAGCTATAAAAGAGCATGAATTAATATTTGCTAAATCTATTATGTTGATACCTCCTGTTTTTCCGTGCGGTTCAATAGCAAAGGCATCTTCAGTATTTCTTATGAGGATTTTCATCCAAGAAGGACACTTAAAAATTCCATTACCTGTTGAGTAAGCTTGAGACAGTAGCTCGGTCATGCCATATTCGCTATGGATTTTTTTAACACCAAATCCAGTTTTAAGAGCATTATGCAATTCTTCCCGTATCATTTCTTTTCGCTTCCCTTTCATACCACCAGTTTCCATAATAATAGCGTTGTTCAAATTTAATTTATGCGTTTCAATTAAATCTAATAAAGCAAAAGAAACACCAATAAGTAATATTTTTTGACCTCCAGAATCCAAACGGTTCAACTTGGTGTTCAATTCAGAAAGATTATTTAAATAGAAACCACTTTCTGGGTGATTCGACTTTTTAATCATATCGTCCACCATATAGATGAGCGAAGACCCTCCACGTTCTAAATAAGAAGGTAAAAGAGCTAAGACTACATAATCCTTAATGTCTCCGTAAAAATGCTTAAATCCTTTCCTAAAACTATTTTCATAAACAGAGGTATTAGTAACATAATGTTTGCTTGTTATACTGCCAGTTGTCCCTGAGCTGTTAAAGATTTTTTCGATTTTTTTTGAAGAAGACAAAACCTCATGGGATTTAAAGAATTGTATAGGTAAAAAAGGAATGTCCTCTATGCGTGTTATATTGCTAGGATGCTTGTATAGTAAATCGCAAAAAGAACGATATACCGAATTGTTCTCAAACTGAAATTTAAATACATCTAAGGCAACAGATTCAAATTCTGAGTTATTGTTAATATTGAATATGTTGTTGTTGTCTATCATGTTCAGAATGACAAAAGTAGATAGAAATAAAAAAGCATCCCAATTAAGGGATGCTTTCGTTTTAATTAAGCAATAACATTTATTTAATGATAAGTTTTTTAGTTACTGTATTGCTCTCTTGAGATAATCTCATGATGTAAACACCAGTATTTAAGTTGGAGACATCTAATCTTTCATTTTTCAGTTCCATGCTGATTACTTGCTTTCCAAGCACATTAAATACCGAAACTAAGACATCTCCACCAGTATTTGTTTTTATGTTAACAAAACCAGTTGCCGTAGGATTAGGATAGATGCTAAAGCCATTAGTATCAAAATTGTCGTTGGACAGCGTAAAGTCATTGGCAGCACCAGGTGTACCTAAATCACCATCTCCAAAAGGAGTAGTTGCAACACCCCAATTTACCCCATCGTCATTATCCGTATAGTTTCTAGCAGATGGAAAAGTTGATGATAATTCCATGCTAGCACCATCAGGGTCTGGAAAAAGAGGGCCTCCATCATAAAAAACCTGATCGATTACAGCACTATTACAAGTTAGTATAATTTCATCGTCTCCATTTGCAAGGTTAATTCCAGAATATGCATAATTCACTGTAACGCCACCATTTGAGGCAGTATCAGCACTGGATCCCAATACTGCATATCCTCCAGCAGGCACAATTACAGATGCGTTAATTGTATGCGAATCTGCCCCGTTATCTGATATAATCCAACTATTTAAATCAATATCGCTACCAGAATTATTATATACTTCAAACCATTCTTTATTCGTGTCAGATCCACTTGCATTCTGAAAAATTTCTGTAATAACGATATCTCCAGCTGCAGCGCAAGTTGCTGCTGCAAAGACTTCTCCAGTTATGGCTAATGTTTGATCTGTAGCAGGAGAAGAAGATGCAGTTATATCTCCAGAATACATACCTTCCATAAGTCCAGCAGATAATCGTACATATATAGTTGTATTTTCAACTGTTCCTTCAGATGGTGTAAGAGTCACTGAAGGCGCATACCCTGTCATTTCAGAAAGGGAGACTTCAAAATTTGCAGGAGCAGTTACGGTTATGTCGTTTGTTAAGAATAAACCAGAAACACCAAACGTATCGTTTGGTGAAGGCCCTGAGCCTTCGTTATATTGTAAACCGCTTATGTTACCGCCCATCGATATTTGAGGGTCAGCTGGCGATACAAGGCCACTAACGCTTACTATTTTACTGCCCGCACCTGGGGAATCTAAATCAATATCCTCAGAATAAGAGTCGCTGGTTAATCCGCTTACCATTCTAACATAAATTGTTGTTGCAGCTACAGTCCCTCCAGTCTGTTCAAGTAAAATGGAATTTGTAAAACCAGTTCCAGCAGATGTCGATATTTCGAAGTTTGTAGGAGCAGAAATAGTAATGTCTCCAATTAAATTTACACCAGATGCGCTAAAGGTTTCTTCGTTAGATGGGCCATTCCCTTCAAAATAAAACAAACCTGAAATAGAAGTAGGATTCGTGTTTATTGTTGGAGCAGCGGCACCAAAAGTTTGGCTAATATTCACAACACCTCTTGAGTGAGCAGAAGGTGCAGTCCAAGCAAAATCTTCATAAGTACTTCCTGATCCAGAAAGTTGTAGTGATTGATCTACAGGAGTTCCAGATGCTTCAGAAACACCTATATCCGTAGACATTGTACCTATAGCTGGACCGTCTGCGGCAGTAATAGCTCCCTCATAACTTAAGAATTGCACAACTGTAGTGCCGTCAGCGGCAACAAGTGCAAGTCCTTCGGCTGGTCCATTTTGTAAACCATTGGAAGGTAATCCAAACCAAATTGTTCCGTAACCATTTTCTAAATCGGGTATTATTCCGCTAAGAGATTCTGTACCATATACAGAGCTGTTGCCTCCATTATACTTGGCAACAGTCCAACCAGTTAAATCTGTGCCTGCTGGACCAGCAATTTCAAAACCTTCATTAACATCTCCTCCACTATTATCATAATGAATTTCATTTATAAACACAGTAGTTTGTGCTAAAGACCCTACTGAGATTAGTAAAGCCATTAATAAAAAGTAAATTTTTTTCATAAGGATTTATTTAAATTAAGATTTTAAATATAGGGAGAATTAACTGTTTTAGAAGCTTGTAAAACCTAATGTTATCAACAATATAACATAAGTTCGATGTATGTTGTTTAAGTAAATCCGCAACGTTACTTAATTGTTAAGAACAACAGCAAAGTTTAAAAAATTGTAGGAATAACTATATCTTTACCAGAGTGACATAATTTGTTAGATGAAGAAAAAAGAAATAAAAATACTTTTGGTCGACGATGAGCCCGATATTTTAGAGATAGTGGGTTATAACCTCTCGTCTGAAGGCTATCAAGTAATCACCGCTGAAAACGGCGAAGAAGGTGTTAAAAAGGCTAAAAAAGAAAAACCTCATTTGATTATTCTTGATGTTATGATGCCTGAAATGGATGGTATTGAAGCATGCGAAATTATCAGAAAAACGTCTGGACTGGAAGACACTATCATTACTTTTTTGACGGCCAGAGGAGAAGACTACTCTCAAGTAGCTGGATTCGATGCGGGGGCGGATGACTATATAACAAAACCAATAAAGCCTAAAGTTTTAGTGAGCAAGGTAAAAGCGCTTCTTAGGCGTTTAAGAGATACGGATTCAAAAAAAGATGTTCTTAAAATAGGAGACCTCATAATCGATAGAGATGAGTATAAAATCATTTTAAAAGGCAAAGAAATCATCCTTCCTCGTAAAGAATTTGAATTGTTATCTTTGCTTTCGTCCAAGCCTGGAAAAGTTTTTAAGCGTGAAGATATACTGGATAAAGTGTGGGGTAATGATGTAGTAGTTGGTGGTAGGACCATAGATGTACACATAAGAAAGCTTCGCGAAAAGATAGAAGATAAACGTATAAAAACAATTAAAGGTGTTGGCTACAAGTTTGTAGAATAATGGCTAAAGAGTTTAAAAAATCGTACAGGTTTGCTTCCAGAACAGCACTATTTATAACACTTTTTCTAACACTCTTCTTGGGTGTTTTTTTGTTTTTCTTCTTTGAATTTAATTACTTGTTACTGCTAGTTTTTGCTATTATTTGCTTTTTATTATCATTTGTTATTACCCAATACAGAGTTCAAAATTTCATCTACAAGCGTGTAAAAAAAATCTATGATGACTTAACATTACTCGAATCAAAGTCTTTTGTAAAGCAGCAAATTACGACTGATATGGCTACGCTGACCGAAGAAATAGATAAGTACGCTAGGGATAAAAAGCTAGAAATTGAAACGCTTAAAGTACGAGAGCAATATCGAAAAGAATTTATGGGTAATGTGTCTCATGAGTTAAAAACACCCTTATTTACTGTTCAAGGTTATATCGAAACACTTTTGGATGGTGCCATGGACAATGAAAAAATCAACAGAAAATATCTCGAAAGGGCTAATAAAGGTGTTGAGCGACTTACATACATTATAAAGGACTTGGATATGATTACCAAACTTGAAACAGGTGACCTTAGTCTGAATGTGGAAGAATTTGATATCGTAGCACTTGTTAAAAATGTATTTGAGCTATTGGAAATAAAAGCATCCAAAAAGAAAATAACACTCACTTTTGATACCGATTATGAAAAGCCAATTGTAGTTAGAGGAGATCGAGAACGCATCGAACAGGTGCTTACCAATCTAGTAGTTAATTCTATTAAGTATGGTGAGGATAAAGGTACGACTGAGGTTAGTATCGAAAACCTCATTAAAAGTAAAGTAATAGTGAGAGTAACGGATAATGGCGAAGGAATTGCACAAGAACACCTTCCAAGATTGTTTGAGCGTTTTTATAGAGTAGATAAAAGTGGTTCTCGTAAAGTTGGAGGTTCTGGGCTCGGATTAGCTATTGTAAAACATATTATTGAAGCTCATGATGAAAAATTATATGTAGAAAGTGAGGTTAATGTAGGGAGTGAATTTTCATTTACTCTCGAAAAGGCTAAATAAATTCTTGTAGTCCGTCTCATGGTATATGGCAGCAAGACCTTTATAGTTATTTGCGAAAGCTAATTTTTTCATCGAAAAATCTTTTTGCTTGCAGAAAGGCACTAACCCCAATTTGTCAAGCGATTTGGCCAAATATTCTTGCTCGTATTGTCCAGGGGTTGGCACAAAGAAAGCTTTCTTTTTTAGTTTTGTTAAATCCAAGATTGTGGTATAACCAGAGCGAGAAAGGATTAATTTGCTTTCATTTATAGCTATATTCAATTCTTGAGATTCCATAAAATTGTAAATGGTAATATTATCTCTTTCAATGCAAGTTTGCTCTTTTTCTATGACTCCTTTTACAAATAATATATTACCATTAAAGTCTTTTAATTCAACAAATAATTTGTCTTCAAATAAAGTTCGTTGAGGTTCAGGGCCAGATAACAAAACCATTAAATCGTATCTGTTATCTAGTTCTTTTTTCTCAAATCGACTTATGGGACCGATGTATTTTAATTTAAATTTAGAGCTTTCAATATGACCTAATTTTCCACTCAAATTTGGTTTTTTTTCGACATCAGGCACCCAACATTCGTCAAATTTTGAAATGAATCTTTGATGTAATTTTGAGCTTATCCAGGAGGTGTTTCCACTCAATACATTTAGTTGATGTGTAATAAAAACTGATGGAATTTTCTTGCTCTTAACACCAAACCTATTGTCAGAAATGATACCGGATATGTCATATTCATCAATAATTTTTTCAATTTCTTTCTTTTCTTTTTTTATAGCTTTTAATATAATGGGTGAGTCTTTGAGTATTTTAAGTTTGAAGCGACTCGCCTTTTTTGGATACGAAATGTTATAAGAAGGAAGTTCTAAACAAATAAGTTTGGGGAATTCTTTTTTTAATAATTCTAGTGGCGGTCCATCGGAGGCTATAATAGGCTCAAAGCCATTTTCAATTAAGGCATTAATGATTGGTATACTACGTGTAGCATGACCTAACCCCCAATTTAATGGTGCAACTAAAATGCGTTTTTTAGAATTCATCTAATAACAAATGTAATACTATTATGTTTCCTTATTTTTACCAAAATTTTAAATAATAGTGGGCAGTAAGAACAAACTAAAACGATTTAGGGAAAACGAAACTTTTTCTAATGTTTTTCAACCAAAAAGGGAAGAATTAGTTGAGGGAGAATATGAATATAAAGGATGTTGGAACGAAAAGGTGTTCAAAAATGTAAACCCATTAGTTCTCGAATTAGGTTGTGGTAAAGGCGAGTACACAGTTGGGCTGGCTCAAGTATATCCAGATAAAAACTTTATTGGAATAGATATTAAAGGGGCGCGTTTTTGGCGAGGCGCTAAAACCGCCTTGGAAGAAGATTTAGGAAATGCTGCATTTATAAGAACCCAAATCGAACTGATTGATTTTATTTTCGAGGAAAACGAAGTGGATGAAATCTGGATTACCTTCCCTGATCCGCAAATAAAATATAAACGCACCAAACATCGGTTAACGAATTCTGAATTTATTAGGAAGTACAAAAAAGTTTTAAAAAAAGGTGGTGTTGTAAATTTAAAAACCGACAGCGAGTTTATGCATGGTTACACATTGGGTCTATTGCATGGAGAAGGACATGAAATATTACATGCTAATCACGATGTTTATAAAAATGAATATTCTCCAAAAGAGGTTGTCGAGATACAAACTTTCTACGAAAAACAGTATCTTGAACAAGGAAAGCCTATAACTTTCGTAAAATTTAAAATAAAAGGTAATTGAACATTACTATAATATTCTTTCTTGGCTTGCTAATTGCTTTGGTTGGTGTAATTCCGCCAGGCCTGTTAAATATGACAGCTGCCAAGATTAGTGTTAAAGAAGGTTATAGTAGAGGTGTTACCTTCTCCGTAGGAGTTTGTATCGTTGTTGCTATTCAGTGCTATATAGCCGTTTTGTTTGCCAGATATTTGAGTAATCATCAAGATATAGTGGACGTTTTGCAACGTGTTGCTATGGTTATTTTCTTCCTCATAGCTATCTACTATTTATTTATAGCCAAAGCAAAATTGGAGAGTCAAGAAGAGATGTCTGTTAAAAGTAAGCGTAGTCGGTTTTTCATGGGTATGTTTTTGTCGAGTATCAATGTATTTCCAATCCCTTATCAGGCTTATATGAGTATTACCTTGGCTTCTTTTGGACTCATGGCTTTTGACCAAACAAGTATAATATCATATGTCGCGGGCGCAACTACAGGAACTTTTGTGATGTTGTACATTTACATATTCTTTTTTGATAAAATTAAAAGCAATTCGTGGACATCCCATAAAAATATGAATTATATCATTGGAGGAATAACAGGAATCATTGCTATTATCACGTTGATTAATATTTTTAGAGAAGCCTAGAATGAAACCAGAAACCTTGAATTTTTTCGATAAAGTATACGAAGTTGCCCGTTTGATTCCATACGGGAGGGTTACCAGTTATGGAGCCATAGCAAAATACTTAGGAGCCGCAAGAAGTTCGCGAATGGTTGGATATGCTATGAATGGCTCAGGAGGAAAAGACGTGCCTGCCCACCGCGTAGTAAACAGAAAAGGCCTATTAACTGGGAAGCATCATTTTGACGGCACAAACCTCATGCAGCAACTTTTGGAGAGTGAAGGCATAACTGTTGTCGAAAATCAAATTCAAGATTTCGAAAAGTTATATTGGGATCCTTCAAAAGAGTTATAGTTTAAGCTAATAATTCTATAAATCATTTCCATTTTGCTGCTTCTAATTCTAATGTTTTCGCCCTATATTTGCACTTTAGAATTAATCTAAATTAGTAAAAACTCAAGATGTAAGAACAAAGTGAATTTCATCTTGTTAGTTGAACTAATTCCGCTGTAAAGCGGAATCTCAAAATTGAGAGAGAAAAAAGTATGAAAATCACAAAGCAAGATATATTAAAAGCACTAGAAACAATTTCTGCTCCAGGTGAAGGACAGAATATGGTGGAGAGTGGTGCAGTAACCAATGTGGTGACTTTTGCTGATGAAGTAATAGTTGATGTTACAATAAAGAACCCAACATTACAAGCACGTAAGAAAACTGAAGTTGAAATCATGAAGGTAATTCATGAAAAAGTGCACCAAAAAGCACAGGTAAAAGTTAATTTAAAAGTTGACGGTCCTGCAACGCCAGCCAAAAATGAAATTAAAGGGAAAGCAATTCCTGGTATTCAGAACATTGTTGCTGTAGCTTCTGGAAAAGGAGGTGTTGGTAAGTCTACGGTAACTGCTAATCTTGCTGTTACATTGGCTAAAATGGGTTTTAAAGTGGGGATTTTAGATGCCGATATATATGGGCCCTCAGTTCCGATCATGTTTGATGTAGAAATGGAACGTCCTTTGGCTGTAACCATCGACGGAAAATCAAAAATGAAACCTGTTGAAAATTACGGAGTTAAGGTACTATCGATAGGTTTTTTTACAAAACCAGACCAAGCTGTAGTATGGCGTGGGCCAATGGCTGCTAAAGCACTTAATCAAATGATTTTTGATGCGCACTGGGGAGAACTAGATTTTATGCTAATCGATTTACCGCCAGGAACTGGAGATATTCATTTAAGTATTATGCAATCTCTTCCTATTACTGGAGCTGTTGTTGTTAGTACACCACAAAATGTCGCATTAGCGGATGCCAAAAAGGGAGTGGCCATGTTTCAACAAGAAAGCATTAATGTACCGGTATTAGGTATTATAGAGAATATGGCTTATTTCATACCAGAAGAATTACCAGATAACAAATATTTTATCTTTGGAAAAGAAGGAGCTAAAAACCTTGCTGAGGATTTAAAAGTGCCTTTTTTGGGAGAAATACCTTTGGTGCAAAGTATACGCGAGGCAGGTGATGTGGGAAGACCGGCAGCTCTGCAAACTGCAACACCTTTGGAAAAGGCTTTCGAAAAGCTAACGCAAAACGTTGTTGAAGAAGTGGTTAGAAGAAATGATGATTTGCCTCCAACGGAAGCAATAAAAATAACGACCATGGCTGGGTGTTCAGCTGTAAAAAAATAGCTATGACTAAAGAAGAATTAAGACTGAATGTTGAAAAGGCCTTAGATGAAATTAGACCTTTCTTGCAAAGCGATGGAGGAGATATTTCATTAGTATCAATCGAAGATGATAAATTTGTGAAAGTACAGTTGGAAGGGGCTTGCACTTCATGTAGTGTCAATCAAATGACATTAAAATCTGGTGTTGAAATGACTATTAAAAAGTATGCACCGCAGATTGAACAAGTGATTAGTGTCGATAATGTTGCATGACATTTGTCATAAAACCAAACAAATACCTATCGTAGTTTTGTATCTCCTAATTGAACTTTAATGATTACCACCGATATACTTATTATTGGAGCTGGGCCAACAGGTCTTTTTACCGTTTTTGAAGCTGGTCTTTTAAAACTAAAATGTCATTTGATTGATGCTTTGCCACAACCAGGTGGTCAATGTTCAGAAATATACCCTAAAAAACCTATTTACGATATTCCCGCGTATCCAGAAATTTTAGCTGGTGATTTAACTGAAAAGTTATTAGAACAATGTAAGCAGTTTGAACCAGGTTTTACATTAGGAGAGCGTGCAGAAACAATTGAAAAGCAAGAAGACGGAACATTTGTAGTTACAACTAACAAGGGAACGCAACATCAAGCGCCAGTTGTAGCTATTGCAGGAGGTTTAGGCAGCTTTGAGCCACGTAAGCCGCAAATTCATAATATCGTGGATTTTGAAGATAAAGGAGTTGAGTACATTATCAAGAATCCAGATATTTATAAAGACAAACGTGTAGTTATAGCTGGCGGTGGAGATTCTGCTTTAGATTGGAGTATCTTTTTAAGTGATGTTGCTTCTGAAGTAACACTTATTCATAGACGGAATGAATTTCGTGGGCACTTAGATTCAGTAGATAAAGTTCAAGAACTTAAAGATGAAGGAAGAATTAATCTAATTACACCAGCTGAAATTATAGGGCTGGTGGGAGATGAAAAATTAAGTGCTGTTGTTGTAAAACAAGCACAGCATATCGAAAAAGAATTTGAGATAGAATGCGACCACTTTATTCCTTTATTCGGATTGTCACCTAAATTAGGACCAATTGCTAATTGGGGATTAGAGATAGAAAAGAATGCGATTAAAGTAAATAATGCCTTGGATTATCAAACCAATATTCCAGGAATTTTCGCTATCGGAGATGTAAATACATATCCTGGAAAATTGAAATTAATCCTTTGTGGATTCCATGAAGCGACTTTGATGTGTCAGGCAGCCTACCAGATAATTAATCCTGGCAAGAAATATGTATTGAAGTATACAACTGTTAGTGGAATTGATGGTTTTGATGGTACTCGAAAAGAAGCGCCAAAGGCAGTAGTGAAAAAAATTGAATAGTATTGGAACAAGACATAAACATAAAAATTACAGATAGAGAAGGCAAGATTCATGAAGTCATAGCACCTACTGACATGGCAATGAATTTAATGGAAGTCGTACGAAGTTACGAAATAGCTCCTGAAGGAACCATTGGAGTCTGTGGAGGTATGGCGATGTGTTCATCATGCCAATGTTATGTGTTATCTGAGCATGAATTGCCTGAAATGCAAGATGACGAGGAAGCCATGTTATCTGAAGCATTTAATGTAAAAGATAATAGCCGTCTGGGCTGTCAGTTACAAATCAATCCTGATATGGAAGGATTGGAAGTTGAACTGGCACCTGAAATTTAATTTACTCTGTAATGTAATCTGCGAGTTTTTGAGAGCCTTCCAAGAGGACTCTAACAATTTTTAAAGTACCATCATCAGTTGTAGCGATTTGCCATTTAATCAACGATATTTCACCATTTTCTATTTCAATACCAGTAATACTTCTTGGGTGTACACAGCTGCCATCGTTAAAGAAAGCTAAATCACCTGGTTCAGGAAATCGAGGTCTGTGGGTATGGCCAACAATGGTTAATCGGTTATTGTTTTCAGCAATCCATTTTTTGATTCTTCTTTCGACTTTTATAAGTTCTTTATAATTCTTGGCTGGACTTGTTGGGTCTGCTATGCCCATAACATTAAGTGGTTTCCAAAGGACTCGTACCATGAAACGACTCCATTTCCAGAATAGGTAATTCCACCAGTCAGCTTGATGGCCGTGCGCCAAGAATATTTCTTGACCAGAATGGCAATGTTTCAAGACCACGCCTTCATGATACTTTATTCCAGGGAATAGCGGTTTGTCCTCGCCGGTTTTAGCATCAAAATAGGTGTAGAGATATTTTTCTACATAGCTATCATTTCTGTAAACCATATCATGATTACCCCATATCATGTGCAAACGCCCTTGATTAAAGAACAAGCGCATCAATTCGTAAACATTTTTATGAGCATTTAGTATGGATTCAAACGATAAGTTTTCCCATAATTCATCTCCATCACCTAGTTCGCAATAATTAAAACCTTCTGCATAATAATGTTTTAAGGCATGAAAGTAAATGTTGCGATTGTTTGCAAAATCATCGGCAAAACTATTGTCCCCGCGATGACAATCACTGAAAAGGATGAATTTCGAATTATCATCAAACTCAACAATTTTTGCATTGTTGTATGCTCGGTCTAATCTTTTTTTAGCTGATAGCATGAGTATAAATGTAAACAAAATCACATAAAAAAAACCTCTATGTGATAGAAGTCTTTCTTATGTTTTTTCAAATATGAAGAAATAATTAAATACTGTTTACCAGTGCTGAATTTATTTCAGTAGTACCTATTTAAAGGCGTTAAGTCCAGTGATATCCAATCCTGTAATCAATAAATGAATATCATGTGTACCTTCGTATGTAATAACACTTTCTAAATTCATGGAGTGGCGCATGATAGAATATTCACCTGTAATACCCATGCCGCCAAGCATTTGTCTTGCTTCACGAGCAATATTAATCGCCATATCTACATTGTTGCGCTTTGCCATAGATATTTGAGCTGAGGTCGCTGTGCCAGCCTCACGCATAACGCCTAGCCTCCAAGCTAATAATTGCGCTTTGGTGATTTCAGTAATCATCTCGGCAAGTTTTTTCTGTTGTAGCTGGAATTGTCCTATTGGTTTCCCAAACTGAATACGCTCCTTGCTATATCTTAGAGCTGTATCGTAACAATCCATTGCTGCGCCAATGGCTCCCCATGCAATACCAAAACGTGCTGAATCTAAACATCCAAGCGGAGCACCTAATCCAGACTTGTTAGGCAATAGGTTTTCTTTAGGCACTTTTACGTTATCAAAAATAAGTTCGCCTGTTGCACTTGCACGAAGTGACCACTTGCCATGCGTTTCTGGTGTAGAGAAGCCTTCCATACCACGTTCTACTATTAAACCGTGAATACGACCTTCTTCGTTCTTAGCCCAAACCACAGCTATCTGACAGAAAGGGGAGTTTGATATCCACATCTTTGCCCCATTTAAAAGATAATGGTCTCCCATATCTTTAAAGTTAGTGGTCATGCCGCCAGGGTTACTACCATGGTCAGGTTCTGTTAATCCAAAAGATCCAATCCATTCACCTGAAGCTAGCTTTGGAAGATATTTTTGCCGTTGCTCTTCGTTACCATATTTCCAAATAGGATACATCACTAAAGATGATTGCACAGAAGCCGTACTTCTTACGCCTGAGTCCCCTCTTTCAATTTCCTGCATAATCAGACCGTACGAAATTTGATCTAGTCCAGCACCGCCATATTCCATCGGGATATAAGGTCCAAAAGCACCTATTTCTGCTAAACCTCCAATGATTTGTTTTGGAAACTCTGCCTTTTGTGCATAGTCTTCAATGATTGGTGATACATCACGTTTCACCCATTCGCGAGCTGCATCACGTACTAGTTTATGTTCTTCTGTAAGTAATTCGTCTAGATTGTAGTAATCTGGTGATTCAAAGAGGTCTGGTTTCATAAATGTAGTTTTAACTAAAGATCACTTTTGATTTATAATATTTAGGGCATTTGTTTATTAATACCCATTATGGGCTAAAGTTAGTCAATGGTAATTAATTACTTAAAGGTTTAAGTCAAAATATTTACACCAAAAAATGAACTCATAGTTTGATATTGATGTATGCCTTTAGAATTCGCAATCGGAAGCTTCAGGTCCTTTTGCAGAGCCCTCCCAATCAGGATCTGCGACACCTATCCATGTATTCGTTGCTGGGTCATAGCTTACCACATGAACTCTAGCAAAAGCGCCATAGCGATTTATGCTTTTAATCTGGAATCCATGTTTTTGCCATGCTAAAGAATCAGAACTTTTCCAGCCATTTGTTGGGGTAAACTCGGCACTAAAAGTCATGCCATTAAATTTTCGTTTGCCTGTTTCTTCACTTATCTGCCACTCTGGATGAATTCGTGGTGCCTTAACGGCTTCTTTAATATCTAAACCTCTATCTATATGTCTTGATATGGTTTGGGCTATTCCAGAAAGAATTCTTAAACCTCCCGCAGCACCTAAAACCATGACTACTTCCCCATCTTTTGTGACAATAGTAGGTGCTATTGTAGTTCTTGGTCGAGATCCAGTAGCCTGATCCGAATCGGATAAATAAGTGCCCATAGTCGTAGCATACACAAAACCTAATCCAGGCGTTATGACTTTAGATCCGAATAAAGGACCAACAGTTTGAGTAATTGAAACTACCATACCTCTGCAATCGGCTGTTACAAAATGTGTGGTATGATGGCTATCCGCTCCCCAAGTATCGCCACTCCAGTCTGTATTGTCCACGATGCTTTCGGAGAGCATTGTTTTATCATAGGTTAAGATGTCTGCAGTTTTGATTTCAGGAACCACAATAGATGCAGCCTGCTCTTTGGCCCAAGTTTTACTTTGTACTAACTCTAAATCTTTTTCCTTGTAATTGGTTTGCATAGTGTTAATAGAAAGTGCTAAAGCTTGATTCATTATAGTAGCCCATTGCGCATCATTGACTTGGCTTAAGTCGAAATGTTCAAGTATGTTCATGGTCTTAACCAAAAGACCACCACCTGAAGGTGCTGGCATGGTATGGATTTGATACCCACGATAATTAGTAGTAACATATCTCATGTCTGGGGATTCATAATTTTTTAAATCCTCTAGACTTACATAACCGCCATTAGCTTCCATGTCGGCAGCTATTAGTTTTGCTGTTTCTCCATTATAAAAATCATCGCCTTTGGTATCGGCAATTCTTTGAAGCGTCTTAGCTAAGTCTGGTTGCTTTAGTATATCGCCAGCTTTATGCAATATGGAATCATTTTTTAGCATTTGCCTACGAAATCCGGGGTCTTTCAGCATATTTTCATAAGCAATTTCATGTCGTATTGCTTCGCCAGGAAGTACTTCAAACCCTTCTGAGGCATGTTTTATAGAAGCAGCCATTATCTGTTTTAATGGCATAGAGCCATGTTCTTTGTATAAACGCATTAACGATGCTACCACACCTGGTGTTGCTATGGTTTTATGTCCATCTCTCACAGGAGTTTCTGGTGCTGAGTAACTAATCGGTACTTCAGTCATGCCGTTGTACCCTTGAAAATCACCCTTAGGAGTACGTAAAAGAATTAAGTTTCGACCACCAATTCCATTCATGGTGGGTTCTACAACTGCCAAGACAAAGGCTGTTGCCAATGCAGCATCTGCGGCATTGCCGCCAGCTTCTAAAATTTCCAAACCAGCATCAGTTGCCAATGGTTGCGCTGCCGCGACCATGCCAGATGAAGATGTAGCAAATTGAGGGTCTCCGTCGTCTACAATTGTCGGTGTTGCTGTCTGCGTTTTCTTGCATGAAATGAATGATACCGTCAAGAAAGCGATTAAAATGAATCGAAGCTTCATGAGTTAATAGGATTATAACAGTTAAACAGATACTTAGTGTTCTTCTAAATTAACTAAAATATCCTAACACGGAACGAAACTTAGAAGGTTTGTCATAGATTACGGTAGAAATCCTTAGTCAAATTTATATAGTCTTCGGTATAACTGTGACGACTAGTTTCGATGGTTAGCTCTTTTACTTCTATATCGTTTTTGGTAAAAGAAAACTCTAACAAGCTTCGTTTAATTTCTGAAGCTGAATTGCCGCGTATTCTTAATATTATATTTGCGAATAGTTTGGATTTTGAAGCTAAATCAATGAATCTATCCTCTTCTTTAAAAGGAATAATAACTACAAATTTTCCGTTTTCGGCAAGTAATTTTGCAGCACAAATAGTCAAATGTTCAAAGGGCATAGCGTCTTGAAATCTTGCAATGTCTCTCGACTTATCAGACGTTTTATAATTTTCAGAATAAAAGGGAGGGTTGCATACAATTAAATCATAGGTGTCCTCAATTTCTTCGGCAAATTCTTGGAGGGATGCATGATAGCAGAATAACCTGTCTGACCAATTGGAATTTTCAAAATTTTCTACGCATTGTTCATATGCACTATCGTCAATTTCGATGGCTTCTATAACTTCAGCAGCACTTCGCTGTGCTAACATTAAGGAAATAACACCAGTTCCTGAACCAATGTCAAGTATGCTAAATGGATTATGTTGTATCGACGCCCATGCGCCCAACAAAACGCCATCAGTACCAATTTTCATGGCGCATTTATCTTGTTGTATTGTAAATTGTTTGAAGTTAAATGGCTTAGACATTATTCAAGGTATAAGTCTATTAAACCTTCTGGTGTTTCAACATGAATAGTCTTGTTCTCTCTATCTAATTTTTTAATGAATTCATCATTCATAGGGATTAGAATTTCTGTACCGTTTCTGTTTATTTCAAATAAGGCTTGAGCAGTATTGTCATTTATTCCAGTTATGATGCCTACATTTCCAAAATTAATATCTTCAACGGTAAAACCAATTACTTCATGAAAATAGAACTTATTTCCCTCTAGTTTTGGAAGAAACTCAAGAGGTAGATATAGTTTGCTTTTAATTAATGCATCTGCATCTTCTTCAGTATTAACATCTTCGAATTTAACTCTGAGTAAATCTGATTTATGTAATTGCGATGATTCAATAAAGAAAGGGATAAGGTTATTCCTAACCATAATAAATACTGAGTCTAATTGACTGTAGAGTTCAGGCTCATCTGTATCTAATTTTATAAGAAGCTCTCCTTTAAAACTATACTTTCTTACAATCTTGCCAAGAAAAAAACAATCTTCAACTTTCATAATAGTAAGAATAAAAAACCCCGACGGTAACCGTCGGGGCTAAATTATAAAAAATAGTTGTCTATTCTTCTTCGTTGCTTGCTTGAGCTGGTGCAGCTTCTTCAGAAGTTGCTTCAGCAGCAGGAGCGTCCTCAGCTACTTCTTCCTCAACAACCGGAGCAGCAGTACGAGCTTCGTTAACTGCTTTTTCAGCTTCAAGGGCTTTAGCTTTAGCTTCAGCTTCAGCTTTTGTTAAGCCGTCTTTTTTAGCATCTATTTTTGCTTGCTTTTCATCTAACCAAGCTTGAAATTTCTTTTCTGCTTGCTCTTCAGTAAGTGCGCCTTTTGCTACACCTCCTGCAAGATGCTTTTTCAACAAAACACCTTTGTAAGAAAGAATGGCTCTTGCTGTATCTGTTGGTTGAGCACCGTTATTTAACCACTGAACGGCACCATCAACATTTATGCTAATATCTGCTGGGTTAACATTAGGGTTGTAATGACCTAATTTTTCGAGATATTTACCATCTCTTTTTGCTCTTGCGTCGGCAGCTACTATCCAATAGTAAGGCTTTCCTTTTTTACCGTGTCTTTGTAATCTTATTTTAACTGACATATAAATTAATTAATGAGGTTCTCGACCCCTGTTATTAAGGAGAGCGCAAATGTACTATATTTTTTGAATATCAGAAATATGTTTTTGTTTTAAATTTAGGTAATTCATAGTCTTTTTTAACCAATTGTAGGTCTTTGTCGAATTTTCTGTCAGTTTAACTAACTTTTGGTTTCTCATTTAGCCTTTTATCTACTTTTACCCTCCCTTAACTTACTTAACATTATTATTATGAAAAGGTTTTTGCTATTTACTAGCTTATTATTTACTTTATTTAATTGCTCTGATGAACTACAATTTAATGAGCATGCATTTCAGGCTACCAAGGACAAAGAACTATGGAAAGCTTCAGATTTCAGTGTATCAGTTGACGAAGACGGCTATCTTAGTATTACAGGGGCCTTAAATAATGAGGTGGTTACACTAAATGTTGAAAGCACAGAAATAGGTGTCTATAGTTTAACCAATGCTAATAGCACTGCTTGGTATGAAAATGAAGACGGAAAAGGTTTTACAACTGAGTATCGCGGAAACGGTGAAGTCATGATTGAGAGGTATGATGTAGTTAATCAAACTTTTACAGGGTCCTTTAGATTTAATGCCTTTTCTTCAGATGGAGAAGTGGTTAACTTTATAAACGGTGTATTTTATCAAGTTCCTGTGGTCGTTAAAACCGAAGTTGAATATGAAGGTGATTTAAAAGCATCTGTTGACGATTCTCAACTAGAAGCAAATGAAGTAAATACTATCAATGAGAATGGAATGATTAAAGTGAAAGGTATGGATGTAGATGGAAGTTATATTGAATTACGTATTCCAGAGACAACAATGATAGGAAGTTATAACCTAAATGAACAATCTGTATCTGGAACCTATGCTGTATATGGATATGCAAACGGAGTTACAAGTGCAGCGCAATATGGTACTTTATTTATTAATGAACATGATGCTGTCTCAGGTTTGATTAAAGGTTCATTCACTTTCACAACATTATTGCCAAATAGCGTATCTGTAGAAAACGGAAGCTTTACAGCGTACTATTAAAACAAAAACTATAAAGAATTATTTATAAGGCCTAGACATTTGTCTAGGTCTTTTTTGTTGAATAAACCTTCTTTTTGTTGATAAGTTCAGTCCTTAAAAGAGCGAAATAATCCTTAATTTTAAACTCTTTTTGCATGTAGAAAGCGTAGCCATTTATGTACTTAATTTTTGATACAGAAACCACAGGATTACCAAAGCGTTGGAATGCACCGATTACTGATACTGATAATTGGCCGCGTTGTATCCAAATTGCATGGCAATTACATGATGATACGGGGAATTGTATCGAAAGTCAAGACTATTTAATCCAACCTGAAGGATTCAATATCCCATATGATGCCGAGAAAATTCATGGAATCTCTACTGAACTTGCACAAGAACAAGGCGCTCCATTAGTTGATGTTTTAGAAAAATTTAATGAGGCACTGAATAAGACCAAATTCGTCGTTGGGCAGAACGTCAAGTTCGATTTAAATATCATGGGTGCCGAATTTGTACGAGAAGACATCGCAAATCAGCTTCAGGAATTACCCGTTTTAGACACCTGTACGGAACACACAGCTAGTTTATGTAAAATACCTGGAGGAAGAGGTGGTAAATTTAAGCTGCCAACATTAACAGAGTTACACGAATTTTTATTCAACACACCTTTTGCAGAAGCACATAATGCTACAGCAGATGTTGAAGCAACCACAAGATGCTTTTTTGAATTACTGCGATTGGGAGAATACACCAAAGAGCAACTGGACGTTCAGCCAGATTATTTTAAACGTTTTTCAGAAGCAAACCCGAGTACTATTCAGCTAATAGGATTAAAACATATAAACCTTAAAGCTGAAAGTGAAAAAATAAAAAAACGTCTAGATAAAGTCCAAAAGCAAGATGAAGTCGTTGTTGATGTTGCAAAAAACTTATCGGGGTTATTAGATGTTGAATTTGTACATCTTCATAATCACTCTCAATTCTCGGTATTACAATCTACTATTAGTATAAAGGATTTAGTGGCCTCAGCCGCTAAAGAAAAAATGCCAGCTGTTGCATTGACTGACCATGCTAATATGATGGGCGCTTTTCATTTTGTAAAAGCGGTTAATGGCCACAACAAGCAAGCGCAAATAAAAAATAAGGAATTAGTTGAGGCGGGTGAAGAACCCACCGAAAAGGAGATAAAGCCTATTTTGGGTTGCGAATTCTTTGTTTGTGATGATCATACCAACAAATCAGTTAAGGACTATGGTTACCAAGTGGTGCTTTTGGCTAAGAACAAAAATGGCTACCATAATTTGGCCAAGATGTCGTCTATCGCTTATACTGATGGGTTTTATTATGTGCCAAGAATTGATAAGAAAGTAATTCAGCAGTACAAAGAAGATATCATCGTACTAACAGGAAACCTTTATGGCGAAGTTCCTGGAAAAGTATTGAATGTAGGTGAGAAGCAAGCTGAAGAAGCGCTATTGTGGTGGGAAAAAGAGTTTGGTCAGGACTTGTATATTGAACTCATGCGTCATAATCAAGAAGATGAAAATCGGGTAAATCCTGTATTGATTGATTTGGCCAAAAAGCATGATGTTAAGTTAGTCGCTTCAAACAATACGTATTATTGCGATAAAGAAAATGCGAATGCTCATGATATTTTGTTGTGTGTAAAAGACGGTGAAAAACAAGCAACCCCAATCGGTCGTGGCAGAGGTTACCGCTATGGACTTCCAAATCAAGAATATTATTTCAAGTCTTCTGACGAAATGAAATCGCTATTTAAGGATATCCCTGAAGCGATTACAAACATTCAAGAGGTTGTCGACAAGATAGAAGTCTATCAATTAGCAAGAGAGGTATTACTTCCTAAATTTGATATTCCAGAGGAATTTGAAAACGAGGATGCCTATCTAAAACACCTTACCTATGAAGGCGCCAAGAAACGCTACAAGGAAATTACGCCAGAAATAAAAGAGCGATTAGACTTTGAGTTGGATGTTATTGAGAAAACAGGGTATCCAGGATATTTCTTGATTGTTGAAGATTTTATACGTGAGGCACGAAACATGGACGTATCTGTTGGACCCGGGCGTGGTTCTGCAGCTGGTTCTGTTGTGGCTTATTGTCTTTGGATTACAAATATTGACCCGCTCAAATACGATTTGCTTTTTGAGCGTTTTTTAAATCCTGATCGTGTGAGTATGCCGGATATCGATATCGATTTTGATGACGAAGGGCGAAGTCGTGTCATGGATTATGTCATTGATAAATACGGAAGTAGTCAAGTTGCACAGATTATTACCTATGGTACAATGGCTGCAAAATCATCCATTCGCGATACAGCTAGAGTATTGGACTTACCATTAGGTGATGCTGATCGAATAGCTAAGCTAATTCCAAACATGTCTAAACTCGGAAAGATATTTGGAGTAGATGAAAAGATTTTAAAGAAACAGTTTAGAGCAGAAGATTTAGAAAAAGTTAATGAGCTGCTCAACATAGCGGATGGAGAAGATTTACAAGCCGAAACAGTTAATCAAGCAAAAGTTTTAGAGGGCTCGGTCCGTAATACAGGTATTCATGCTTGTGGTGTGATTATTACGCCTGACGATATCACGAATTTTGTACCTGTAGCGACAGCAAAAGATTCTGATTTATATGTTACACAATTCGATAACTCTGTTGTTGAAGAAGCGGGCTTGTT
>CALDUJ010000113.1 GCA_937923735.1 uncultured Flavobacteriaceae bacterium | reverse complement strand
TTTGCAGTTATTGGTATCGGTTTATTTGCAGTTTGGTCTATTTTAAGTAATGTGACTTCAGGTGTGATTATGTTCTTCTCTTTCCCTTACAAAGTAGGTGACAAAATTGAAATCCATGACAAGGACTATCCCATCCAAGGTATTATTGAAGATATCAGGGCATTTCAGTTACACTTAAGAATGGACAATGGCGACCTCATTACCTACCCCAACAACCTCATGTTACAAAAAGCGGTAACTTTAGTGCAAAAGGATGCGATTGACGATGGAAGTGATTCTGTTTAGAATTTAACACATGGCAAAAAAAAGAACTTCAAAATCTCAAAAACATATTGGGCAGGTTCCAGGAACCTTAATCTATACTGGTCAGAAAAAGTCTAACCCATTGTCTATTGAAACGTTTGATTACAACCTTGAACGTTTTGAAGAAAAAGAAATAATCAAAATTGATGATGCCTTTACTTACAAATCAACCGAATCGATTACTTGGATTAATATTAATGGCCTCAACAACACTAGTGAGATTGAAAAAATAGGTAAGCATTATAATTTGCATCCCTTAATTCTTGAAGACATTGTAAACACCAGCCAAAGACCAAAGATAGATGAGTATGATGACTACATCTTCGTGGTACTAAAAATGTTGTATTATGATTCTGAGGAAAAAGTAATAGCAGAGCAAGTTAGTTTTGTATTAGGTCCTAATTACGTGCTTTCTTTTCAAGAAGCAGAAGGAGATGTATTTGATTCTGTAAGAGATCGTATACGGCACAAAAAAGGAAGAATTCGCGAATTAGGCTCTGACTATTTATTTTATGCCCTCATTGATGCTGTTACAGATCACTACTACACCATTATAGAAACCATGGGTGACAAGATTGAAGATCTAGAAGACAATCTTTTTAATGGGCAATCACAGTCTGAAATAAGTCAGCAAATTCAAAATTTAAAGCGAGAAGTATTAAAAGTACGTCGCGCCATTTTTCCTTTAAGGGAAATTATTAATCGTATTGAAAAAACAGATAACAGCTTAATCTTACCCAAAACACTACATTACTATCGTGACATCTATGATCACATCATTCAAATTTCAGAGAACATAGACATCTACAGAGAGATGATTTGGGGTCTTATGGACATGTATATGACATCTATTAGTAATAAAATGAATGAGGTCATGAAAGTACTGACTATCATAGCTACTATTTTTATACCACTGACCTTTATCGCCGGAATTTATGGGATGAATTTTGAAAATATACCAGAACTAAAATTTAAATACGGGTATTATGTTCTTTGGGCAGTTATGATTATACTTTTTTTAGGTATGCTATATTATTTCCGCAGGAAAAAGTGGTTATGATTTTACCTGTACGTTAAAGAAAGATTAAAACCCATATAAACACTCGTGTTTTTTCTATTTTTACAAGATAGCTAACTATCTTAATCATGCGTAACTTTTACTTACTCAGTATTGCTTTTATAATTACTTTTTCAATACAAGCGCAAAAGCCCAATAAACCAACAACTTCCGAAATACATGAAGCCATAAAGAAGCTCAATTTTCTAGGGTCTGTTTTATATGTTGCAGCTCACCCAGATGATGAAAACACGCGTTTAATTTCCTACATGGCAAATGAGGTAAAAGCAAGAACCGCATATTTATCTATTACACGTGGTGATGGAGGACAAAATCTTATCGGTCCAGAAATTAGAGAACAATTAGGCGTTATACGAACTCAGGAATTATTAGCAGCTCGAAGAACCGATGGAGGCGAACAGATGTTTACGCGTGCTAACGATTTTGGCTATTCTAAACACCCAGATGAAACTTTAGCTATCTGGGATAAAGACAAAGTCTTAAGTGATGTGGTTTGGGCTATTCGTAGGTTTCAGCCTGATGTTATCATAAACCGTTTTAATCATAGAACCCCTGGTTCTACACACGGACATCATACAAGTTCAGCAATGTTAAGCATTGAAGCTTTTGATTTGGTTAATAATCCATCTATGTATCCTAACCAATTACAGTATGTAAGTACCTGGCAACCTCAACGTTTATTCTTTAATACATCGTGGTGGTTTTATGGCAGTCGCGAAAAATTTGAAGAGGCAGACAAAACCAATTTACTATCGATGGATACAGGTGTTTATTTTCCATCTAGTGGATTATCCAATAATGAAATTGCAGCTCTCAGTAGGAGTCAACATAAATCACAGGGATTTGGTAGTACTGGAACTCGCGGCAGTCAGTTAGAATATATAGAATTAATTAAAGGAGAATTACCAACTGACAAAACAAATATTTTTGAAGGTATCGACACCTCTTGGAATCGCGTAAAAGGAGGAAATGCAATTGGTGAGATACTTTCAAAAGTCGAAGCTGATTTCGATTTCACCAATCCTTCAGCTAGTGTTTCTGAACTCGTAAAAGCTTATGCAATGATTCAGAAACTCGAAAACGAGCATTGGAAGACTATCAAATCAAAAGAAATAAAAGATATCATTGCTGCATGTTCTGGTTTGTATCTGGAAGCAGTTTCCAGCCATGCCCATTCAACCAATGGTTCCGATATCGAATTGAGCATCGAAACCATCAACAGAAGCAAATCGAATGTTATTTTAGAAAATTTCAAGATTGCAACTGGAGCTACAGTTGAAAAAACTATCCCAATGACGGATAATACTTCTTTTAAATTCAAGGAGCAATTATCAATCTCTAATCAAAACTATTCGGCACCATACTGGCTTTCTGAAAAAGGAACATTAGGCATGTATAAAGTAGATGACAGACAACTTATTGGTAAACCTGAAACACCAAGACATCTCAATGTTACTTTTAATCTAATTATTGAGAATGTTCGAATCCCGTTTACTAAATCAATTGTTTATAAAACTAACGACCCAGTAAAAGGTGAAGTTTATAAGCCTTTTGAAATCATTCCAGAAGTATCAGCAAAAATTGCAGAGAAGGTCATTATTTTTGAAAACGACAAGCAGAAAGAAATCCCCGTTGTGGTTAAAGCTGGACGTAATAATTTAAATGGAAGTGTTAAACTAGCGCACCCTAAAGGTTGGACTGTTTACCCAGAAAGCCAAAATGTTTCAATTGATAACAAAGGACAAGAGCAAACACTTTTATTTACAGTAATTCCGCCAAAAAATCAGAGTGAAGGCGCACTAACACCCATGGTAACTATTGGCAAAAAAACCTATACTAAAGAATTAATTGAAGTCGATTACGACCATATTCCTTACCAAACAATATTAATGCCTTCGGAAAGTAGAATTGTGCGTTTGGATATTCAGAAAAAGGGAGAAAACATTGGCTATATAGAAGGTGCTGGAGATGTGGTTCCTGAAAGTCTTCAGCAAATAGGTTATAACGTCGTGACAATTAAACCTGAAGACATTAATCCAGAAACCCTATCTCGTTTTGATGCAGTAGTTGTTGGTATTCGTGCCTATAATGTTGTAGACGAACTAAAATTCAAGCAAAAGCATTTGTTTGATTTCGTGGAGAAAGGTGGTAATATGATTGTGCAATACAATACCAGTCGCCGATTAAAAGTAGACGAACTTGCGCCATACGCATTAAAGTTAGGTCGTGACCGTGTAACTGACGAATTTGCTGAAGTCCGTTTCTTGAATCCTAATCACGAACTTATGAGTTTCCCAAATAAAATTACTCAAGACGATTTTAAGGGTTGGACACAAGAACGTGGTTTATATTTCCCAAGCGAGTGGGCAGAAGAATTTACGCCCATCTTATCCATCAATGATAAAGGGGAAACACCTAAAGAAGGAAGTCTTTTGGTAGCAAAACATGGGAAGGGACATTATATCTACACTGGATTAAGCTTCTTTAGAGAATTTCCTGCAGGAGTTCCTGGAGCTTACAGGCTCTTTGCGAACATGTTATCTATAGGCAAAGATGATTTGAACATAAACGAAAAATTAAAAGACTGATGCAAAACGAAAACCAACATCAAAAAAATGAGCCTTGGAAATGGCAATACACAGCTGTGCTAATTGCTAATGCGGTATACGTCATCATCTTTTATTTTATAACCAACTCATACGCTTAATATGCAGTTACTTGACTGGATTATTCTTTCGGCAACCTTGCTTTTTATTGTAGGGTATGGTGTCTATCAAACGCGAGGCAGCAAAAATGTAAAAGACTATATCAGAGGTGGAAATACTGCCAAATGGTGGACCATAGGTTTATCCGTAATGGCAACCCAAGCTAGTGCCATTACCTTTTTATCGACGCCAGGACAGGCCTTTCATGATGGTATGGGATTTGTCCAGTTCTATTTTGGTGTTCCTATAGCCATGGTCATTATAAGCTTAGTATTCATTCCAATATATCACCGTTTAAAAGTTTACACAGCCTACGAATACTTAGAAGGACGTTTCGATTTAAAAACACGGAGTCTAGCTGCCATTTTATTTTTAGTACAACGAGGACTCGCAGCTGGTATAACCATTTTTGCTCCTGCAATTATTCTGTCCGCAGTATTAGGATGGAATCTCACAATCTTAAATATTATTATTGGGATTCTGGTGATTATATATACTGTTTCGGGCGGTACAAAAGCCGTAAATGTGACACAAAAACACCAAATGGTAGTCATTTTTGCGGGCATGTTTATCGCCTTCTGTTTAATACTAAATTACTTACCAGATAATATTACTTTTTCTAAAGCACTTGATATAGCTGGTGCCAGTGGAAAAATGGAAGTATTAGATTTCTCCTTTGATTTTAATAATCGCTACACTGTTTGGAGTGGACTTATAGGTGGAAGTTTTTTAGCACTCTCCTATTTTGGTACTGATCAAAGTCAAGTACAACGTTATTTGTCGGGAAGCAATATAAAGCAGATGCGAATTGGTTTACTTTTTAACGGTCTATTAAAAGTCCCAATGCAGTTCTTTATTTTATTAGTGGGTGTCATGGTATTTGTATTCTTTCAGTTTGCAAAATCACCATTAAATTTTAATCCGGCTGCTACAGAAGCAGTTATGAATTCTGAATATGCTGAAGAATATCAAATGCTAGAAATTGAGCATGAAAAAACACATAATGACAAACAACTCCTCATACAAGAATATTTAAAAAATGGAGATGATAAATACAAACAGTATGTTGCTATTGCAAATGATATCGATAAAGAAAATCGAGCAGAGGCTAAAGCATTAATTGCAAAAGCAAATGCTGATGTTGAAACGAACGACAAAGACTACGTTTTTATACACTTTATATTAAACTATCTTCCTAAAGGACTAATCGGATTATTGCTTGCCGTTATATTATCTGCAGCTATGTCTTCTACAGCATCAGAATTAAATGCGCTGGCATCCACCACAACTATTGACCTTTATAAGCGAAACATAAGACGTGAGGAAAGCGAAGAACATTTCGTTAAAGCCACCAGATGGTTTACGTTTGGTTGGGGAGTTTTAGCAATTATAGTTGCGAGTGTAGCTAATCTCTTTGATAATTTGATTCAGTTAGTAAATATTATTGGATCCCTTTTTTACGGTAATGTCCTTGGTATCTTTTTATTGGCATTCTTCTTTAAATATATTAAAGGAAATGCAGTGTTTATTGCTGCCCTAATCACGCAGTTTATCATATTTGGTCTGTATGCTCTAGATAAATACGAAGTAATCAATCTACCGTATTTATGGCTGAATTTTGTAGGGTGTACTCTAATAATTAATATAGCACTTGCTATATCATTTAAAAATTTAGATAAAGGAAATAAAATTTTTCTATTCCTATTGACCTCCTTTTTGCTAATAGCAGGGTATTACATTTATGACCCAATAGGGTTTGAAATTATTATTAATTCTATATAAAGTGCACAGTCATACATTTTCGATTTGTATGTATATAAATAACGCATGGAACTCTTAAGTTTTAATATATCAAACTCATAGTGTATTATGAGTTTTAAATAGAATTAACGTCAGTTCGAGTGATTTTGAGGTACGAAAAATTGTATCGAGAACTAAATTCAAGTTCTGACTCTTCTCGATACTAATTTCACTTATTTTCAATCGTGAAATTCACTCGAATTGACGAATTTCATCAAAATGTACAAAACGAGTTATCTCAAATAAAAAATCCCAACCAGTTAGGTCGGGATTTTCGCAATCGGGTGAATTGCTATTAATCAATGTACTATCTTATTTCATCCACTCAGCGAGAGAATCCTTATTCATTTTTACATAGTCTGCATTACCTGCTTTTTCGGCTAATTCAAGAGAACGCTTAGCAGCTTTAATAGCACCTTTCTTATCTCCTAGTTTAGCATGAATTAAAGATTTTTGTCGCACCATCCAAAATGGCTC
>CALDUJ010000112.1 GCA_937923735.1 uncultured Flavobacteriaceae bacterium | reverse complement strand
TATATTTCCTAATTCTACGGTTGTCATTCAATGTCTTGTCCTGAAATATGGCTAACGGCCTGGGCTATGATTAGTTGCGGTTTAAATTCGCTTAGCCTTTTTCGCCAAAGACTAAATTTAATCAAATTGTATGAGATTTCTTAAACTAAAAATGGCAGCAATTAATTATAGGCTTTGTTAGCAAAAGTATGTTGGCGGAACCAAACGGATAGGACAAGCGAAAAATACAAGTACCGTAGATTTTGCCACATTTACCACACGGCGACGAACCTTAGCGGAAACAAATAAAATTTTCAGACTTATAAAACTGAAGTAGAAAGTCGCAAACCAAAAGTCCATCTGCGTATCGATTGCGCAACAGTTGCGTTGTGGTGGCAAAAGGAGCAGCCTCGAAGTTGCTCTATTTTTTAGGACTTAAACACTTGTAAAGGACAAACCAATCATATAAAAACCATAACTTTTTTTGCTTTGTTGATAAACGTTGCCCTTACGAACTCAACGTCCATTTAAAGCGTAAAAAGCAAAAAAGGGGTAAGCCCCGAAGTTCATCTTTTTTTTTCAACACATTTTTGCTAACCCGCAAAGTATAAGGTTTGTAGATGCGCAGCATATACATTAAAACCGTTGGCTGCGCATCTATAAGTCTTATACCTCGTTAGGTAGTAGTTATCATAAGGGTTTACCTTTGGTTTATAAATATACTAAAACATGGTCAGATGTGTAGCCTATGCTTTGCGGGTTAGGAAGAATAAGCAAACAGGAGGAATTTTAAATTTTATGATAGAAAGGATTCTTTGTTATGCCAGATAATGACCTGATAATTACAGGATATTCAAGCTAACGAAGACCTAAAAAATTTAATGTTCCGTTTGCGTGCCCTTGTGGTTATTCTTCCTAACGAATGATATAATTCATTGAAACGGAATCATATCTTTATATTATGTGCAATAAACCTAAGCAGTAAATTTATGGCTAAAGCAAAAGATAAGATTGAAGAATTTATATGGGTTTGTAATGGCTTCTTCGGTATTTATATGCATTCTATTTGGGGATTTAATCTATTAAAGAAAAGTGCTGAAAAAACCCTTCTTGAGAATAAAGAAACTAAAGTGCCTCATATGGCGTTTATCCCTTATGACAAATCAAAAGCAAAAATTCCAGACGGTTTAAAAGTTGATGATTTTTTATCCAAATTTATGACAGTTACGAAAGCAGATGATTTAAGAGATCAAAATGAAATCAATGCAGTAAACTATAATTTTATTGGACAAATGTTATTGGTCAATATATTTCAACACTGGGATGAGAGATATCGAAAGTTAATAGCAACTGAATTAGGATTGAATCAAATGAATGATTTGAAAATTGATTTTTTTGGAGACATCAGATTTTTAAGGCAAGCAATTATTCACAACAAAGGAATTGCTACTTCAGATATGGAAAAGTGTAAAATTCTAAAATGGTTTAAACACAACGAAAGAATTAATATTAGTTATGAAAATATAATGTTTATCAAAAATTATATAATTACTGAATTAAGAAAGGACTGTGAGTTATTAATAAATAAAAGCACATAACACGGTGTATAAAACATAGCTAACAAGCGCTTAAACGAAAGGTTTGTGTACATGTAGGAAGTCCCTCATGCTAGCGCTCGTTTGTAACGAGTGAACATCTAAGTTTACTCCCTCTGCTGGCGCTCGTCTGCGACGAGTGACACATCTAATCTTCTTCCTCAAAAAAATTCTGTTATTGGCATTCACCTACGACAACTGACAAACCAAATATCTTCTCCTATAAAAATTCCCGATACTGCATCACCCTAAAATCAAATGTATTAAAATCTGGGTTCTTTGCTTTTAACTGCTTATAAAGTGGGTTACTACCAATAGATATATTAGCTGCTCCAGAACCTGAGGTTAGGGATACTGTTTTGATGATTCGTAGACCTCTCGACTCGGCCGATGCCATAGGCTTTTGCCGACGGCTGTCCGCTCGAGGTGACAGTAAATCGGTCTTAGGCATTACAAACTGATGAATCTTAGGGGTTTCTTTCGAGACTAACTCTAACTTCAAATTGTAATCTCTTATATGTCTTCTAAAAAAATACTCTGGACCATTCTTACTGTTTCCGCCAGTAAATAATAATGTTTCAATCGATGGATATTCTTTCAGATAACCTATGACATCTCGTAACTTGATGTTTTGCATGCCTAGGTCGGAAGCATCAACCTTTTCTCTTTCGGCACTTTCTACAATATCACATACCCCTATTCGATGTTTTATTAAAAAGGTTTTTCTTTCGTCTATGGCCTCTTGAGAATTATCATAGCGTAAGTTCAGGCCATGAATCCTATCTATATACAACCATAAAGAGTTATAATAACTACCATAGCAAAAATTCACATCTTTTTCGAGCAAATCACCAGTTGTAAATCTTGGAGGCGGTAGGGTGCCAACAATCAGTTTTTTAGTATCAGATTGAATAAAAGGTTGATATGGGTGTTTGTGGAAGAACAATTACAGCTCTTTTATGAGTTTATTAGCTTCAACTATGGCCAATTTATACAATTTCTTATTACTCTTGTTCATATGTTCGGACTCTGTTATAATATCGTTTAGCACTTCTTTAGCCTCATCTTTCTTACCTCTATGAATCAAGAACTTTACCAATATCACTCTTTCATTATAGTTAGAATACCTCTGATTTATGTGACACATTTCTGCTTCAGCTTCGCCAGACCTACCCACTTTATCGAGAGCTAAGCCATACAAAAATTGTGTTGTTGATTTTTGAAACTCATTATTATTCTTAATTTTTTCAGCATGCTGAATAAGCTTTTCAAAATCCTCTAATTCATGATAAGACTCTACAAGCATTTTGTGCACATGAGCATCGTCATCTGTATGCTCATCTATTGCTTTATTATAATTTATTATTGCTGATGCATAATCCCTAATTTCAAAATAAGCATCCGCTAGATTTACTCTGTTTTGAAATGTATCTGAGAATTCAGATTTTTTCTCAAGATCTCTTACCTTCTTCGTTGGGTTAACAATAGTTGTTATCTCTTTCTGAATGTTATCAACGTCCCTTTTACTGAATACCTGCGTAATCAAATATATAATACACCCTATTACAGGGATGAAAAGAATTAAAAAATACCAATAGATATCATTCCTATGTTTATAAGCATGATATATACAAAAAGCTTGTAAAGCGACTATTAGCGACTATTAAATAGAAATACATAAGCAAGCAAAACTATAAACGTAAAAATAACTAAAATCAAGTCTTTTACATCGACTAAAAAGACGGCTTGCCTAAAACCTCAAATTTTCGTATCTTAAAGAAAACATATTAATCATGGGTAAAGGGGATAAAAAAACACGACGCGGAAAAATACATAGAGGTACTTTTGGTGTTCGTCGACCAAAAATTCGTAAACGGAAAACAACCGAAGAAAAAATAAGTGTTGATAAAAAGGCTAAGGCCAAATAGTTAGCGCGTAAAGACTAAATCGTTACCATTAGATAGATTTTCACTAAAGCCATAGCCTTCGTAATTAAAGCCTTTTATGTCATCTATGGTATTGGCATTGGTGTCTATTATATACCGTGTCATTAAGCCTCTAGCTATTTTGGCAAAAATGGCTATCATTTTATAGTCGCCATTCTTAAACTCTTTAAATGCCACATTTACCACTGGCACCTTTAAAGCCTTAACATCAATTGCTTTAAAATATTCGTTACTGGCAAGATTTAAGAATAGTTCATCCTCCTCTAATTCATCATTTAGAGCCTGAGTAACTTTTTTTCTCCAGAACTCATACAAGTTTTTATTTTTTCCAACTGGGAATTTGGTTCCCATTTCCAATCTGTAAGGTTGGATTAAATCCAATGGTTTAAGCAGTCCATAAAGACCTGAAATAATTCGAACCGTTTCTTGAAGTTTATTTAGCTTATTATCTTCTATGTCATAAGCACTCAATCCTCTATATACATCACCGCTAAAGGCATAAACAGCCGGTCGTGCATTATCTTGATTAAATGGTAAATTCCATTCTTGATTACGCTCGTAATTAAGTTGACCCAAATTATCAGAAATATGCATCAGCTTTGATAGACTCTTCGCAGATTTCTTCTTAAGTAATTTATTAAGGCGTTCAGCTTCGTTCAAAAAACAGCCTTCACTGTGTAAGGACGTTGGCAACTTGCTTTCGTAATTAAGTGACTTTGCTGGAGAGAGGACTAATTTCATTCTAATTAATTTACTTCAAATTTACAATTAGCCTAGCTAATTATCAAAAAACACTTTTTGAAAAAAGTAATACTGAAATCAATAAAATTTATGCTTAACTAGGCCTGATGCTTCGTATAGTGTTGCCACTTCTCTATGCATTGTGCCATATCCTCTGGGATTTCTGAAGTAAAACTCATGAATTTTCCTGTTCTAGGATGTTCAAATCCCAATGTTTTAGCATGTAAGGCTTGTCTTGGTAATACCTTAAAGCAGTTATCCACAAACTGCTTGTACTTAGTAAACGTAGTACCTTTTAATATTCTTTCACCTCCATAGCGCTCATCATTGAATAAAGTATGCCCAATATGTTTCATATGAACACGTATTTGATGGGTTCTTCCGGTTTCTAGCTTACAGCTTACTAAAGTTACATAACCTAAACGCTCTATGACTTTGTAATGTGTTACTGCGGGTTTTCCTTTATCAGTTTCATCTCCAAAGAAAACCTTATTCTGCAATCGGTTTTTTGGGTGTCTTCCTATATTACCTTCAATAGTACCTTCGTCTTCTTCCATATTTCCCCAAACAATGGCAACGTATTCCCGCTCACTAGTCTTATCAAAAAACTGTTTTGATAAATTTGTCATTGCTTCTTCCGTTTTAGCAACCACTAACAATCCACTTGTATCTTTATCAATTCTATGAACCAATCCTGGACGATTACTGGAGTTATTCGGTAGATTGTCAAAATGAAATGTCAAAGCATTAATTAATGTTCCTGAATAATTACCATGTCCTGGATGCACCACCATACCAGCTGATTTGTTAACTACGAGAAGTTCATCATCTTCGTAAACAATATCGATTGGAATATCCTCTGGCACCAATAAATTCTCATAGGGAGGATGCGCAAACATAACTTTTATCTGGTCCAAAGGTTTTACCTTATAGCTGGATTTTACAGGAATATCGTTCACTAAAATGCTACCATTTTTAGCAGCTGCTTGGATTTTGTTTCGAGTGGCATTCTCCACAAAATTCATTAAGTATTTATCTATGCGAAGTGGTTGCTGACCTTTTTCAGCCACAAAAGAATAATGCTCGTAAAGGTCGTCGTTGTCCTCAATGTCTGATTGGTCGTCCGTCATACTAATCAATTGGGACGTTTACCGTTACCTAAAACAAGGTCAATCTTACTGGTTTTTTCCAGTTTAGTGCCGGGTGTTATATTTTTCTCTTTGTAACGCAAACCTAACACCATATCTTTACCAATATTATCTTGGTAAGTAATTTTACCGACCTCAAAACCTAGTGCTTTTAATACCGGTTTAGCATTCCTAAAAGTCTGTTGTCTTAAGTCTGGAACGGCAACTTTTCTGTAACCTGAGGGGTTAAGCGTTAAATATATTTTTCTGTTCTCCTTTACTTTAGCTCCAGCCAATGGATTTTGATCGATTACCGAAAACTTAGGATACTTGGGATTGTAATTTGCCGAATCTTGAATTTCCATGACCAAATCATTGTCTTTCAGTTCCATTTGAGCGACTTCAATAGTCTTACCTTTAAGGTCAGGAACAGTTTCAAATTCATTATGATTGGTAGAGATTTTCAACCACCATAACACTAAAAAACACAATACTACAACAGCTACAATAGCTAACAGTAATTGCTTTAAAAACACTTTACTGGTCAAGAACTTTACAATACTCATCTAAAAAATTTATCTCACAAATATATAAAATCTGCTAGGTTTTTAGTTTACAGATAATAAATGATATTTTTACGAAAACGTTTTTAATCGCAATTTATTAGTATGCAAAAACATATTGCTATAATCATGGGAGGCTATTCTAGCGAATATGAGATTTCTCTTAAGAGTGGGCAGGTCGTTTATGAGTCTTTAGATAGCACTAAATACATTGGATACCGAATACATATTTTTAAAGATAAATGGGTTTTTGTAGATATTTATGGTGATGAATTCCCTGTAAACAAACATGATTTCTCCATCATGATTAATGAAACCAAAATTAGTTTTGATTGTGTGTTTAATGCCATTCATGGCTCTCCGGGAGAGGACGGCTATATGCAAGGTTATTTTGAATTGCTCGGTATTCCGCATACGAGTTGCAATATGTATCAAGCGGCACTGACCTTTAACAAACGTGATTTACTATCTACTCTAAAACCTTATGGTATTCACTGCGCCGAATCCTATTATCTAAATCTTGGTGATGCCATAGACCAGAATGCTATTATTGATAAGGTAGGATTACCTTGTTTTGTAAAAGCCAATAAAGCTGGTAGTAGTTTTGGTGTTAGTAAAGTTTATGAAAAGAATGAACTTGAAAAAGCTATTCAAATTGCATTTAAGGAAGATGATGAAATCATCATCGAATCCTTTTTAGATGGTATTGAAGTATCAGTTGGTGTCATAACCTATCAAGGAAAAACTAAAGTCTTACCCATAACAGAAATAGTAAGTGAGAACGACTTCTTTGATTACGAAGCAAAGTACCAAGGAAAATCGCAAGAAATAACACCAGCGAGGTTAACTGAAAAACAAGAAGACAAAGTACGTATTCTAGCCAAACAAATTTATGAAATACTGAAAATGACAGGTTTTTCGCGTAGCGAATTCATCTTTAAAAACGGAGATCCCCATTTTCTTGAAATGAATACTATTCCAGGCTTAACAAAAGAGAGTATATTGCCTCAACAAGCATCTGCCGCAGGTATATCTCTAACTGAATTGTTTAGCAATGCCATTGAAGAAGCATTGAAATAGTTATATTTGAATACTAACCAAAACCAACTTTATGATTTTTTACGGAACAAGTTCTTCAAAATTAAAAAATGGAAAACTCCCAAACGTTGAATGTCCAAATTGCAACAATATAACATCAATGACTTATACGGTGTTTGGAAAGTATGCTTACTTATACTGGATTCCTGTTTTTCCAACAGGTAAGGTTAATGTGTTAGAATGTGATTCTTGCAAAAGGACTTATGACCTTAAAGAGCTACCAGAAAACATTAAAAGAAAATTTGAAGTAGAAAAACATACAGGAATTCCTTTTTTACATTTTAGTGGTTTAGCAATTATTGCTGGAATAATTGCTCTGGTAGGATATTGGAATGGTGTCGACAAAGAAAATCA
Organism: uncultured Flavobacteriaceae bacterium; assembly: GCA_937923735.1. Lineage (GTDB taxonomy): Bacteria > Bacteroidota > Bacteroidia > Flavobacteriales > Flavobacteriaceae > JABABD01. The sequence continues at coordinate 35,496 of CALDUJ010000112.1, read as the reverse complement.
AGCTAAGTATATCGTTGAGCCGCAAATAGGCGATGTATATTCAGTAAAAGGCTCTTCCGTAGGGCATTATACTGCTATGAAAGTCACAGAAGTTACTAACGATAGTGTACATGTAATCTTCAGTGATTACGAGGTAGATAAACGGTCTGGAATCGATCAAGTAAATAAAGCTGCTTATTATACTGACCAAATAGATAGTTTTTCGAAAGCAGATATTGTATCTTTATTTGAAGAAGAAACTATTTACGATATAGACAGAGATTAAATGAAACGTGCAATATTTCCTGGATCATTTGACCCATTAACATTAGGACACTACGATATTATAGAACGTGGCGTGACGCTTTTTGATGAAGTTATTGTGGCCATAGGAGTCAATGCCGCAAAGAAATATATGTTTTCGCTGGAGGAGCGAAAAAAATTCATTGAAGATGCTTTTAAACATGAACCAAAGGTAAAGGTTGTTACCTATGAGGGATTAACAGTGAATTATTGTAAAGAGATTGGTGTAGAATTCATCTTAAGAGGTCTTCGTAATCCAGCAGATTTTGAATTCGAGAAAGCCATTGCACATACCAATCGAGACCTTGCTCCTATTGAAACGGTATTCTTACTCACAGCTGCTAAAACGTCTTATATAGCATCTTCAATTGTTCGTGATGTTATTAGGAATGATGGTAACTATACTAAGCTAGTACCAAAAAGTGTAAGAGTTAAAAAATGATTCCTTTTAAGCTTAATTATCTAGATCATGTTGCCATTCGTGTTAAGGACATGCATATTTCCATTGAATGGTACGAACGTATTATTGGCTTGAAAAAACAGCAGTTTGAAGAATGGGGAGATTACCCAATATTCATGATGTCAGATACATTTGCAGTAGCTATATTTCCTGCTAATCTAAAAAATGGAGAGTTCGTAAAAGGTGCTAATAGTACTTTTATAGATCATTTTGCTTTTAATGTCTCCGGTGAAGACTTTAAAAAAGCTCAAGATTACTTTAATGACATAGGTGAACGCTTTGTCTTCCAAGATCACTATTACACGCATTCCATATATCTAAAAGATCCAGACAAACATACTGTTGAACTTACTACTCTAGTAGTAGACAAATCTAAGTTTTATAAATAATTACTATATTTGTGAGTGAACACTCACTATATGACAACAAAACAGCAACAAATCCTAAACGCAGCGTTCGACTTATTTTCTAACGAAGGTTTTCATGCTATATCTACCAATAAAATTGCAAAGTTGGCAAACGTTAGCGAAGGTCTAATTTTTCGCCATTTTATAAACAAAGAAGGTTTACTTGATAGCATTCATAAGCAATTAAAACTAAATGTAGATTTTTTATTTCTAGAAATTCTCAATGAGGAAGAACCCAAAGATATAATTAAAAAAACTTTAGACATCCCCTTTAAACTAGACGATAACGAAATCAGAAATCTGAAGCTTTTATTTAAATTACAATGGGAGTTAAATAATATCAGCGTTCAAGTATTCGAGATAATTAAAAACAAGCTTTCAAAAGCATTTGAAAAACTACGATACAAACATGCTGAACTCGAAGCAGAATTTTTGATACAACACCTCAATGGCTTGACAAGTGCTATAATTAGAAATCAAATCTTAAACAAAGAATCGACTAAAGCACTTCTTTTAAGAAAATATCATTTACAATAATGAGTATTCACTCACTTTTATAATTTATACTCAGAAAGTGGTTTCGGAAAATCTTCAGGGTTTGCTGCTAAATGATAACGAGGATCGTCAATATCCTCCTCAATAACTTCATGGAATTTAGGACTTGCTTTATATAACAATACTTTACAATCCTCACTTAAGTGCTTCAATTTAATCGACTTTCCAGCAGCCTCATATTTTTCAACAAGATTGAAAATAGCCTCTAAAGCAGAATGATCGCTCACGCGAGATTCCACAAAATCAATTTCTACTTTGTTTGGATCATTCTTAACATCAAACTTTTCATTAAAGGCAGAAATACTTCCAAAAAAGAGTGGCCCCCATATTTCGTAAACTTTAGTTCCATCTTCCCTTAGACGCTTTCGCGCTCGAATACGCTTTGCATTCTCCCAAGAAAACACCAATGCACTAACAATAACACCAGCTATTACGGCGATTGCCAAGTCAAAGAAAACCGTTAAACTAGACACCAATATCAAAACAAATACATCTGTAAATGGAATCTTGTTCATAATCCTGAAACTACTCCAAGCAAAAGTTCCTATAACTACCATAAACATCACTCCAACTAGTGCAGCTATGGGCACTCGCTCAATGAGACCTGAAGCAAATAGTATAAATCCAAGTAATGCTAGAGCAGCAACAATTCCTGATAATCTGCCTCGTCCACCACCTTTTATATTAATTATAGATTGCCCAATCATCGCACAACCTCCCATACCGCCAAATAAGCCTGTTATGATATTAGCGCCTCCTTGAGCTAAACATTCTCTATTAGAATTTCCTCTAGTTTCTGTTAGCTCGTCGATAAGATTCAAGGTCATTAAGGATTCTATCAATCCAATAGCAGCGAGAATCAAAGCATAAGGACCTATAAATTTTAGAGTTTCAAGATTAAATGGTACTTTATTAAAAATATCAAACTGGAAACTTGGTAAGCCGCCTTTAAGACCTTCCCCTCCTCCATCTCTAATAAAACTTCCGACGGTTGCAACGTCTAAATTTCCGAAAATCACAATAGCAGACACTACTAGTATTGCAATTAAAGCTTCAGGTAATTTTTTCGTGAGCTTGGGTAAACCAAACATAATTGCCATAGTAAGAGCAACTAATCCTAACATAATCCAAAGTTGAGACCCAGAAAACCAATCCCCATTGCCGTCCCTAAACATTCCCAATTGAGACAGGAATATCACAATCGCCAAACCATTTACAAATCCCATCATTACTGGGTGCGGTATCAATCGTACAAACTTACCCAGTTTAAAAACGCCTGCTAACATTTGTATTCCACCCATTAAGATTACTGTAGCAAATAGGTAATACAAACCTAATTCTTCTCCTGGCGCTCCCATAGCATTACCCTTGGCGACTAAAGCTACCATCACGACAGCTAAAGCACCTGTCGCACCACTAATCATCCCAGGACGACCACCAAAAACAGAAGTAATCAAACCAATCATAAAAGCAGCATACAATCCAACTAAAGGATCTACACCAGCTACAAAAGCAAAAGCCACAGCTTCTGGCACCAAAGCCAAAGCGACCGTCAGTCCACTTAAAATATCATTCTTGGCATTCGCTGCGCGTTTTCTTATAAATTCTGTCATGAGGCATCTTTTTAAGAGGGGCAAAAATACAGTTAATCTATAGAAAGACAAGCCTATATTAATCGAAATTAGCTAAGTTTACTCACTAAAACCTTTAAGATGAGAACCCTTCTTGCGCTTTTTATCCTTTTCGCGTCTTGCACATCAGAAAAGAAACAAAATATAGATTTTACAACTGTTTTTGAACGCTCTAACGGAACAGAAACTGCAACTTATCAAGAAGCTATTACATACTATCAAAATTTGGCAGACACCTATTCTGAAATTTCAATTGAAGGTATTGGAGAAACAGATTCTGGGGAACCACTACATATAGTGACTTTAAATCCAGGTGGCAATTTCAATTTTGAAAACATTAAAAACTCCAAACGAGTACTTTTAATTAATAATGGAATTCATCCAGGAGAAAGTGATGGTATTGATGCCACTATGATGCTCTATCGGGATATCGCGAACGGAAAAATTGAATCTCCTAAAAACACTGTTTTAGTAACTATTCCTATATATAATGTCGGTGGAAGTTTAAACCGAAATTCTACTACTCGAACCAACCAGAACGGACCAAAAGACTACGGTTTTAGGGGCAATGCCCGTAATTATGATTTGAATCGAGATTTCATAAAAGCGGACACAAAAAATGCAAGAACCTTTGCAACAATATTTCATAAAGTGAAACCCGATGTTTTTATCGATAATCATGTGAGTAATGGTGCTGATTATCAATATACGTTGACGCACTTGTTCACTCAGCACAACAAATTAGGTGAAGAACTAGGCAATTATTTGCATACTCAAATGATGCCTTCTTTAGAAGAAAAATTAAGAAAGAAAGAATTGGACATTACACCTTATGTCAACGTTTTTAATCGTTTACCAGAAAAGGGATTTAGCCAATTTATGGATTCTCCAAGATATTCAACAGGCTACACAACCTTATGGAATACATTGGGGATGATGGTTGAAACCCATATGCTAAAACCTTACAAACAAAGAGTTGAAGGCACTTACGAATTAATGAAAAGTATGATTGAAATCATTGAACAAGATGGAGACAAAATAAATGAACTCAGAAGAAACACTTTTCAAAGTAATAAAAAGGTAAAAAGCTACACTGTTGATTGGACAATAGACACCACCAAAACTTCAACGCTCAATTTTAAAGGTTATGAAGGTAGTATGATTCCAAGTGAGATTACTGGAGAAAATCGCTTAAAATTTGACAGAACAAAACCTTTTGCCAAAGAAACAAGCTACCGTAATCACTTTACGCCAAAAACAAAAATCGATGTTCCAAAAGCCTATATAATTCCACAAGGCTGGCACAATGTCATTGAATTACTAGAGCTCAATCAAGTAGAAATGACTTGTTTCGAAAAAGACACAACGTTTACAGTCGAATCATACAAAATTGAAGACTACAAAACCAGAACCAATCCATACGAGGGGCACTATTTACACTATAACACGAAAGTTTCAACAACTAGTCAACAAGTAACATTTAAGAAAGGAGATTATCATGTAAATACCAGCCAACCAGCGTTTAGATACCTCATGGAAACCTTAGAGCCACAAGCTCCCGACTCCTTTTTTAATTGGAATTTTTTCGATACCATTTTACAACAAAAAGAAGGTTTCTCTCCTTATGTATGGGAGGACAAAGCAAAAGAATTATTAAAAAGAAACCCAAGATTGCAAATCAATCTTAATGTCAAGAAAAGCTATGATAAAGAATTTGCAAACAATTGGTATGCTCAGTTAGATTGGCTGCACAAACAAAGTCCTAATTACGAAAAAGTGCATATGCAGTATCCTGTGTATCGAGTTAAGTGATTTGTCATTGCGAGGAGCTCAGCGACGTGGCAATCTCTTAATCACAATAAATATTTGTTCTTTTAAAAAAATAGCCGAAATTCGTTTCCCGACGCTTCGGGACTGATATAAAATATCCGTGACCAGCTTAACTGGTTATTAAAACGATTTCATATCATCTAAAAAGTGTTGGTGCATTTAAGGCAAATTTTGAGAATAGCTTAAAATTCCTGTGCAAATCCGAAATTTACCCTATATTTGTATCCAAATGGATACACTTTTAAATGATAGTCACGGAAAAAACATCTGAATTTGACAAGTGGATTAGAAAGCTCAAAGATATTCGGGCGAAATCTAAAATACTCTTTAGGATTCAGAAACTCGAAACTGACGAACATTTTGGAGACTCCAAATCAGTAGGAGATGGAATTAGCGAAATGCGAATTAATTACGCTAAAGGCTACCGAGTTTACTTTAAAGAGAAAGACAACAAAATAGTTATTCTACTAATTGGCGGAGATAAATCGACCCAGCAGAAAGATATCAAAAAAGCGAAAGAAATTTGGAACAGAATAAAAGATAAATAAAATGGCAACAACAAAATTTGACATAGCGGACTATTTAGACAGCCAAGAAATGATTGCTGAATATCTGAATACAGTTCTTGAAGATGGAGAAAGCTCTGACTTGATAGTTGCAATTGGACATATTGCAAAGGCAATCGGAATGACTAAAATTGCGGAAAAAACCGGAATGAGCAGACCAAGTCTTTATAAAGCTTTATCCGATGGAGCAAAACCACAGTTCGGAACAATAATGAAAGTGTTGAAAGCAATTGGTGGACAAATCAACGTGAAACCAATGTCAGCGTAAAAAAAACGACACCAAAACAATGTATAAAATTAATTGCTTGGTTACCCTACTAACGAAAATCCTATCGGATTTTCTGGTCGGTTTGTACTTGCCAAATTAATTACTAAACCACGCAACTGATCTTATACGCACCGCTAACGAGACCCCTAAACCAACAACTTAATATTCGCATAAGAATTCACTAAAGCCATTTTAGATTCCCCAACTCCTAGCCACTCCACTTTAGTAATTCCTTCATTTTCTTGTGGCTCTAAAGGACCATCGTAGGCTGTTTTCATTTCAAACCAATACGTTACTTTTATCCGATACTTACCGTTACGCTTAAAAATATGATAGGTAGTTTCTAAAGGTTTTATAATCTCTACCCCCTTTACACCTGTCTCTTCCTCGACTTCGCGTATCGCAGTTATTTCAATAGTTTCTTTTTTCTCGGCTTTACCTTTAGGCAAATCCCATTTTCCGTTGCGGTAAATAAATAAAATGTCTCCCTTATCGTTATACACCTTTCCTCCACCAGCAATAACATTTGGCAAGAGTCTCAAGAATTTCTTTAAAAGTTTCTTTTCGTTTTTATGGATTAACCTTACAGATTTCAATTTGGTGTTTTCCAACTCCTTAATCACCTTACCTATATTCACGGTATTAAGCAGATAGTTCTTGAAATCAGTTTCTGGTTCGACAACAGAAGTTAATATGATTGGTTTATCTCCAACGAAGATTTTGAGCATACAGATTGATTATCCTATTTTAGGACGACTAAATTATTAATTTTTGATTTATAAAAAGCTTTTAATAACTTATTTTATTGAGGGCTTTTAAATTAAAAAAATGACAATTTTATGTGTAATTTTGCTGTATGATTTTTGACAAAGACACTGCTAAGAAAACCGCTGAAGTTCTGCTTCAGATAAATGCCATCAAACTACAACCTCAAGACCCTTTTACTTGGGCATCTGGATGGAAATCTCCAATATATTGCGATAATAGAGTTGTATTATCCTTCCCGCCAATTCGTAATTACATTAGAGAAACCATGGCGAAACATATCGAAGAGACTTACGGCAAACCAGATGTGATTGCTGGGGTTGCGACAGGCGCTATTGGAATTGGCATTTTGGTAGCGGAATCTCTAGGACTCCCTTTTGTTTATGTGAGACCAGAAGCCAAAAAACATGGGCGCCAAAACCAGATTGAAGGATTCATCCAGAAAGGACAGAATGTTGTGGTCGTAGAAGATTTAATAAGCACAGGAAAAAGTAGTTTAAATGCAGTAAAAGCACTTAAAGAAGCAGAAGTGAATGTAAAAGGCATGGTGGCTATTTTTACTTATGGATTCCAAATCGCTGAAGATAATTTCAAAAAAGAAAACATTAGTTTACATACGTTAGGTGATTACGAAAACCTTCTTGAACAAGCCCTTGACACGAAATACATTACAGACAAGCAATTAGAAACTTTATCAGAATGGAATGCTAATCCAGCAAAATGGAACACTAATTGATTGTAGCATCCCAAACACATAAACATCATGAATTTAGAATCTCCGAAAACAACCATCAATAAATCCCAAGAAGATACATTCAACTTCTTATCAGATATCAAAAATTTTGAACACCTAATGCCCGAAAATATTAGCAAATTTGAAGTTTTAGATACGGACAAATTTCTTTTTGCCTTAAAAGGAATGCCAGAAATCGTTCTAAAAAAGAAAGAAGCTGAAGCCAACAGTAAAATTGTTCTTGGAGCAGCAGGTGGCAAATTAGATTTTTCCTTAATCGCTAACATTTCTGAGCTTGAAACTGACAAAAGTGAGGTGCAATTGCAGTTTGAAGGAGATTTCAACCCAATGATGGCTATGATGATTAAAGGTCCTATCAATAAATTCTTAGAAACTCTTGTGGAAAATATGCCTAAAGCTGTTTAATACAGTAATTGGATTTCTTTTAAATCATACTCCCTAATAATATCGTCTTCTAAAAGAACTCTCAGAGCACCATCTCTAGAAACGCCTTGAATATATCCTGAAAAAAGATGTTCCTCATTATCTCTGAAGGTTGAGGGCTTATCCTTTCTAAAAAGCTGAGCTTCATATTCTTCTTTTAAACTATCAAATTCCTTATCCTGAAGCCTAATAAAGTATTGTTGTAATGTTTCGACGATACTATTAAGTATATCATCTATTGAAAACGGATTGCCTGTTAACTTCAATAAAGACGATGCATTAGGAAGGTTAGTAAATTCGGTTTGGTTTACATTAAGACCAATACCGATAACAGAAGCTGTCAACTTGTTATTTTTTATGACATTCTCAATCAAAATACCACACACTTTTTTATTGTCTGCCAATATGTCGTTAGGCCATTTTATATATGTTTTTGGTATTTTCAGGCTATTCAATACTTTAGTAACAGATAAAGAAGCCACAATACTTATAAAGAAATTGTTCTCCATAGATAAGAAAGAAACGTCTTTAAACACACTAAAAGTCAGGTTTTTACCTTCCTGAACCACCCAATCTGTTCCCATTTGACCTCTACCATCAGTCTGATTTTCTGCAACTACAACCGTATAATCGTCCATAGGCTCGGCACTACTGATTTGCCTTAGAAAAGTATTTGTAGAACCGATGGCACTAAGTTTGATTATACGCATATTAAATGGTTATATTTATCAAGGTAAATCTTATGATTATTTTAAACTATAAAGAACAAAAAAATAATAACTTTGCACAAATTAAAGATACTGAATGGCGAAAAAAAATAGCAATGCTGACCTATTAATCACAACGATATTAAACGGGATTGAAGATGTTAAAGGGAAAAATATTAATATTTTAGATTTAAGAGAGATAGAAAACACGGTTTGCGACTATTTTATTATTTGTGAAGGTACTTCTAACACACAAGTTAATGCTATTGTAAACTCTGTCCAGAAAAAAGTAAGTAAAGAAACAAAAGATAAACCTTGGCATATTGAAGGAAGCGAAAATGCCGAATGGGTTTTAATGGATTATGTAGATGTGGTTGTTCATGTATTCCAAAAACATATTAGAGAATACTACGATATAGAAAGCCTATGGGGAGATGCAAAAACAACTGTAATAGAAACAAGTTACTAAAGACAAACGATTAATGGCAAAAGATAATAAAGAAACGAAAAAACCTAAATTTAGTCCTTACTGGATTTACGGTATCATAATAGCAATTTTCTTAGGAATGCAATTGTTTTCCGGTGCTGACGGCTTCCAGAGTTCGTCATCTACCACACCTTCCCAATTCTTGACTTACCTCAGAGATGGTGATGTACAAAAGGTAGAAATTGTTAACAGAAGAGAGGCTAAAGTCTATCTCACTAAAGAAGCTATGGAAAAAGAAGTCCATAAGAAAACAAAGAAAAACAATTTGTTTGCTTCAGCTTCTCAGGTTGCCAATTATCAATTTGAATTTGGTGACCTTCAGAATTTCGAAAACGATTTAAGAAAAACTATAGAAGAAAATAGTCTTAGTACGGTTATCGACTACGAAACTCAGAGTAATGTTTGGGGAGAATTCCTTCTTACCCTATTACCTTTTGCATTAATAATTGGTGTTTGGATATTCATTATGAGACGTATGTCGTCTGGTGCTGGTGGTGGTGCCGGTGGACAGATTTTTAACATAGGTAAATCGAAAGCCAAACTATTCGACCAGAATACAGAAGTAAAAACATCCTTTAAAGATGTCGCTGGACTTGAAGGGGCAAAAGAAGAAGTTCAAGAAATAGTGGATTTTCTTAAAAATCCTGAAAAATATACATCACTTGGTGGAAAAATCCCGAAAGGTGCCCTACTTATTGGCCCTCCTGGAACTGGTAAAACGTTATTAGCAAGAGCTGTTGCCGGAGAAGCAAAAGTACCTTTCTTCTCATTATCAGGTTCTGATTTCGTTGAAATGTTTGTTGGTGTTGGTGCATCTCGTGTAAGAGACCTTTTTAAACAAGCAAAAGAAAAATCGCCTTCAATTATTTTTATAGATGAAATTGATGCCATTGGCCGCGCAAGAGGAAAAAGTAATTTCTCAGGTTCAAATGACGAAAGAGAAAACACACTAAACCAACTATTAACCGAAATGGATGGTTTTGGAACCAATACCAATGTTATTGTTGTTGCAGCAACAAACAGAGCAGATGTATTGGATAAAGCACTAATGCGTGCTGGACGTTTTGATAGACAAATATTTGTTGATCTTCCAGATGTTCGCGAACGTAAGGAAATATTTGAAGTACATTTAAAACCCTTGAAAAAAGCTAAAGGTCTTGATACTGATTTCTTAAGCAAGCAAACACCTGGTTTTTCAGGTGCAGATATCGCTAATGTTTGTAACGAAGCAGCCTTAATTGCTGCAAGGCAAGGTAAGAAAGCAGTAGAAAAGCAAGATTTTTTGGATGCTGTAGACAGAATTGTTGGCGGTCTTGAAAAGAAGAATAAAATAATTACGCCTGCTGAGAAAAGAGCAGTCGCTTTCCATGAAGCTGGACATGCAACTGTAAGTTGGCTGCTTGAGCATGCAGCACCATTAGTAAAAGTAACTATAGTGCCTCGTGGTCGCTCTTTAGGAGCTGCATGGTACTTACCTGAAGAACGCCTAATTGTTAGACCTGAACAAATGCTGGATGAAATGTGTGCTGCCTTAGGTGGACGAGCTGCGGAGAAAGTTATTTTTGATAAAATATCCACAGGTGCTTTGAGTGATTTAGAAAAAGTGACAAAACAAGCAAGAGCCATGGTTACTGTTTATGGCCTAAGTGATAAGGTCGGTAACTTAACGTACTATGACTCTTCTGGCCAAAGCGAAATGGGATTTACAAAACCTTACAGCGAACAAACTGCCGAGCTAATTGATAAAGAAATATCTGATATTATAGAAAAACAATATCAACGTGCTCTTAAGCTTTTAAAGAAAAACGAGGATAAACTTACCCTTCTTGCAGAAGAGCTTTTGGAGAAAGAGGTGATTTTTAAGGATAATTTGGAAAAAATATTTGGAAAACGTCCTTTCGATAAAGAAGAAGAGCAACCACTTGCTGTTGAGTGAGTTACTTGCTAAAGAAATCTTAAATCTTGAATTAGCTCCAGTAGTTAGTTCAAGATTGTTTATATTTGGGTTGTTCCTAACTAACGGTTAATAGCATAGCCTTAATGAACATTTTTCGTAAAATCCTTGGCCTCAATAAGGACTCTCAAGAAGACATTACAGCTGACGAGAGAGGCAAGTATATGCCTGCTATTAAACTCCCTATAGACGAAAGATTCACAATTAATTTTAAATCTAATGGAGGTAAATTTCTCTACTGTGAAAACATGAGTGAAATTTTTTATAGCTTAGATCAAATTCTTCTAGAGAATGATTGGTATGACAAGTACGTTTTCTTACTAGATGAACGTTTACAGGAAAAATTTTCTGAGTTCGAATTACAGGCATCAAACAAAGCAAGGGATGCCACTTACTTTCTTACAACCTGTGAGTACCTTATTGCAGATGATGGTTCTCTACTAATTTCATCAAATCAAATAGCAGAGAAAAAACTTGACGAAATCCCTGATAATTTTGTCATTTTTGCCACTACAAGCCAATTAGTAGAGAGTATTGGAGAAGGCTTAAGAGGCATAAAAAACAAGCGCGATAAAATCCCAACAAATATTACTACCATTAAACATTTTAAAACTGCCGAAGATAAAGACTTCTTAACATACGGCAGTAGTTCTAAAAACTTATATTTGCTCTTACTAGAAGACTTATAATATGAAGGAACTTTCCACGAGAGCCTTGTCAGGAATTCTATATGTTGTATTACTTATTCTGTGCCTTAAGTCGCAGATAGCATTAACTATATTATTTTTTGTTTTCGGACTTATTTGCTTGGCAGAATTCAATAGACTTATTGGTCTTAGAGGAGCAATACCCTACTGCATATTCGTCATTCTATATGGTTTGTTCGCTTATTGGCAACACTTTGCCAATACAGATAGAGGTTTTACCGAAACCACTCAAATTCTTCAAGTAATTACGCTTTTTGTACAATTAATTTTGATTAAGGATTTATTTTCTGAAAAAACAATTCCATTATTTGAGTCTAAACGATTTATAATCACAACCTTTTATTTAACTAGTGGTTTTGTATTTCTAAACCTAATCGCTAATTACAACAAATCTTTTATTCCTACTATTCTGCTTGGGGCTTTTATTTTAGCATGGGTTAATGATACTTTTGCCTATTTGGTAGGTAAAAATTTCGGAAAGCAAAAATTGTTTCCGAGTATATCACCAAAAAAAACAGTCGAAGGCTTTTTAGGAGGACTATTCTTTGCTTGTGTAGCAAGTTATTTTATTAGTACCTATACAGAAACGTTGAATTTTACGAGTTGGCTAATTATGGCTATTATTGTGAGTGTTTTTGGTACACTAGGAGATTTAATAGAGTCTAAATTTAAGCGCCAAGCTAATGTAAAAGATAGCGGTGTTATTATGCCTGGGCATGGTGGTTTGTTGGATCGTCTGGACAGTGTTATCTTTACATCACCATTTATTTTTCTCTTTTTAAGACTTTTAGAGCATGTTTCATAAAGAAGGTTACAAGATTATTATCATCACATTTGTTATAATTGCTGCAGGATTGCTGGCTGTTGAATCTTTTGTAGAATTGAATTGGTTGCGCATACTATTGATGCTGACTCTATTGGTATTTCTAGTATTAATACTTCAGTTTTTCAGAAACCCTAAGCGCAATACTGTCCTAAACGACAATCATGTGCTTTCCCCAGTCGACGGTAAAGTTGTGGTCATTGAAGAAGTTTTTGAAAATGAATACTTTAAAGACAAGCGCTTACAAGTATCTGTCTTTATGTCTCCGTTAAATGTACATGTAACTCGCTATCCAATTGGTGGAAAAGTGGCATTTAGTAAATACCATCCAGGAAAATATCTAGTAGCTTGGCATCCAAAGTCGAGTACAGAAAACGAACGTACTACTGTTGTAGTAGAAAATTCAACCTCTGGAAAGGTATTATTTAGGCAAATTGCTGGGGCACTGGCAAAACGAATCGTTAACTATGCTAAGGAAGGAGAAAATGCTATTCAAGGTTCGGACCAAGGTTTTATTAAGTTTGGTTCGAGAGTTGATTTGTTCTTACCTTTAGATACCAAAATACAAGTAGAACTCAATCAAAAAGTAAAAGGAGGCGAAAGTATTATCGCTCAATTGTAATGGACTCTGATGCCTTAGATATTGAATTTAATGACGCCGTAGAACGCATCAACGCCCACACAGAACCTTTTCCTGCCGATTTCCTCTTACGCCTTTATGCTTACTATAAACGGGCTACTAATAATGCTGACAGACCAAGTAGTAGCAAGCCTATAATTAATGCATTTAAAACCAATGCCCTTTTCCAAGTACAGGATATTACTCAAGACGAAGCTAAACAAACATATATCGACCTCGTAAACAATTACTTTTTATACAGAAAGTAATTGTCATTCTAGCAAAAGCAGGAATCCATAAACAAAATAACTAAACGCAATGTCAATTATGAGTAAACGAACTATTTCCATGTTGGCATTAATATTAGCAGGTGAAGCCATTTTTTTCCTGCCTTTTGTACTAATTCGGGTTTTTAGACCGACCGTTCTTGAAGTATTCGAAATCACTAATCTTCAGTTAGGGATTGTTTATTCCAGTTATGGTGTCATAGCCATGATATCCTATTTTTTTGGAGGTCCCTTGGCAGATAAATTTCAAGCACGAAAACTAATCTCCATTGCCCTGGCAATGACTGCCTCAGGAGGTATTGTATTATCAACTTACCCTTCTATCGAAAACATGAGGTGGTTGTATGCTTTCTGGGGTATGTCAACCATTCTATTATTTTGGGCAGCTTTAATGAAAGCTACAAGGTCTTGGGGAACCAAGAATACACAAGGTATTTCATTTGGCTTGCTCGAAGGTGGCCGAGGTTTATCTGCGGCACTTATGGCAACTTTTGCTGTAGGTTTATTTGCCTCCTTATCTCCTGTGGATTTTGACACCATTACCCTTGAAGAAAAAAGAGCTGCTTTTAAAGAAGTGATACTTTACGTTTCTGGGTTTGTATTTTTAGTTGCCATTTTTGCCTGGTTTGCAGTGCCAAACACTGTTGTTCTCAACAAAGACAAAGCTGAAAATAAATCTTTAGCGGTTATAAAAAAAGTGGCAAAAATGCCCGCAATATGGCTACAAGCCATCATAATTATTTGTGGTTATTGCGCCTATAAGGCAACGGACGACTTTTCTTTATTTGCAAACGAAGTATTGAATTTTAATGATGTAGAATCTGCTGGAGTCGGTACTATGGCGTTGTGGATGCGACCTATTGCAGCATTGACAGCAGGAATCATTGCAGATAGGTTATCTGCCTCCAAAATGATTATTATTAGTTTTAGTGTCATGATATTGGGTGATATACTTATAGGTCTGGGCCTCATATCCTATAGCCTGGTTTGGCTATATATATTTACTATTGCCTTTATGAGCATAGGTATCTTTGCATTACGTGGCTTATATTTTGCCATTATGGAGGAAGGTAATATCCCATTAGCATACACAGGAACAGCCATTGGTATCATGTCTGTTATAGGTTACACACCTGACATCTTTATGGGACCGTTAATGGGCTATATTTTAGACAGTAATCCTGGATTGGTAGGCCATCAAAATCTATTTTTTACGTTGGCAGGATTCTCTGTTATTGGGTTGATGGCGGCTGTTGCTTTTAGGAGGGCGAGCTTAAAAAATTGAAATATTACCTCAATCTTCTGACCATTTTAGCATAGAACTTATTTTCTTTTTGTCACTTTTATTTTGATATTCTATCCAACCTTTCGTGCTTAGAAAATTTCCTTGGTTATCAATTAGTTCTAATTTATTCCCAACTCTTACAAAACCCCTTGCATATGGTGTAAATTGAGATGCAGAATCAAATACTAGTGGGATGACAATTCTGTTATTAATATCAATATAACCCCACTTTTTGTTCTTCCGAACAGCAAATAAACCATCTCCATAACCACCAATACTTTCATACTGTGGCTCTATAACAATTTCTAACTGATTATTCATGATGCCCCAGCCCTTATTATCTCTAAAAAACAAAAATTTATTACCCCTTTTTAGGTTCTCATAATTAAATGGAAGAATTACACGCTTTCTTAAATCTATTACTCCCCATTTACTATCTTTCTTGGCAAGAAAAAAATCTTTTGAGCCCCATCTTAATTCTTCAAATTCGACCATGGGCTTCCATTTTTTCTTCTTCAATACACCCCAAATCCCGTCCTTTTTTGCAATCGCCAAACCCTTTCTAAAATTTGATAAATGATTATAAATAGTATCTATTTTCAGTTTACCTTTAGAATTGATACAGCCATGTTTGTTGCTTCGACTCCTCACTACGGCATAACCATTACTGAATGGACTAAGAAAAGATATTTTAGATTTATCAAACTTATAAATCCATTTACCTTTTTTATCTATGAACCCAGAGTATTTATTATTCTTTACTCTCGCCAAACCATTAGAATTATAATTTATAGCTTCATCAAATGTTGGAGGAATTACTACTTTAAGATCTCTGTTAATATAACCCCATTTCTTATCTTTTTTGAATTGAGCCATTCCATTTCTAAATCCATGAATATCAACATCGCTAGTATCAGTCACTATTCTACCCTCATAATTAATCCATCCTTTTTTTCTTGATATGTAATAATCGAGATAAGGTATATCGGAAGTGTAATATGCCATTCCTATGAAATCCATTGCAAAATCATACTTCAGAATTTTCCTTTTTATTTTGCAAGGTATTCCATCAACATTACATGAATTTTTATCAATTTTAATCTTTTTATCTTCTTCCAAATAAACCTCTAACTCAGAACCAGAGATTTTTCCTAATAGAGTTCCTTTGTCAGTAAAAAAAGTAGATTCTTTTTCATTTTTTTTAAGTATGAGACTATCAATATTTGCCCAAGTTGTTGGCACTGGGTAAATATTATTATCTAACACAGTGATATCTATATACGGAAAATCAGTTACAGGA
Organism: uncultured Flavobacteriaceae bacterium; assembly: GCA_937923735.1. Classification (GTDB taxonomy): domain Bacteria; phylum Bacteroidota; class Bacteroidia; order Flavobacteriales; family Flavobacteriaceae; genus JABABD01. The sequence continues at coordinate 19,386 of CALDUJ010000112.1, read as the reverse complement.
ATTTTAACTGAATTATTGTTTTGTGAATTTATAAGCAAAGGAAACAATAGAAGAAAGATAATATATTTCATCTGATAAATATAAAGATTCTCAGAATTTCAAAAGAGGTTCCAAAGGCAATATCTTTAACCTAACGCCCTACTCCAACCCTGCCAAACTAGCCTTCAAAGTCTCAATCTTAGCCAAAGCATCCGCTTCTTTCTTCTTTTCAGAAGCAACTACCTGTTCTGGTGCTCCAGCAACAAAACGCTCATTAGAGAGTTTCTTTTGTACAGATTTTAAAAAGCCTACAGTGTAGTTTAACTCTTCGGTGAGTTTCTTTATTTCCGCCTCCACATCAATACTGCCTTGCATTGGCACAAAGTATTCGTTGGATTTTACTCTAAAGGTTAAGGCGCCTTCTAATTTTTCATCAGTGTACGTAAGTTCTGAAATATTCCCAAGTTTGGTAATAACAGAGTCAAAAGCTCTTGATGCTTTTTCACTATCTAAAACAGACATCTCTATAGCGTCTTTAAATGCTATATTTTTTTGTTTGCGAATTGTTCTGATTCCAGAAATCACTTCAGAAGCAAAATCAAAATCTTTAATAAGCTTTGTGTCTATAACTTTAGATTCTGGCCATTTGGAAACAATTAAGGCTTCTTCTGGTGTTCTTTCTGTAATATGCTGCCAAATTTCTTCTGTTAAAAACGGCATAAATGGATGCAACAACTTCAAATTGTTTTCCAAAATAGCAATAACGGCATTATAAGTCTTACTATCAATTGGTTTTTGATATTCTGGTTTTACCATTTCCAGCAACCAAGAGCTAAAATCATTTGTTATAAGCTTGTAGGTTTCCATCAATACATCACTAATACGGTATTTGCCATAATGGTCTTCAATTGTTGCTAATGTTTCCTGAAATTTAGATTCAAACCAAGCAATCGCCACTCTTGAGGATTCTGGCTGAGAAATATCTGCTACTTCCCAACCTTTAATCAATCGGAAAGAGTTCCATATTTTATTGGCAAAGGCTTTCCCTTGCTGGCACAAATCTTCATCGAACATCAAGTCATTACCAGCAGCTGAGCTCAATAGTAACCCAACACGAACACCATCCGCGCCGTATTCTTCAATAAGTTTTAAAGCATCTGGAGAATTACCAAGTGATTTACTCATCTTACGACGCTGCTTATCACGCACTAATCCTGTTAGATACACATTATTAAATGGTTTTTTATTACGAAACTCGTAACCAGCCACAATCATACGCGCAACCCAAAAGAAGAGAATATCTGGTCCTGTTACTAAGTCGTTGGTAGGATAATAGTAGTTTATTTCTTTATTTTCAGGATGTCTTATACCATCAAATACGCTTATTGGCCATAACCATGAGGAAAACCATGTGTCTAGAGCGTCTGTGTCTTGACGTAAATCTGAAGCTGTTATAGGCTTCTCGACTCCGCTCGAAGTGACAGCTAGTTTTTCATTTGCCAACTTAATTGCATCTTCAATATTTTCTGCTACTACAAAATCATTTTTACCGTCACCATAGTAATAAGCTGGAATTTGCTGCCCCCATAGGAGTTGCCTTGAAATATTCCAATCACGAATATTCTCCATCCAATGGCGATATGTGTTATTGAAACGCTTAGGAAAAAGCTTTACATCTTCATCCTCTAAAACCGCTTTAATTGCTGGTTTTACCAAATCTTGCATATTCAAAAACCATTGATCAGACAAACGTGGCTCGATAACAGCTTTTGTACGTTCACTAGTCCCTACTTTATGTGTATGGTCTTCAACTTTAGTTAAAATTCCAAGCTTTTCTAATTCGTTAGCAACATCTTTCCTTGCAACTACCCGGTCCTTTCCTTCATGATGCATCCCGAAACTGTTTAAAGAACCGTCAGCATTCAAGACATCAATCACTTCTAAATTATGTCTATCTCCAATTTCCTTATCATTAACATCGTGTGCAGGCGTTATTTTAAGACATCCTGTCCCAAATTCTACATCCACATAACTATCTTGAATAATAGGCACCACCCGGTTACAAATAGGTACTATAACATTTTTTCCTTTTAAATGCGTAAAACGCTCATCTTCTGGGTTTACACAAATGGCAGTGTCACCTAAAATCGTTTCAGGTCTTGTAGTAGCTATGGTCACATACTCGTTTTCACCTTCTATCTGATATTTTACATAGTACAATTTGTCAGTTCTCTCAACATGGTTTACTTCTTCGTCTGACAAGGTCGTTTGCGCCTCTGGATCCCAATTCACCATCCGATAACCACGATATATCAAGCCTTTGTTATACAAATCAACAAAAACTTTGATAACAGCTTCGCTCATGTCCTCATCCATCGTAAACTTAGTGCGTTGCCAATCGCAAGAACAGCCTAATTTCTTTAGTTGTTCTAAGATAACGCCTCCATACTCTTCAGTCCAATCCCAGGCATGTTTTAAGAATTCGTCCCTTGTAAGGTCATTTTTGTTAATACCTTGCTCCTTAAGCTTTGCGACAACTTTTGCTTCGGTAGCAATAGATGCATGATCTGTTCCTGGAACCCAACATGCATTTTTACCTTGTAAACGCGCACGACGTATTAACACATCCTGTATCGTATTATTGAGCATATGCCCCATATGAAGTACACCTGTAACATTTGGTGGTGGAATGACAATGGTATAAGGCTCTCTTTCGTCTGGTTCTGAATGAAAATAGTCATGTTTCATCCAGTAGTCATACCACTTGTCTTCTACCTGCGATGCATCATATTTCGATGGAATACTCATACTTTGGAACGGTTTTTGGAACTTGATGTGCAAAAGTACTTATATATTTTTTTCTGTAAAATTATAATGGATACTAAAATGTGTTAACAAAGAGTGCATTACATCCATTATTTTTGCAGAATGGATAAAAAGTAAGTAAGTTTACATAACAAATCTAAAATGATAGTGATGAAAAATTTAATAGCAATTTTATTTGTAGGACTAATTAGCTTTGCTTCCTTTGCCCAGGAAAAGATGGCTAAAATAGAGTTCAAGACTGACGTAATTGACTACGGTACCATTGAAAAAGGTGCAGATGGCGTTCGTACTTTCGAGTTTACCAACACTGGCGATGCGCCTTTAATTATATCTAAAGTATCATCGACCTGTGGTTGTACAGTACCAAAAAAGCCAAAAGGCCCTATAATGCCTGGTGACACTGGTGAAATATCAGTTAAATATGATACTAAACGTGTCATGCCAATACGTAAAACTATTACAGTTTTATCTAATTCAAGTACACCAACGGTAGCATTAAAGATTAAAGGAAATGTCGTAGATTCGAGTAAGAAAAGTGTTCTTGAAAAGAAAAAGAATGTTTTAGCTGAAAAGTCTAATAAAGACTAATTAAAAATATATTATGAAAGCCCTTCAATTGAAGGGCTTTTTCATTTTATAATAGATTCTAAATCAAACTGAAAGTCCATTAATTTACCATCCCTATCTATCTTTAGTCTTATTCTTTTTCCATCCCTACCGTAAAAATGTTGAAGCATTTCTTGGAGGGTATACTCATAAGAACCTTTTCCGTTAATAGAAACAATAACATCATTTATCATAAGTCCTGCTCTCATTGCAGGAGAGTTCTTACGTAATTCTACAATTGTAAAAGCGGGTTTAAAAGAATATTTATAGGTAGTAACCAATATTATTGGGGTGCTACTCACCTGTACCCTGCTTTGAGGATCTTCGTATCTATTACCATCAACGCCTTTCTGCGATTCTCTAACTAATCTTACATCCCCATATTCTAGAGAAATTCCGCTCTTATTATAGCTAAAAGGCCTTTTAAAATTACTATTACGCTTAAGCGTAATTTGATTTTTACCATAATTAAACGTGAGATTAAACCGTCTTAATAATTCTCCAGATATAGAACCGCTTCTGTCAACAAATTTTCGAGCGTAATAAATTGATGCCGAATCAGGATAAGCAACATTTACATGTTCCAACATAAAATTCTTTAAGTAAAATTTATCTACTTTAGAGCGTTTACCATAAATACTCCCGCTTAATCCGTTACCTAAAAAATCTTCAAAATAATTACCTTCTTCTGGAGTGATTTTTTTCTTTTTATCTTCAAAAAGCCATAGAGCATCACTACCCCCAGAATCTATAAGCAACTTAATTGGAACTCTATCATTCTTAATATCAACTTCGGCATTTATGTAGGGTTTTGAGTTATAAAATTCTAAATCTAATACCTCGCATTTTCTACATGATTTTGGTTTATATTTTTTTGGGTCATTCAACCTAATATATCTTCCTGAGTAATTTACTTCTACAATGAAATCCTTGAACAAATCGTACCCAATAATTCCATGAATAGGCACCCCTAAACGAGGGGCAAAATCCATTGAGGTATCGAATATGACATAGAGTGTTTGATTAACATTTAGAGCATTGCCAATTTTAAACAGGTTTTTGCGGGATTTAATAGCCTCTATAGATTCTCCTTCTCCAAGGCCTCTTAAAAATATTTTCTCCGTATTATTGACTTGGAGCGTATCTATTCCATCAAGTGTATTAAAAATAATAGGCTTACTAACTCCGGTATCCAACAGAAAAGACAATTTCACACCATTTACTTCCACAGGAAATACAATAAGATTATGTATAAGCTTGAACTTTATTTTATCACTAGCAGCCTTATTCTTGAGCACAAATTTAGATTGCGAAAAAGAATGATTACATACACAAAAGGTTATTAATAAAGAGAAAAAAAAACGCATTCAGTAAAGGGCATTAATAATGTTGTTAATGAAGTTATGAATCTTTTAGATTAGTTCGCTTTTTTTACCAAAAGTTTAAGATTATTTTTTGCAACTTTGTGTTGCTAAAAACAGACGGTATGCCTTCTATTTCAGATAAGGGAAAATTAATGCCTCAATCACCGATACGTAAATTGGTACCATATGCTGAGGATGCTAAAAAAAGAGGTGTAGAAGTATTTCATTTAAATATCGGTCAGCCCGATATAAAAACACCAAAAGTTGCATTAGACGCTGTAAAAAATAACAATTTAGAAATTGTAGCCTATAGTAGATCTGAGGGTTCTGAGGAATATAGAGCAAAAATTGCCGATTATTATTCTAAAAACGACATACATGTCTCTGGACAAGATATTATTGTAACAACGGGTGGAAGTGAGGCTTTACTTTTTACTTTTGGTAGTATTATGGATGAAGGAGATGAAGTTATTATTCCAGAACCGTTTTATGCTAACTACAATGGCTTTTCTACTGCATCAGGTGTAAAAGTAATTCCTGTAATCTCCAAAATTGAAAACAACTTTGCATTACCTCCAGTTTCAGCATTTGAAAAATTAATAACCCCTAGAACTAAGGCAATACTTATATGTAATCCAGGAAACCCAACTGGATACCTTTACAGTAAAGACGAAATTAAAAAATTAGCTGAAATTGTAAAAAAACACGACCTTTTTCTCATTGCGGATGAAGTTTACCGAGAATTTGCATACGATGGCTCTAAACATTATTCTGTAATGGAGGTAGAAAGTATTGCGAATCATGCCATAATGATTGATTCTGTCTCTAAACGCTATAGTATGTGTGGCGCTAGAATTGGATGTATTGTATCTAAAAACAAGGAAGTCATCAACACAGCATTAAAATTTGCGCAGGCTCGACTAAGCCCTCCTACTTATGCACAAATTGCTAGTGAAGCTGCATTAGAAACTCCTCAGAGTTATTTTGATGAAGTCATTGAAGAATATGTAGAAAGAAGAAATACACTTATTGAAGAATTAAAAAAAATTAAAGGTGTAAAAGTCGCTAAACCAAGTGGTGCTTTTTATTGCATTGCAGAGTTGCCTGTTAAAAACGCAGATGATTTTGCGCAGTGGTTATTAGAGACATTTAACTACAATAACCAAACTATCATGGTTGCTCCTGCTGCTGGCTTTTATTCCACTCCTGGAGTTGGATTGAATCAAATCCGTATAGCATATGTTCTCAATAAAGAAAGTTTACTTAAAGCAGTAACCATACTGCGTGAAGCACTTAAAACCTATAACTCTTAGTGCGTATTCAAGAAAACATATCGTTAAAACCATTTAATACGTTTGGTATTGATGTCGAGGCTAGATATTTTGTTTCTGTTACTTCAATTGAAGAACTAAAAGAGGTATTACGTCTTAAAGACTATTCTCAAAAGTTCTTTTTAGGCGGTGGTAGCAATATGCTTTTAACCAACAATATTAATGCTCTAGTAATACACTTAAACTTAAAAGGAATTTCGATTCTTTCAGAAAATGATGATAATGTTGTTATAAGGGCAAGTGCTGGTGAAAATTGGCATCATTTTGTAATCTGGTGTTTAAATCACGATTTTGGTGGATTAGAAAATCTATCTCTTATTCCAGGAAACGTTGGGACTGCACCTATTCAGAACATAGGAGCCTATGGCGTGGAATTAAAAGACACATTTGTTGAATGCGAAGTTATAGATATCAATACTTTTGAAACAAAAACTATTACCAAACAAGAATCTGGGTTTGGCTATCGCGATTCAATTTTTAAGGGAAAAGACAAAGGTCGCTATATTATAACCAATGTTACTTTTGAACTTTCAAAAAAAGACCACAAATTACACGTTTCTTATGGTGCGATTTCAGATGAGCTGAAAAAAATGAAAATATCTAATGCGACTATCCAGAATGTTTCGAATGCAGTAATTAGTATCAGGCAAAGTAAATTGCCAGACCCTAAAGAGATTGGCAATAGCGGTAGTTTCTTTAAAAATCCAGTTATATCAAACAAACAATTCAAAATTTTGGTCGATTTGTTTCCTGAAATTCCAAGTTATGAAGTTTCTGACACTCAGATTAAAATACCGGCTGGCTGGTTAATTGAAAAGGCAGGTTTTAAGGGAAAACGATTGGGAAGTTATGGTGTGCATGAAAAACAAGCCCTAGTATTAGTGAATTATGGCACTGCAGAAGGTAAAGACATTCTTAATCTTGCTGAACTCATTAAAGTTACGATTCATCGGATTTTTGGCATTTCTCTTGAAACAGAGGTTAATATCTTTTAAAATCCTACCTCTTCAACGTATTTATTGACAGTTTGTCCAATTCTTTCTATATGGGAGTCTTGGTTTACTAATTTTATCCCCAGTAAGAGCAATATTTGCATTACAATGTCGCCCCAAAGACAATTGATTAATGAAAGCATTTATATCTAAAATTAAGTATCAGATGAAGAGACATCCGTTTCTTCACAAAGTGAGATGGTTTATGGTAACCAAATCTCCAGAAATTACTTTCTTCAAGAATGAGAATTATAATGCTTATAATGCAAAAGAAGATATTCATCCTATCTTTTTTGAAGACAATCCCATTACAGATTCAGAACAAAAATTATCAACCCTTGTGAAAGTTATTAAAATAGCGGAGCATTTTAATACATTTTTCAAAAGAGGGAGAGGTCTAGGGCTAGCATCTGATGATAGCTATATAACGATGCGCTACAAAAAGGGTGGTGTATGTAGTGATTATGCACAAGTATTTATTAATTTTTGCATAATCAATGATATTAAGGTAAGGGAATGGGGTATAAAAGGTGGGTCTCAAGCAGTTATTGGAGGTCATTCTTTTAATGAATTTTGGTCAGAAGAATTAAAAAAATGGATTCTTATCGATGTCTATAATGGTATGTTCATTATAAATAAGTCTTCAAGGGAGTTATTATCTGTTTCTCAACTTGTTGATTACATGAGTGGATTTAACGCGGAAAATTTGGATTTTGAATTGATGGTTGATACAAACAAATCATTAGACAAGCCGTATTTAGCAAATTATTTCTTTGATAATAGAAACTTATTTTTCTTACTTACAAATTACAGAATCAAAAAAGTTGATGCTTTTCTTAAGTATCAGAAAAGGATACCATTAGCACTTTTACATACTGGTCTAATTTTCTTCAAGAGGTATTTTAATTATCGCTTTTATGTTAATGAGAACAACATAACGTATGTAAGAGAAACATTAAAACCTATTATAAAATACAATTATGCTCCAAACTTTAATGCTAAAGAGGCAGTAGGAGAAGTTATTGCAGAAGCATAAGAGACAATATATGTGACACAAAAAAGCCTTCGAGATTTTCGAAGGCTTTTTTTATATTATAGATAGAAAGAAAAAGCTATTAATCAATCATCGAGGAAGTACGATACTATCTATAATTTTAAAATTTTAAAACTAGCAACTTATGCTTCAGTTCTTTTAAATGTAATTTTATTAATTTTACAATTAAATTGAAACTACTTCGTTTAAGTTATCTTATTTACGTATATAAACATCATATTGGATGTTTTATGATATCTTAAAATTTTGTTAAAATCATTCTAAAAAATAGCAATTGAGCCATAATCTAGAAAAAGAAATAACTGATTTATTAGAAAAAGGGGATCAAAGAGCCTTAAATCTTTTGTATGAAAATTACTCAAGTACGCTCTATGGTGTGATTTTCAAAATCACAAAAGATGATGCCCTAGCACAAGATGCTCTCCAAGAAAGTTTCATAAAGATTTGGAAAAACTCTAAAAAATACGATTCAAAAAAAGCCAAACTTTTTACTTGGCTATATAGAATTGCAAGAAATACGGCTATAGATAAGTTAAGAAGTTTTAATAATCGAAATGGTAAAGAAATCCAAATCGAAGATTCAAACGTATATAGAATAGCAACTGCAGAATTAAATCAAGATGTAATCGATTTAAAGAAGCATGTTGCGACACTGGACCAAAAGTACCAGATTGTCCTTGACGCTTTGTTTTTTGAAGGAATGACACAACAAGAAGCAAGCGAGGAATTAAATATTCCGCTTGGAACAATCAAGTCGCGATTAAAAATTGGATTGAGAGAACTCAAAAAGGTTTATGATGAATAGTCGACACTTTTGTTGTCCCATAAAATTTAATTAAAATGAAAAAAGAAGTACGTGTTTTTTTAGAATCTGGTTTACTCGAGAGATATCTCGTTGGAGACACTAATAGTTCTGAAAACTACAAAGTAGAATCATACATTTCTGATTATCCTGAAGTAAAAGGAGAATATAATTTGCTTCAAGATAATCTTGAAATATTAGCAAAGAGCCATGCCATTGAGCCACCTAAAAATATCTTGAACGATATACTAGCTGAACTTGATGAGACTCCTGTAATTGCTTTAAATCAAAGTAAGAAGTCAATACCATGGTTTGGCATCGCCGCAAGTGTTGCTGCATTGGTATTTGGAGCTATGTCATTTTTCCTATATAGTCAGAATCAATCTCTAGTCGAGAAAAACTCTTTGGCTAATAACGAGATTAATGAGTTGCGCTTAGATGCTGCACAAACAAATCTTGAGTTATCTGAGATTACTAAGAGATACGACATGCTTAATAATCCAGAGACTAATAAATATACCATGCGTGGTAATAAGCGTGCCAAAAATTTAAAAACTGTGGCATACATAAATCCTGTAGACAAACTATCTATGATAGATGTAGTTGCTCTACCGCAGTTACCAGATGAGCAGACTTACCAATTATGGGCGGAAGTTAATGACAAGATGATAAACTTAGGGATTTTAGATGAGTCTAACCGTAACTTAATACCGGTGCCTTATTTAGAAGATGCGCTTAGTTATAGTATTACCATTGAGCCAAAAGAAGGTAATCAAACAGCATCAGTTAATGAAGAAAATTCTGTTGCAAATATCTCACTTCAGAATAACAATAAGTAGGAATCTACCATTCCTCCTACTAATGCATAAAATTCCTGTTAATTCAGGAATTTTTTGTTTTAATACATTAACTTTGCTAAAAATTAATAACGATGAAACTTTTCCTAATTACGTTAGTTCTATTGGGTCTTGCAATCGCAGGAATCGCTATTAAACTATGGGCAAAAAAAAACGGGGAATTCGCTGGAACTTGTGCTAGCCAAAACCCAATGCTAAACAAAGATGGTGAAGCTTGTGGTTTTTGCGGAAAAACTCCCGATCAATTTGCTGACTGTAACGAATCTCAACATTCTTAATTAGTTTTTCATGAATATTTTTGAATTACTATTCTATGTATTTATAGTTATAGTAATTATTCAAGGTGTTTATTATCTATTTGTTTTTGGGAAACTTGTTTTACTAAAACCAAAATTCACCAAACCCAATAAGCACAAAGTATCAGTTATAATTTGTGCTAAAAATGAAGCCGAGTATCTTAAAACTCATCTTCCCCTTATTGCCAATCAAGATTACCCTGAGTTTGAAGTTATATTGGTAAATGATGGTTCTGTAGACAGTACTCTGGATATAATGGAGATTTATTCTAACCAGTACCATAACATCAGTGTAGTTAATGTCGAGCAAAATGAAACTTTTTGGGGCAACAAAAAATATGCGCTTACCCTTGGTATAAAAGCAGCGAAATATGACTATTTGTTGCTTACAGATGCGGATTGCAAGCCATTGTCAAGGTATTGGATTAAGCAGATGAGTGCTTACTTTGAAAATGATAAAAGTATTGTTTTGGGATATGGAGCTTATGAAAAAATTAATTATTCCTTTTTGAACAAACTTATAAGATTCGAAACTTTATTAACGGCAATACAGTATTTCTCGTATGCGCTTATTGGTCATCCTTATATGGGTGTTGGTAGAAATTTAGCCTATCGAAAAGAAGAGTTTTTCAAAAATAATGGTTTTGTTAATCACATGGATATTAAATCTGGTGATGACGACTTATTTATCAATCAAATAGCCACAAAAGACAATGTTACTCTAAACATTTCTCCTTATAGTTTTACTAAGTCTCAACCAGAAACCACTTTCAAAAATTGGTTTAAGCAAAAAAAGAGGCATGTTTCAACATCTTCGAAATACAAAATAAAGCATAAACTATTACTAGGTTTATTTTACATATCCCAGTTACTATTTTGGCTAATTTTTACAATACTCTTATTAAAGCAATATCAGTTCTTAATAGTATTGATTTTGTTTTCAGTCATACTAATTGTGAAGTATATCGTTTTAGGGCTGTCAGCAAAAAAACTTAGAGAAAAAGACTTAATCCTATTTCTCCCAATTTTGGAGTTATTTTTAATATGCTTCCAATTCTCTATCTTTATCTCTAATCTCTTTTCAAAACAAAATCGTTGGAAGTAAAAGATGCCATTAAAAAAGCAAAGAAGAATAATCAAATAGCTTTTAATTATTTATTAGATACGTTTTGGAACGAAGTTTATGGTTTTCAATTAAAACGAACTGAAAATGAGAACGATGCTGAAGACATAACTATACAGACATTCTCAAAAGCCTTTGATAAAATTGACACTTATAAAGAAAGTTATAAGTTTTCCACCTGGTTAATAACTATTTCCAAGAACATCCATATAGACTTATTAAGGAAACGAAAAACATCTGTTACTGACCAAACAATAGACGATGATGAGGAACGTGTTTATGATATCATCGACGAGTCCCCAACACCTGAGGATAAAATTATTAGAGAACAGAATCTTGCAAATCTTTTAAGGGATATTAAGAAATTAAAGCCCGCATATCAAGAAGTGATTAATTTAAGATATTTTCAAGAGTTAAGTTATAAGGAAATTTCTGACCAGCTAGAAGAACCAATGAGTAATATTAAAGTTAAGCTTCTAAGGGCTAAAAAACTTTTATCAGAAATTATACAAAAAGAATAATGATATCCTTAAAAAAGTTAGGTCCTGGTTTGCTATTTGCTGGAGCCGCAATAGGTGTTTCCCATTTAGTACAATCTACGAGAGCGGGAGCCGATTTTGGTTTTGGCTTATTATGGGCCTTATTGCTTGTAAACCTCTTTAAGTACCCATTTTTTCAATTTGGCCCTAGATATGCATCTGCAACAGGCGAGAGTTTATTGCATGGTTATAAGAAGTTAGGGAAAGGTGTTTTAGTTGCCTATGTCGCACTTACTTTTGCAACCATGTTCACCATCCAAACTGCTGTAACCATAGTTACTGCAGGATTAGCTACATCTCTTTTTGGCAACTTTATTTCAACTGAGCTTTGGACAATTGTAATTCTAGGCATCTGTTTAGCATTACTACTCATCGGAAAATACAAACTACTAGATAATCTAATAAAATTTATAATTATAACACTTACTATTAGCACTATTGTAGCAGTATTCATAGCACTAATTAAAAACTCTGGACCTGTGTCATTGATTCAAATTTTACCTGAAAGCACTGTAGAAATTGGTTTTTTAATAGCTTTCATGGGATGGATGCCGGCCCCTTTAGATATTTCTGTATGGCACTCTATTTGGGCAGTGGAGAAGAAAAGGGATGAACGTGAGTTTACTCCAAAAACGGCTTTATTCGATTTTAATATTGGCTATATAGGAACTGTAATCTTAGGTATCGGTTTTGTAAGTTTAGGAGCTCTCGTCATGTTTAAAAGCGGTGAAACTTTTAGCCAATCCGCGGGTATATTTTCAAATCAATTAATTGAGATGTACACTAAAAGTCTCGGTAATTGGGCTTATGTTATTATTGGGGTTGCTGCTTTTACAACCATGTTCAGCACCACATTAACAACTTTGGATGCATCTCCTCGCGCGATGAACCAATCTGTCCAGTTATTAACCAATAAAGTTCGGAAAAAAGGATATTTATTTTGGATACTATTTTTGGCATTAGGAACTATCTGTATTTTCTTCTTTTTTGCATCAGAAATGGGCTTGCTGATAAAGATTGCTACAGTTTTATCTTTTTTGACAGCTCCATTTTATGCCATTCTAAATTATAGACTAATATCTAGCAATCATACCCCCAAGGAATGGCAACCTTCAAAATTCATGCATATTCTGAGCTGGTTAGGAATCCTTTTTTTAATAGGCTTCGGAATATGGTACCTTACCATTTTATAAACCTCATTTAATAGAATACTTTGTATCTTTGCCATCTATGAATACAGACATTGCTTCAAATATATTACCTGAACGTAAGGCTAAGCCAAAATGGCTGCGTGTTAAACTTCCTACAGGTAAAAAATACACCGAACTTCGTGGTTTAGTAGATAAGTACAAACTAAATACTATTTGCACTTCTGGAAGTTGCCCTAATATGGGTGAATGTTGGGGAGAAGGCACAGCAACTTTCATGATTCTTGGAAATGTTTGCACTCGCTCTTGTGGTTTTTGTGGTGTAAAAACTGGTAGGCCAGAAACAGTTGATTGGGATGAACCTGAAAAAGTAGCACGTTCTATCAAAATCATGGGAATAAAACACGCTGTTTTAACCTCTGTTGATCGTGACGATTTGAAGGATATGGGAAGTATTATGTGGTCTGAAACTGTAAAAGCTGTAAGACGTATGAACCCTGAGACAACTATGGAGACTTTGATTCCAGATTTTCAAGGAATAGAAAAACATATTGATAGAATTATTGATGTTGCCCCAGAAGTTGTTTCGCATAATATAGAAACTGTAAAAAGATTGACTAGAGAGGTCCGTATACAAGCAAAGTATGAGAGAAGTATGGGAGTTCTTAAATACTTAAAAGAACGAGGGCAGCGAAGAACCAAATCAGGTATCATGTTAGGACTCGGTGAAGAACGAGAAGAAGTAATACAGACAATGAGAGACCTCCGCAATGTTAATGTAGATGTTGTAACCATTGGACAATATTTACAACCAAGTAAAAAGCACCTTCCTGTAAAACAATTTATATTACCTGATCAATTTGCAGAATATAAAGAAATAGGCCTAGAATTAGGCTTCAGGCATGTTGAGAGCAGTGCACTTGTTCGGTCTTCTTATAAAGCCCAAAAACATATCAATTAACACATAGTATTTCTTAATGAAATGGATAAAACAAATGTTGCTATAAATGGATTTGGCAGGATTGGCAGACGCGTATTTCGTTTACTATTGGAAAAAAGTGAATTCAATGTCGTTGCTATTAACGATTTAGCAGATGCCAAAACATTGAGTCATTTATTAAAGTATGATAGTATTCATGGCATTCTAAAAAATGATGTTTCTTATGATGAGAATAATATTATAGTTGATGGTGTTTCTATTCCATTAATCAACAAAAAACATCCAAGAGATATTTCTTGGAAACCCTATAATGTTGATTTCGTTGTTGAATCGACCGGGAAATTTAAGAAAAAAGAAGAGTTGCAATACCATATTGAAAATGGCGCCAGAAAAGTGATTTTGTCCGTCCCTCCGATACAAGACGACATTAAAACAGTTGTTTTAGGTGTCAATGATGATATATTAGACGGAACAGAATCAATTATATCAAACGCTTCATGTACTACTAATAATGCTGCGCCAATGATTAAAATCATTGATGATTTGTGCAAAGTAAAACAAGCCTATATTACTACAGTCCATTCTTACACTACAGATCAGAGCTTGCATGACCAACCCCATCGTGACTTAAGAAGGGCCAGAGCAGCCGGACAATCTATCGTACCTACAACAACTGGCGCGGCAAAAGCCTTGACAAAAATATTTCCCCACCTTTCTCATGCTATAGGTGGCTGTGGTATTCGAGTCCCAGTAGCAAATGGATCATTGACAGACATAACATTTAATGTAGAAAATCCTAAATCTATTGATGACATAAACAACGCCTTTAAAACAGCTTCCCAAGAACGTTACAAAGGAATTTTAGAATACACAGAAGACCCGATAGTTTCTATTGATATAGTTGGTAATCTACATTCTTGCATATTCGATTCTCAAATGACTTCTGTCATAGATAACATGGTTAAGATAATTGGTTGGTACGACAATGAAACTGGTTACTCTAGTAGAATTATCGACATTTTATGCATTTTATCGAATAAATAGTTATATTTGTCGATAAACTAAGTCTATGATGTCCCGAATCATACACATATTATTTTCGATTTCTCTTTTGATTTCGCTCCAAGCATCTGCTCAAAATCCAGATGATTTAGAGGGGATTAAGAATACTATTAATCAAACTATCATGTTAGCAGATTTGGATGCAGAACGTGGTAACTATTATATAGCAGAAACGGAGCTCGAAAGAGTCTTGGAAACAGCAATAGAAATCAAAGACCAAAAGGAAGTGGCTAGAATCTACACTAAACTAGCGAAGCTAAAGTATTTCCTAGAAGAACCTGAGAAAGCTCTGCTATATCTTACAAAAGCTGCTGGCATACAACGCATTTTAACAGATAAAATTAATTTAGCCGAAACCTATAATTGGTATGGATTAGTATATGCAAATAAGAAAAAAGACTATACATCTGCGATTGAAAATTACGAATTAGCTATAAAATATGCCGAAGAAGAGGAAATAGACGCTTTTGTACCTATCGTTATACTAAACAAAGCTCTAGCTCATATGGAGTTAAACGAGTATAAAACAGCAAATAGACTTTTAGAACGTGCAATTGTTCTTTCCAAAAACAATAAAGTAAATGAAACATTAAGTGCTTCTTACATAAACAATGGTCAAGCACTTTTAAATTTAGGAAGATTTGAAAAAGCTATTTCCCAAACACAAGAGGGAATAAAAATAGCTGAAGATAAAGATTATCCCTATGTTAGAAGTCAGGGTTATTTGGTAATGAGCAATATTTATAAAGAAAATAATCAAGCAGATAAAGCTTATACTTTTCTTAATAAGCACTTAAAAACATCAGATTCTATTCTAGAAATAAAACGAGGTAAACTAGAGTTAGATGATAGTGCCAAACTTACTCCCAACAGAAATTTAGAGGAGATAAATAAGAAACTTGCCGAAGATTTAAAAGAAGAACAAAAGGCTAATGAGTTAGGCAGATTGACCACAATCCTAAGTATTGCTTTAATAACCATCCTATCCCTATTAACACTTTCTTTATATAAAAACAACAATATAAGGCTTAAGACCAATAATATGTTGCATAAAAAGAATGATGAGTTAATAGTAGCCAAAGAAAAAGCAGAATTGGCATCAAGAACAAAAGCCAACTTTTTATCAACTGTAACCCATGAGTTGAGAACGCCATTGTATGCGGTAACCGGTCTAACAAATATGCTATTAGATGAAAACCCAAAACCAGAGCAAGTACAGCACCTAAAGTCTCTAAGGTTTTCAGGTGATTATCTTTTAACATTTATAAACGATATTCTTCAGATTAACAAAATTGAAGCTAACAAGGTTGAAATTGAACCTGAATTATTCAATCTAAAAACTAAGATTGAAAATGTAATTTCTGCACTTACCAATCAGGCTAACGATAATAATGTTAAACTACATTTTGAATTTGACCAAGGACTTCCTGTAAACTACAATGCAGATCAACTGAAAATATCTCAAATACTCATCAACCTAATAGGTAACTCAATCAAATTCACTAAAGACGGAGACATTTGGGTTAGGGTTTATAAAATTGACGAAAAAGATGGTCTTTATAACATTAGGTTTGAGGTAGAAGATAATGGAATAGGAATTACTAAAGAAAAACAAGAGCACATGTTCGAAAGTTTTTCTCAAGGATCTATTCAGATTAATCGAAAATATGGTGGTACAGGTCTTGGACTTTCCATTGTAAAAGGTCTTATTGATATTCTTAAAGGAAAAATCTATTTAATAAGTGAGTTAGGAAAAGGAACGACTTTCTATTTTGAGTTACCTATGCAACATTCTAAAGAAACCATTAAAGCTCAGAAGACAGAATACTTTAAAGATATTAGCGAAATGGAATTAAGTAATATCCAGATTCTGGTTGTAGAGGACAACAAAATCAATCAAATGATTACTAAGAAAATCCTCAACAAAATGAAACTTAATTGTGAGGTTGTAGATAATGGAGAGGCAGCAGTCGAAAAAGTAAAGACTACAGATTACGATGTCGTTCTAATGGATATACATATGCCTGGTATTAGCGGATTAGAAGCCACAAAACGCATTAGAGCATTTAACCAAGAGCTTACTATTTTCGCACTTACTGCCGTAACAATTGAAGATAAAATGCATGAGTTTGATGAAGCTGGTTTTGATGATATAATCTCAAAACCCTTTAAGCAAGCTGATTTCGAGAAAAAACTTTATAATGCATTAATTGGAGACAAGGCTACTGCTTCTTAAAACCAGCAATAAACTCAGTTATTATTTTATTGAATTCAGCGGACTTATCGATATTAACTTCTATTGGTAAAAAAAATAGTTTATCATCATCAATATAATCTTTCAGTCGCATATAATCTTTTTCTGTTGTTAAGATTATTTCTCTACGTTTCAAACTTTCAATTTCTGAAGCAGAAAACGTATGATGGTCTTTGAATTTCAGGTGTTCAAAATTCAAGTTTTTATCTTTCAGATAATTAATTAAAGGGGTTGGATTGGCAATCCCGGTAACTAAAGTAAAGCAATCTTGCTTCTTTACTTGAAGCGAAATATCTCCGTAACCGATATAACTAAAAAATACTTTTTGATTATTTTTTGGTTTAATCCTTTCAATGATTTTTGTTTTTTGTAAATCAGTTATATTTTCGGGACACTTAGTAATGACAATAATATCTGCTCGCTTAGCTCCATTTTTAGGCTCTCTTAAATTTCCAGTTGGTAAAACATAATCATTAAGATAAAGATTATCATAAGTGGTCAACAAAATATTCAGTCCAGCCTTTACTTTTCTATGTTGAAAAGCATCATCAAGAATAATAGTCTCTACACCAGATTTAATCAACTGCGAAATTCCATTTTGTCTATCTGCATCGACAGCGACAGTTATCTCTTTAAATTTTTCATGAAATTGCATAGGCTCATCTCCAATACTTTCTACTGAAGCATTTTCATCTGCCAATACATAACCTTTTGTTTTGCGCTTGTATCCTCTACTCAGGGTTGCTAGTTTGTAATCATCTTTCAATAGTTTAATCAAGTATTCCACCATTGGCGTTTTGCCCGTACCACCTACGCTCAGGTTACCCACGCATATTATGGGCAAGTCGTAAGATTTAGATTTTAAAATCCCAACGTCATAACATTTGTTTCGCAACCAAGTAACCAAATAATAAATTGGTATTAACGGGAAAGATATTATTCGTAACAGCTTCATGGTGCCAAATCGAGGTGTTTAAAAAAATTTAAAATGCCAAGTTAGTCATTATTTTAAACCTCCGATGATTACATCTGACATTTAATAAACAATAGAAATAATCAGATGAAAGTAAATATTTTATCTTTGAATCAAACAAAAAATCATGACTGTACAGGATGTAATTCATCATTTAGAGGATTTAGCACCATTAGCCTATGCTGAAGGTTTTGATAATGTAGGTTTGTTAGTTGGCAATAAGAATAACCATATAACTGGAGTTTTGGTAACTCTTGATACTTTAGAGGCTGTAGTAGATGAGGCTGTTAAAAATAAGTGCAATCTTATTGTTAGTTTTCATCCTATCATTTTTTCAGGGCTAAAAAAGTTAACAGGACGGACTTATGTCGAACGTGCAGTAATGAAAGCACTAAAGCATGACATTTCTATTTTTGCAATTCATACTGCACTGGATAATGCCTTAAATGGTGTAAATGATATGATTTGCGAACAATTGGGACTCGTTAATAGAAAAATCTTAATCCCTCAAAGCGAAACCATCAAAAAACTGACTACCTATGCTCCAGTTGCAGAGGCAGAGGAATTGAGAAGTTCTTTATTTGAAACAGGTGCTGGGTGTCTTGGAAACTATGAAAATTGTAGTTTTAATATAGAGGGAAAGGGGACATATAAAGGAAATGAAAAATCCAACCCAGTTAAAGGAGAAAAAGGCAAAGTTCAACGAGAAGATGAAGTTCAAATACATATTACATTCCAAAAGCATCTTGAGAGTCAAGTTCTTGAATCACTTTTTAAAACTCATAGCTATGAAGAAATTGCTTACGAAATAACCACACTAGAAAACGAGAATCAGAACATTGGTATGGGAATGATTGGTAATCTAACAAAAGAACAAGAAGTAGAGTCCTTTTTGAAAGATGTAAAACTCAAAATGAATACACCATTCATAAGACACTCTAAAATAGTCAAAAACACTATAAAAAAAGTGGCTGTTCTTGGTGGTTCAGGTAGCTTTGCCATCTCAGCGGCTAAATCTGCTGGAGCTGATGTTTTTATAACATCAGACTTAAAATATCATGACTTTTTTCAAGCCGAGAATGCTATTGTATTAGCAGATATTGGACATTATGAAAGTGAGCAGTACACAAAAAATCTTATAGCCTCTTATCTTAGGAAAAAAATCACTAATTTTGCAATCATTTTATCAACAACAGAGACAAATCCTGTCAAGTATATTTAAGTATGGCTAAAAAGAAAG
>CALDUJ010000111.1 GCA_937923735.1 uncultured Flavobacteriaceae bacterium | reverse complement strand
GGACTTTTAATGGTGGTATTAACTTTACAATACGAAAATTATCTGCTGACCGTCTATCTGAAATTGAGAGTGGTATTGCAAATAAGATATTATACTCTGGTTTTGCCTCAAAACAATTTAGAGCTGATAATACGCTACAAGCATATGCTTTGGAGTTGAAAAACTACTTGGACAAATATCCCAATAAAAATGCGACTATTACTGGACACACAGATAGTGTTGGAGATGATATTGCTAATGACTGGTTCGGAATGGAACGTGCAAAAAATGTACGACGCTACTTAGTATCACAAGGCATAAGTGAAACTAGATTGACTGCACTATCGAAAGGGGAAAAAGAGCCTATTGACACCAATGGGACATTAGAAGGTCGACGAAAAAATCGTCGAATTGAAATTAACGTTAACTAACTAAACTAAAACTATACCCGATGTTCGAAAATCTCAATCCACTAGATCGCTCAACAGCATGGCTAGAAATATTCTTGTTGATGTTAGGAGCTTTCTTAATTGGTTATTTAATTGCTAGACGTTATTATTTAAGAGATAATAGGAAGAAGATTGATGAATTAGAAAGAGAGAAAAACAAGTACAAGACCTTAAGCATGGAAAATCCAAATGTACGTCATGATGATGGGCTGCGAGTTGTGAAAACTCGTGAGCGGGCTGGGAAACTAGCATTTGAACCTGAACCAGAATTAATTGTTAGAGAAGATTTACCAAAGGAATTGAATTTTGATAGTTTTGGAAAAGCCACAGAGGCAGATAAAGACGACTTAAAGCTCATTAGCGGTATTGGTCCCTTTATCGAAAAGAAACTTAATGGTATTGGTATATATACATTCAAGCAAATAAGTAAATTCTCTTCAAAAGATATTGAAGATGTTACTTATCTGATAGAGTTTTTCCCAGGGCGTATAGAACGTGATAACTGGACAAAGCAAGCGAAAGACCTAATGGAATAGAATAATTATGCACTTACACTTATGTTAAATAGCTTTTTAAGCGCTGTTTAATGAAATAATTCCAGCCAGCTACACAGCTTTCTCTTTTAAATTCTGGTATGTCTTGAGGAAAACTGTTCATTCCATGGCTCGTAACGATAAGCTTTTTTTGGTTTTTGCTTTCAAATAATTCAAATGCTACGAGACCTTTACCAGCATATTCGGCATAAGACCAATGGTAAATAATTCTCTTTAAGAGAATTACCTCTATAATCTTCCATTGGTGTAGAAAGTTGCGTTCTCCAGTAGACACATTAAACTCTGTATAAAAACCCTCTTCAGGTTTAAAATCTGGAATGTTATCAAAAAACCAATGCCGCATTTCTACGACATTGGTTATAGCATTCCAAACCTTGCTTGCAGATTGTTTGAATACCTGCTCAACAATAATTGGAGTATCTTCTGATTCCATTATACAGGGAATTCATTTGGCCAATGGTTCATGGCATCTAGCACGCCTCCCATTAGGACAAGTGTTATAAGCCAATAACCTATATTAATAAATATATTCTTTAAGCTTTTAAGTTCAAATAAGCCATTAGTCATAAGAATTGGCATTGCCATAACTACTGTTAGGAACAGTCCGTGAAAAGCACCATGTTTAAAAGTGTCGAACTCTCCTTCTTGCCCGGGGCTATTGTTGAAATTTAGTAGGAAGAAGGCTAACAAGAATGACATAACTATGGCAATACCATAGGTCTTTGCCATATTCTGTTTCTTAATGTCTTCCTCTGTGATGCCTAGGGATTTCATCCAAGCATTTCCAAATACTTTTGGATTGTAATAAATGAATCCTACGACCATAGGAAGAATAGTCGCAATGACCATTGAAAGCCAGTTTACGTTTTCCATTTTTAGATATTTTATTGGTTATTAGTATCTAAATTTAATGAAAATATTAATTGAATTTATAAAAATGCCATAACACACCAGATGGGTCATGCATAAAAATCTCACGACCGTGTATTGAGTCTTTTATAGGGCTTAAACTAACTCGCTTATATTTATTATGAAGATTTCTTTCTTTTAGATCTTTTTCGCAAGCCAAAATGTCCTCTACCTCCAATAACACCATTGAGTTATCTATCCAGTCCTTTTTGTAATAGTCTTGGAGATAAAAGGCCAGATTATCATTGACTCTAAACAAGCTCATTTTGGTATCTATTACTAATTCTTTGAATCCCAGCTCGGTATAGAATTTTCTGGATTCGGAGTAATTTTTTGCACCAATAAAAGGGCGTATGGAAATCGATTTATACTTCATTTAACAGCTTAGTAAATTATTCGTAATAGTACTTAATAATGTAATCTCTTCTTAAAGTGCCAGATGCTTGTATTTCTTCCAATCGGTCATCATCATCAAAAACATAATTATACCTAAAATTTTCACCGTTTCTCTCAATAAATGGAAAGTATGTATAGTTATAAGTCATATATTTTTTTACAGTTTCAACATGATACTTACTAACTGGAGAGTTTATAATAATTGAGTTTAATTCACTTCCAAATAAATTTTCAACCATAGGTTCGCGAGTATCACCGTACTCATATTTTATGTTAGAATAATCCGTACAATCATCTCTTATGCATTTTGACTCTGAAAAGTCATTATTATCATCATAATAATACATAATTTGATTATTTATAGACAAGGAGTCTAGATCTCCATAGGCAATATAAGTGTATTCATTTGATACTGACTCGTTATCTAAATGGTTGATATCGTATCTACTAATTGTGTCCATTCTATATTCATAATGAGTGGTCCTATCTATTAATATATTAGAAAAATTAGAAGCGTTGAATTTGTTATAATGAACCTGATGTATAGCGCCATTTATAAAAGTGTAATTTCGTGTAGCAAAATGATCATTTAGACTATTGTCATTGTAAAAATTTATACTCACTAGGTAATTATCCTCGTTATAGTGGTAAGCTAAATAGTATCCAATATAAGGTGAATCTGCATCTGGCTTCTGATAAAAATCTTGTCTAACTATAAATTTGTTTTCATAATATTGGATAATACTATCTCTAGTATAAGGTGGATAAGCATTAACGGAAGACTCAACTAATACCAATCGTTGTTTTAAATTATTTGAAATTGATAGAGTGTTAACATCGTCGTTATTGCATGAGATAAGTGATAAAAATACCAGACAGAGAATTACATTTTTCATAAAGATTTTTCGTTTCGCCAAAACTGTTTGAATGACATCATTTTTACAATGATTGCTATCTAATTTACAAAATTATTGGAATAATAGTAATACTATTCAATTGTAGTATTTAAGAATCGTAGGTTTTAATTTGAGTTTTCAAATGTGATTTAATCTACAAAACAAAAAGTTCCGTCAACACTTTTAATAAAGCACTGACGGAACTCAAGGTTATAGCTTATTCTTTTAATTATTACCTAAAATAAGCGGCAATCCAGCGTCTCCGCCACCAACAACAATAACTTTACTGTTTGGAGATTCTGACAGCTTAATTGTAGCATCAATGCCTTTATCTTGTAGAATCTTATCTGTTAATGATGCACTCAGAATACGGTTCGCATCTGCCTTACCTTGCGCTTCTATACGTACTTTCTCAGCTTCTTTAGCTGCAGTAACCAATTTAAATTCGTATTCCAAAGATGCTTGCTCCTGCTTTAATTTGCTCTCAATTGCTTCTTTAATTGTTGGAGGCAAAGTTACATCTCTTACTAACACCTCATTTAATTGAACATATTGTTTATCAAGTATTTTCTTTGTTTCTTCATAAATTTCAATTTGAATAGCGTCTCGTTTAGTTGAATACAAATCGTCTGGTGTATAACGTCCAATTACACTTCTTGCCGCAGAACGTATTGCGGGCTGTATAACACGTTGTAAATAGCTTTCCCCTAAAGATTGGTGGAGATTCCCCAGCTCATTATACACTGGTTCATACCAAGCAGATGCATCAATTTGTATTTCAAGTCCGTTGGAGGATAGTACTTTCATTTTTTCAAAAAGCTCTTGCTGACGCACTTCGTATACATACACTTTGTTCCAAGGTGCTACTAAGTGAAATCCCTCACCTAATGGCGGTTCATCAGTAACAACACCGTTTCCAAAGGTTTTATAGAGGACACCAGCCTCACCAGAACCAATTGTAATTGCTGATTTAGAAATTAATATAACAAGCACTATAAGTCCGAATATAAAAGGTAGTGCTACTTTAGGTAATTTTTCCATTGTTTTCTTGTTTTTAGTTTTAGATGAGTCCGTTATATTTTCGCATAAACCATTCTATTGCAAGACTCATTGCAATGAGGGCTAAAAGGTATTTCCAATCAATTAAAGGTACGACTTTTTTAGTACTCTTTTGTATCGTGGCAAAGCGTTTATCGTTTACTAATTGAGACACTAAACTATCTGTATTAGCTATAAAATATGCCTTCCCGTTGCTGTTAGCAGCCAAACGCTGTAACTTTGTTACATTGGCATTTAAGAATTGTTGCTCTACATTAAAATCTAGAATTGTAAAACTTCCTGACTGCCTCAAGCCTTCATTAGCAACAGATACAGTAAAGGCATAATCTGATGCAGGTAAACTACTCAAGTCAACTTCATAATTACTGTTGTTAAGTATAAAAGGAAGTGTTTTAGACACATTAGAAACTTTATCTCTAATAACAACATTAAGAGAACCACGATTATCAAACTCATAATTTTTATCGAAGTATTGAGCAGATATTTTTATTGGACTACTGCCGTCGTAAAAAGAATCGTAAGTAACACTCAATCTATTTCTACGCTTATTAGATGCTAGATATTGCACCAACTTTCCAATAAAATTATCGAACTCATTAAACGATCTATTGTTTAAATAGCTCTGAGCACGCCATTTCCATATATTTTCTCCAAACAAGAAAGCTAGTCTTCTGTGACCATTTTCGAGAGTAGATAATAAGGATTGCTCCGTATCAACATTTCCAATTTTTTTATAAAGAATGGTTTCAATCGGCACAGTGAATTCGATATCTCCAAACGACGATTTTAAGGGAGGGAAACTGTTAAATTTTAAGTCATCAATAATAAATGTATTGTAACCAGTGTTTAAAACAGCCTGGTAATCTTCAGTTTGATTAGTTTGATCTTTGTCTAGAAAGCCAAAATTACTTCCAAGGAAATTCCAATCGGTTTGAGTGCCAGTAATTGTGAAGTGATTTTTGTTTTGAGTTTCTATAGCATCATAAACAGGCTTAAATTTTCTACTTGGTTGATATAAAATGATAAGCTGATAATCGTCAAGCCTATTGGTATTTATATTGGGCTTTAAAAATGTAACCGAACGCTGTTCGTTACTTTCAATAGACTTTTTTAAAGCACCCAAGTCAGGATGCAAAATATCACTAATAATTGCCACATTTGTTTTTTGATCAATAACCTCTACTGCAAATGCCTTGTTATTATTCACTTTATTCTTCTCAGTATCTAAAGGAATGATTTGAGCTACATAACTTTGTACTCCTACTCTATTGGCGGGTAAATCGAAATTAAGTGTTTCTGAATTCTTCTCTTTTGAAAATGAAACCTGCTTACTGTAAATGTTGGAATTTCCAGATTTTACAACAAATCTGGAAATTATATTTTCATTACCATTATAAGTCAGAATTACTTCTATAGGAAACCGATTCTTTAAATAGGCATATCGATTTACATTTAATTGCTGTATCCGTAAATCCGCATAAGTAATAGTATCACCCAGAATAATTGGGTAAACAGGTTGCTCATAGGTGTCTGAAACAAATTCGTAATCGCTACCATAGGTTTGGTTGCCATCAGAAATAACAATAGTTGGCGATGTTGTGTTTTTATAAACTTGAGACAGTTCTTTAAAAACAGCTGATACATTTGTTTGCTTTGCACTAAAAGCAATAGAATCAGTTGCTGATATATCGTTTCCAAAGGTGTAAGTATCTAAATTAAAGTGGTCATTAAGTGCTTCATTATTAAGAAGGTTACTGAATAGATTCAGTGTATTCGCATCTTGTTTTAGATATGTTATAGATTGAGAGTTATCGACTGCAACTACTAAATTTGGCTTTTCATTGGTATAAGATACTTGTTCAAACTTAGGGTTAATGAGTAATAGCATTAAAGAGAAGATACTAATGAACCTTAAAAAGGTATAAAGTAACCATTGCTTACCCTTTTGCTTCGCTGAAAACCAATATTGAAAAAGCGCTAATAATAGCGCTATAATTCCTGCAAGTATGATGTATAATAGAGTTTGCGAACTCATTAATTTTCTTAGTTAAT
>CALDUJ010000110.1 GCA_937923735.1 uncultured Flavobacteriaceae bacterium | reverse complement strand
ATTCGTTTTAGCGTTTCTGTCAGATGTGTTTACAGTACCACTTGTGGCGAATACATCATCCCATCTTAAAGCTGAAGTTCCTATATCATAGGTATTATCAGCAGTTGGTCGCAAGCTACCTCTAACTGCAATTTCACTTGTGCCACCATCCTCAAAATACTCTACTGTTTGCATACGGATTCGGCCATTTACATGTAGTGCATCCAAGGGAACAGTGGTTCCTATACCGACATTACCATTTTTTCTTACTGTCATAGCATTTGCCCTAGAGCTGGGTCCTGTACCTATACCTATCTCAAAAATAGGATCGGATGTGAGCCAACTCGTAGCATTACCGCCTCCTATATTATACCTACCAATAGCCATAGAACCATAGGATTGCGCACGCACAGAATTTCCAATAGCTACAGAGTAAATAGCTTGCGCTTCTGCAAAATAACCAGCTGCAAAACTATAGTTTTCCTCTGCATCTGTGCTATATCCAAGTGCTGTAGACCCCAAAGCTTCTGCGTCAGTATTAAAACCCATTGCCGTAGAGTATTGTCCGTTAGCATTTGAGAAGAAACCGGTAGCAAAAGCATAACTATTTTCTGCTTCAGTATCCCGACCCATAGCAGTAGCACCAAAACCCTGTGCTCTTGTATTTAAACCAGAAGCAAAAGAGTATAAACCAATACTATCTTTATCCCAATAAGTACTAGTTGATCCCGTTGCAACCGTACCTACTCTAAATGCATGTAAATCTGGTAACCACATGAGTTTATCACCAGACCCCAAGGTATCCAAACCAAAAAGCACGCGCCTATTATTACCGACATGCAAATCTACCTTTGGGCTAATACCAACACCAATACCAACTTCTCCATCTCCTGTAATCGTCATAACATCTCCGCCAACACCGTTCCAAAAATTCAATCGATCATTCTTGTGATTAGAAGCAATATAACTTGCGATTGACCAATAATTCTCGCCGTTGTTATTCTTGAAATTAAGTCGTGCATAATCGTTACCGTTTTCATGTAACAAAATATGTGGGTCTGATAATGAGCTATTTTGATAAATCTCCATTTTTGCATCTATAGAACTTGTTCCAATACCAATATCGTCTGCAATATTATACAAATCACTTCCTGTCTTTGTCCAATTTCCATCACTGGTGCTTAAAGCATTTAGCGCATAGGGTACAAACTTGAATTCCGTGGTACCCATATCTACCAATCCACTATCTATATTTACTTGTACATTTAAAAAATGTGTGTCACCACCCCAATCAATATCTGCATAAAAAGCACTTGCTGGTTCTGGTGTACCCTCTCCAATATTAACAATCACCATACCATTGCCATCAGTATTTGCTGTATGTATTTCTTCATAAACACTAGGTCCAGAATCAGAGCCCTGTAAAATATTGAACTTGATAGCTACTAAATCGTTAGTGACTAAATTTCCACTCCCATCTTTAATAACTGCCTTGTAATTAATACCATTTTGTGACCAACCTATAAATGTTAGCATAAGTGTTACGATTAAAACGAGTTGTTTTTTCATGATTAATTGTGTGTTATATTAATATTGCTAATGTACTGTAAGACAATACATTAAAATTAAGGGGATTCCCTGAAAATTAAAACTCAGGTAATTCCCTTAGTTTTAAAAAATAATATGCAAAACCTGTTTAATTTGATGAGCTAACTTCTAAAGCTTCTACCCTAGACAAAAGGGATAGATAGTTTTTTTGTAGCCTTTGTCGTTCTGCCTTTTGTTTATCGTTTAATTTATTTAGACTACTTATTGTAGCTTGCTGTTCTTGTATTGCTTTAATGAGCACAGGAATTAAATCTGAATAATAAACACCTAGGCGCTCTGCTTCTACTCGTATAGTTCGCGTTGGATTTCTCTCATCAGTAATAACATCATCATGAGTATTAACTACTTCTGGGATAACTTCCAAAAGATCTTGAGCAATTAAGCCTAGTTTGTGGCCTTGATGAGGTGTATCTTTCCAATTAAAACTTACTGGTTTTAACTGCATAATTTCATTTAGACCATAATTGAGTGAAGCTATATTGACTTTATCTCTTCTGTCTGATGTATTGATTGTTCCATTTGTAGCATAAACTGTACTCCATCTAAAAGATGAATTACCTAAAGTTCTATTTCCATTAATTGTTGGTGTAAAGCTAGAATTAACTTGCATCAATAAATTGCCACCATCTGAAAATTCTTCTAGTGTACCTATTCTTAAATTACCGTTTGCAATATGTAGAATAGATAAAGGTGCATTTGTACCTATTCCTACATTACCGTTTTTTAAAACCGTTAACGCATTACTTCGATCTGTACTAGAGGATCCATTGCCAATTTCGAAAACAGAATCTGTAGCGACCCATTCATTTTGATTTCCGCCATCGATAACATTATAGAGTCCGACTACAGTGGAGCCGAAGGCTTCAGCGGAAACAGATGTACCCATAGCTACAGAGTTGTCTCCTCTGGCCGAAGCAGCCCAGCCAAAAGCAGTTGAAACATTACCAGTAGCCATAGAAATACTCCCAGAAGCAAAAGACAAATTACCCGTAGCAATGGTGTGTGAACCAAAAGCTGTTGAATAATCTCCCATTGCACCTCTTGGTATTGTACCATCAGTACAATAACTTAAATCCACTGCATTTAATCCAATATCGCCATATTCCTCTGGAATACCTCTATTTGGTATTCTCCAACCAATTCCATTTCCTTGATCAAGCTGAGTCAAGCCTTGAGCGTTTTTTGCCTCTTCAGCCACTAACGCATAAGGCACAGTTTTAAAGTCTGTTGCCTCGCCCATTGTCACCCAACCATCACCTAGGTTAATCTGAACCTCAAGGGTTATGTCATTTTGGTTCCATGGAACATCGCTAAAAACGGTTCCTCCTGTAGGATTACCCTCTCCAATATTTAGTATTATTAAACCGTTATCATCTGTACTGGTTGTATGTTCTTCTTGATAATACACTCCCGCTGTTATACTAACAAAGAAACGTACATTAATAGGTTGATTAACAACCAAATTACCAGTTACATCCTTAATAACTGCCTTGTAGTTAATACCGTTTTGTGCAAAACTAGTTATTGAAATAAGTATTGATATACATACTGTAATTATTCTTTTCATGATGATTATTTTTTAAATTTTACCGTTTTGATTATTTTATCCTTGCACATGAGGTGCAATTGATACATACCATGTTTTAAGTGATCGATACTGATATAAATTTTTGAATCTTTAGTATCAGAACTGCTGTTAGGTGTTATGTTTGCTTCCATTTTAGTTTTAGTTTTGGATAGGGTTTTAAAGAAAAAGGGAACAAACAAGTACGATTTTGTGTCCCCTTTTCCTCAGGGTAATTAGCATCCTTCCTAGGATGATTAATAGAACTAGCTTTATGTCAAAATTATAATCGGAATGAAAAAAGGGATGTCACTATTGTAACAAATGATGCAACATATGTAACAGATATTGGAAAGTACTAGATGTTCTCTAGGTATTCGTTTGGGGTGCATTTATAAACTGCCTTAAAGCATTTTATAAAATAGGAAGGGGTATTAAAACCTACATCGTAGGCAATTTCGGATATGTTTCTACCTGGTTCTTTAAGTAATTTTATTGCAAGCTTTAAACGCTGAGAACGTAAAAATTCACTTGTAGACAATCCAGTCATAGCTTTTAACTTTCTATGTAATTGCATACGACCGAGTCCAAGTTTTTTTGCTAAAGCATCACTATTAAAGCTTGAATCCTCAAGGTTTTCGTTAAGTATGTCCTGTAAGCGGATTAAGAAGTTTTGGTCTGCGACCGAAGTACTTAAAGCTTTAGGTTGAATATCGAAATCTTTACTGTAACGCGACCTTAGATTGTTTCTAACTTCTATTAGCTTCTGAACCCTTATTTTTAACTTATCGATATTAAACGGCTTTGTAATGTAAGCATCTGCTCCAGTTACTAAACCTTTTATCTCATTCTCCTCTCCTACTTTAGCCGTGAGCAATATAATTGGTATATGACTTGTTTTTTCATCATATTTAAGGGTGTTACAAACTTCAATACCATCTTTAACAGGCATCATTACATCACTTATAATGAGGTCTGGAATGTGTTTTAGCGCTTTTTCTATACCAATTTTTCCATTTGATGCTTCCAACAACTGATAATCCTCTTTAAAAAGAGATACTATGTATTGCCTTACGTCTGCATCGTCTTCAATAACTAATAATAAAGGTATTTCCTCAGTATCATTTTTATCTTGATACAGTACTTCATCATCATCCACAAATTCTTCTTCTTCAAAAACTATATCAGATTGATTATAAAAAGAACGCTCTATCGGTAGTGTTACTGTGAATTGAATTTCGTCTTCGTTCATGTTATGGGCCACAATATTACCATGTGATAAAATCGATAGTTCTTTTACCAAAGACAACCCAATACCTACACCATCTGAAGCTGTATTTGTTTGATAAAACCTTTGGAACAACTTACCCAATTGCTCATCTGTTATTGTATTCCCGTCATTAATAACAGTAATTATTAATTGCCCATTTTGCTCCATAGTTTCAAAGGTGACTTTACCACCTTTTGGTGCATACTTAATAGCATTACTCAATAAGTTAGTGACAATTTTTTCAATAATATCTTGATCAAACCAAGCATTGGTTTTAGAGATTATTTTGCTTTTAAAATCAATATTCTTCTCTTCAGCTTTGTACTCAAAGGCGGAAGCAATTTGCTTTAAAAGCATCTCCAAATTACCTTTCGACACATTTAACTTAAAACTCCCGGATTCTAGTTTAGAGAGATCTAGCATTTGATTCACCAAGTTTAACAGGCGATCCGCATTGCGTTGCACCATTGATAATTCTGCTCTATCTTCTTCCTTTAGGCTTCTTTTAGAAAGTTGTTTTTCAATCGGTCCAGAAATAAGTGTTAATGGCGTTCTAAACTCATGCGAGATATTAGTATATAATCTGCTTTTGGTTTCGTCTAATTTTTTTAAACGCTCGGTCTCATTATGCTCTAATTGTAATTGCATTTTTACCTCCCATCGCCATTTAAGATATCGGTAAATGATTATCCCAGATAATAGTAATAGTAACACATAAATTATTTTTGCCAAAGTATTAAAATACCAAGGCTGCTTTATGGTAAAACTGTATGTCGTAGGCGCCTCATTCCATACGGAATCGTAGTTACTTGATACCACTTGAAATTTATAATTATCTGGAGGTAGTTTCGGGTAATGTGCAGTACTTAAATTATTTGCCTCTACCCAACCATCATCATAAGGAAGTAATCTGTACCTATAATTATTTCTCTCTGGAAGTGAAAAATGCAAGCCTGCAAAAGTAAACGTTATAGTATTTTGGTTATGAGGGAATTTCTCTTCTTGAATCATTTCCCGTTCTTCTGAAAACACCTCCAACTTATTAATGACGGTCTTGGGTGGGACAGGATTTTTAGTCAATGCGTCTGGCTTAAACCAATTTAACCCTTCTAAACCACCAAAATATAAATAACCATTTCTATCTCTGAAATAGGCACCTGTGTTAAATTCTAAAGCTTGTAAACCATCGTAGTTATTATAATTAACTATTTCAGGTTCTTCATTTGCCTTAAACTTGAATTTGGTTATTCCTCTATTGGAACTCAACCATAAGTTATTTTGCGTATCTGGAAGTACACTATAAACAACATTATTAGGCAAGCCATCTCCAACATTAAAAACACTAACGACTTCGTTAATTGGATTATATGATTTGAGCCCGTTACCATTTGTGCCAATCCATAATATCTGATTATCCGTTTGGTATAATGACTTAATATTATCAGGAACCACATCAATTTTAAAGATGTGACCTGTTTCAATATTCAATTTATAAAGACCATCGGCTTCAGTTCCAATCCATAAATTTTTATTGTCGGCCTGTTCAATTGTTCTTATATTATTGCTAGGTAATACACTGTTATCAGTATTGAATGATTGTACTACGCCTTTATACTCATCAAATTGCAATAGACCATTATCCCGAGTACACAGCCATATTCTTTCTTTTGAATCTTTATAAATTTTCCAAATGGTATATCCCGACAATGACTCAAAACTTTTAAAACCACTGTCTAAAGACCATACGTTAAGACCGCTACCTTGAAACCCAATCCATAGCTCTTCATTATCCGCCAATAAACTCATCACACGGTTTGAACTAATTTCAGAATTAGCAACAGTATATGTTTTAAAGGAATCAGTGGATTGATTATAGCTTGTTAAGCCCTTTCCTGAAGTTCCTAGCCAAATCGTGCGATTAGCGTCAACAGTAATTGCCCTTATAACGTCAACATTAACATCTACAGGTGTTTGATTATTTGTAAGAATGTTGAATTTGGACAGATTTTCGTCATAATAGCTTATACCTGCACCATCAGTACCTAACCAGATAGTTCCAGTATAATCTTCGTAAAGACTCAGAACATCATTATAATGAAGCGCAAATGGGTTCGTTTTCTGAGCTATAAAATGACGAATGCTCTTTTGTCTATTATCAACTAAATAAACACCATTACCGTATGTAGCAATCCATAACCTATCTCGGCTATCCGTTAATAGCGATTGAATGTTCAAGTCTTTAGGAATGGTTTTTTTAGCGTCAAAACCACTAAACTTTGTGATACTAACCGATTGCCTATCTAATATATAAAGTCCCATACCGAAAGTTCCAAACCATATTTTGCCAGGCTGCAAATAAGCTGAACTACTGAAAGGAATACCTTGACCGATGACTCTATTATGGTCTTTGTTTATATCGACAATTCCATTTGAAGTTAAGGCAAATACTTTTTCTTTATCTCCATGAAAACCATAAATATCATTATTCTTTATGAAATGATTGTTAATATGGATAGTGTCTTGATTCTTATCTACCTTAAAAATACCATCGCCAAAAGTGCCTATAAAATAATCTTGATTTTCATTCTGATAAATACTGCTTACATGTTTAATTTTAGATTGGACAATGAAAGAATCTTTTTCATAAATATATTTTTCAAGAGTTCCTGAACTACTAATTATCCACAAACCATCTTGGTTATCAACATAAATCTTCCCTAATTGGCTGTAAGTTGGACGTGTTATATCGTCAAATCTTTTATTGTAATACTTAAAAGTTTTGCCATCATATCTATTGAGACCATCTTGAGTAGCAAACCATAAGTATCCAGTGCTATCCTGAGCAATACTAACCACACTATTTTGAGATAAGCCATCCTCTACCGTTACATCACGAAATGTGATTTGTTTTTGAGGTGCAGAAGAGGCGTCCTCTTTTCCCTCATTGGTTTGAGAAAATGAGAACGTGATAAACAAACAACATACAATGGTCGATATATAATTCACCTACAAATAAATGATTTACAGCTGTTTGTAAAGTTACAAAAGAAAGTCAAGACCTATTAAAGACTAGACTGAATCGCTTTTACCATTTTAGAAGCCCTTTCTTTCACTTCTCCTTCTGTCCAAGACATCTTGATTAAACAAGATATATTTCTAGAAATATAATTATCCGATTGCGGGAATTTTTTAGTTTTAAGTGCGGTTAGTGTTGCCTTTATATCGGGTGATAAAGGATATAAAGATTTAGCATCCTTTAGATGTTCCCATTTACGTACATAGTGCCAATTATTATCGTAATAATTCCAACATACATCAACACCAGCTTCGTTAAATGCCTTCATTGTTTTTCTGGCAATATCCTTAGTGGGTAAAAAGAAATTCAAAAATGCATAGCTTTCTTCTCCTCCAGTCGGAACCGTCCTAAAAGTAACTTCAGGAATTTCAGCTAGAGCATTTCTTAAAATGGTATAATTCTTTTTCTGAATAGATAAAAACTCAGATAAACGCCTAATCTGTGCTAGACCTACAGCTGCATGAAGCTCCGATATCCTGAAATTATAGCCTAAAAACGGATGTGTTTCGGCACCTCTATCGCTACCAATATGGTCATGTCCATGATCACTATAATGGTCTGCGTTTAAATAATAATCTTTATTGTTTGTAATAACCGCTCCTCCTTCGCCACAGGTAACAGTCTTCACAAAATCGAATGAGAAGCAACCAAGGTCTCCTAAACTTCCAAGAGGCTTTCCTTTATAAGTCCCACCTATTGCTTGACAAGCATCTTCAACTAATAACAAATTATGTCTAGAACAAACTTCCTGTAAGCCATCAACATCTCCCATACTACCGCACATTTGCACTACCATAACCGCTTTAGTTTTTGGCGTGATTGCCGCTTCTACAGCCTTTGGGTCGAGTGTTAACGTATCGTCAATTTCAACCAGAATAGGAATGGCTCCTAACATCATAATAGCCTCAAAACTTGCTACAAATGTAAAAGTTGGCATAATCACTTCGTCGCCCGCGCCTACTCCTGCAGATGCCAATGCCACTGAAACAGCTGCTGTACCACTTGATACTAGTTGGGCATGTTTTGTTTGGAATATTTTCTGTAGCTCTGCTTCTAACTCCTTAGCTTTCCAATGCCCATTCCTCATACCATCAAAACCATAACGCATCAACACACCATTGTCTAATACATCATTAAGCTCTTTACGTTCTTGATTTCCAAACAGTTCGAATCCAGGCATACGATAGATTATATAATTAAATTCAAAATTACGATTATAAAAAGCAAAAAAAAAGTGTTGAGATGGGCTTCTCAACACTTTGTATATTACTACATTCTACAAATCAACGATTCTTTATAACAGAATCTACAAATGCAAAATGTCTGTCTGTTTCCCTTAGAAATGAATAGCCTCCGAGTTCCCCTATAATATGACCATGCTCGTTTAAAGCTACTAATGTTGGGTAACTGCCTTCAGTATTATATTTCTTAACCATTTCAATATTTTTCTTTTTTTGTTCAGGCGTAATTATATCTATACGTCTTGGCATATCCACCATCAATAACACCATTCTCTGAGCACGTTTACCAAATTCTGGAGTTTCAAAGAAATCTTTTTTTAACATTTTACAAGGTCCACACCAATCGCTACCATTAAAATAGACTAAGATAGGTTTGTTTTGTTGACTAGATATTTTTTTAGCTGTTTCGAAATCAGTTTCCCATTTCAAACTTTGAGCGACTGATTGAAAACCAATACATAGCACGAATATTAGAATCAATTTTTTCATTTGGAGTTGCTTTACTGCTTTTGCAAATTTAAAATTTTAATTGATATAACAAATATTTTGCCAAAATATTGTATCACAGCACAATAACGGAATCATCTAAAGTTTTCCTTACTTTTTTAAAACTTGCAAAAGTATCGTCCTGATGCCGATATCCAATGGGCATTACTAAAACAGATTTTAAGTTTCTATTGGTAAGATTGAGAATTTCATCGTACTTAGCAGGAATAAAACCTTCCATAGGGCAAGCATCAATCTCTTCGACCGCACATACAGTTAATAGATTTCCCATAGCTAGGTAAGCTTGTTTGGTGGTCCAATTTTCAATACTCGTAGCATCTTTTGA
Source organism: uncultured Flavobacteriaceae bacterium (assembly GCA_937923735.1). Taxonomy (GTDB): domain Bacteria; phylum Bacteroidota; class Bacteroidia; order Flavobacteriales; family Flavobacteriaceae; genus JABABD01. The sequence continues at coordinate 1,102 of CALDUJ010000110.1, read as the reverse complement.
GCTAAAACTTTTTACTAAATCGTCTTCAAAAGGTTTTAATATTTCTCTTGGCGTATTTCTAGTATCCTTAACAAGTTTAAAGTAATCTTTAATATAAGACTCATCTACTATAGTATTAATGCAAAGTACCAAAATATGAGACGCTTGAGCTACTTGTTTTTGTCCATAAGAACTAGCCACTAGTTCTTGCTGGAGTTTTTTATCACTAATCACTATCATCTTAAGCGGTTGTAAACCATAAGAAGTTGCCGTTAGATTAAAAGCATTTTTTACAATATCTACCTTTTCCTCATCAAGAATTCTGTTACTATCGAATTTTTTGGTAGCGTATCTCCAATTGAGAGATTTAATAATATCCATGTGCATATGTTTGTGACAAAATTACTAATTGAAAGGTAAATCAATTAATAACATTCATAAATTTACTTGATAATAATATTCGCTAATTACTATGAGTACAATAGAAACCAAAATAGATGCCTCCGAAACCAGAATTTTTAAGGCTATTTTCCCAAATACTACTAACCATTATAATACACTTTTTGGCGGTACAGCACTGCAATTAATGGATGAAGCCTCTTTTATATGCGCTACACGGTTTAGCCGAAAGAAAGTCGTTACCATATCATCTGATAAAGTTGATTTTGAAAAACCCATACCGGCAGGAACTATTGTCGAACTTATAGCTCGTATTCATAAAGTTGGTAATACCAGTTGTGTCGTTAAGGTAGACATCTTTATTGAGCGAATGTATGAAGAAGGCAGAGAGCAAGCCATAACAGGATTATTTACATTTGTTGCCCTAGATGATGATAAGAAACCGATACCAATAATCGACTAGAAAAATCATTCTTTTTTATTTGAAAAGAACTAAAAAGCGTCCTATATTTGCACCCGCCTACGGGAAAGAAAATTCCCTTCGGCGGGCAAGCCCGCTGAAAAGGCAACGCAAAAGACACTCGGAGAAATGGCAGAGTGGTCGAATGCGGCAGTCTTGAAAACTGTTGAGGGTCACACCTCCGGGGGTTCGAATCCCTCTTTCTCCGCCAAGATTTATTCAAAATCGACGAAAGTCCTGTAAACTCAATGTTTATGGGACTTT
>CALDUJ010000109.1 GCA_937923735.1 uncultured Flavobacteriaceae bacterium | reverse complement strand
TTTTCTATTAATTATTATTCCTCAAACACGACAGCCTATTCAAGTATTTCTTCATAAAGGATTGGCAATGTTTAGCCCTTCTGAGATTTCAGAAAGTGATAGGGAAAGACTTAATAATTATAACTGGAAGCTACAATCTTTAGATGGGTTTAACTATGATTTCAAGGAAGCTGAAGGAAAAGTAATCCTGATTAATTTTTGGGCGACTTGGTGTCCACCTTGTGTTGCAGAAATGCCATCAATTCAAAAATTGTACAATGATTACGGCGATAAAATTGAATTATTATTAGTTTCTCAAGAGGAAGAATCAATTATAGCAAAATTCTTAAATAAGCACGATTATACCTTTAAAATCCATCGACCAATTTCTGATATTCCTCAAGAACTTAAAACAAGAAGTATTCCTAGAACATTTGTAATAGGCAAAGATGGCAATATCATAATGGATAAAACTGGTGCAGCCAATTGGAACAGTGAAATGGTGAGGAGTACTTTGGACCGATTACTTGCTGAATAGCTTTTTCTCTAAGAATTCAACCAAAGCAAGATTCGTCAATAGTAATGTAAATGCGTAAATACTATCCTCAATTGGAATTGTAAACATACGTATTCCAAGTATTTCTTCAGAGTTATACCAAACAACTTCATTTTCAATAAAACTTCCTGTGAGAATTCCGTTTACAATAAAAAAAGGAATCAACATTACTAAAAATGTGAGGTAGTACTTGCTAAGTAATTCTTTATTCGTTTTTAATACAATCGGAATCAAAATCAAGGCATACGTGAAATTGATAAGTGTGTACCATTTGTCATAGTTAAACAGTGTCAAAATAGCTAAAAGTCCCATGAGCAAATAGCTTACTATTTTAGTGGTAAATGTTTTTAATTTTAGTTTAGGAAAATAATATAGTAATGCATAGTGTGTGAATACACATGCATATGGTATACAAATAAAAAATAGCCATTCTTCTAACGGTAAACTTAAAATCCTTAAATCAAGAAAATAGGTTTCATTAAATCCCCAAAAACCATTTTGTGTAAAAATAACATCCCAAGGAATAAATACCAACATGGTTAATGGAATTGCCAAAAACAAGGCTTTCCATTTCTTATAAAATTTTAATTTTGGATGAAAACTATATAGGAATGGGATTGAAAGTGATCCCAAATCTAGAAGTAAATAGAGGTAATTCATCTATTACTTCTTGAAGTATTTAAAAGGGACAAATAACATCCCAAAACATTCTCCCTCTTCCTTGCCAAGATGTTTATGATGAATTTTGTGTGCTCTTCTTACGCCTTTAGCATACCAGTTGTTTGCATTGCGAAACATCTTGAAACGTTGATGTATAAAGATGTCATGTACAATAAAATAAGCAATACCATAGGCAAGAATACCAAGCCCTATTGGGAGGCAATACCAAACGCCTTCATAACTCCATAAATAAAAGCATGTCATACTAACAATAGCATAAAAAATAAAGAAGGCATCGTTACGTTCGAACCAAGAATCGTGGTCTTTATGGTGGTGGTCTTTGTGTAAGGACCATAAAAAGCCATGCATGACGTATTTATGAGTAAACCAAGCCATGAATTCCATAATGCTAAAGGTTCCGAAAAAGACTAATATCCAATAAAACGTATCCATAATCTATATCAAATTTAGTTGATATTTCACATAACTTCTAGTGAGAAGCTCTACTTTTTTATAATCGGTTACTCTAATTCTCGAATTCTTTATTTGCAAGGCTGGTGTTTTCTTTAGTTTTTTTAATAACTGGTAGTAATACCTATATGCCATAAAGACACCAAACTTAGCTTCTGAAGGTAAATTATGAATACCTTCTAAACCCTTTGCAAAATCTTCATCAATTTCGTTTATGATTCGTTGCTTAGAAGCCTCATCAAGCTCTCTTAGATTAGTATTTGGAAAATAAGTGCGCTGTAAATCTTCAAAATCCGCTTTTAAATCTCTGAGAAAATTAACTTTCTGAAATGCAGAACCAAGACTCATTGCAGAATCTTTAAGCTCCTGATACTTTTGCTCGTCACCAGTAACAAAAACTTTGAGACACATCAATCCAACTACATCAGCAGAGCCATAAATATAGTCTTTGAATTCCTCCTCTGTTAAATAATCTTGCTTATGCAAATCTAGACGCATACTTCTCAGAAACGCATCTACTAACTTTTTGTCTATATTATACTTATGAAAGGTATGCTGAAACGAATTTAATATCGGATTTAAACTAATCTTATCAGAAAGAGATAATTCAAGATTATCTACAAAACGATTGAATAAGTCTTCTTTGTTATAATCATGAAATGTGTCGACAATCTCATCAGCGAATCTTACAAAGCCGTATATGTTGTATATATCCTGTCGTATAGATTTAGAAAGCATTTTTGTAGCCAAAGAAAATGAAGTGCTGTAAGATTGAGTTACTATCTTACTGCAATCATTGGATACAGTATCAAAAAGGCTTTTCATATTTAGTTTTCTTTGTTTATTAGTTCTGCTACTAGTTTTCCCGATATTAATGATGGTGGAACACCCGGTCCAGGAACCGTTAGTTGCCCGGTAAAGAATAAGTTTTTTACTTTTTTACTTTTTAATTTCGGTCTTAAAAACGCTGTTTGCATTAATGTATTAGCCATTCCATAAGCGTTTCCTTTATAAGAATTGTAATCTTTAATAAAATCATTAACACAGAACGATTCTTTAAAGATAATATGCTTTACAACATTTTGAGAAGTTAAATGTTCAAAACGCTTCATGATTTTTTGAAAATATTTGTCACGAATTTCTGGTGTATCTTCAATTCCTGGCGCTAGCGGGATTAAGAAAATGCCAGCTTCTTGTCCTTCAGGAGCTGCTTCTATATCTGTTTTCGATGGGAAACTCGCATAAAAAAGAGGATTCTCCGGCCAACGCGGATCATCGTAAATAGCTTCGGCATGTACGTCAAAATCAACATCAAAAAATAATGTATGATGTTCTACATTTATTAATTTTTTATCAAATCCTACATAGAAGAGCAGGGAAGATGGAGCAAAAGTTTTCTTTTCCCAATAGGCCTCAGAATATTGACGGTATTTTTTGTCAACCAAGGTTTCAGAATGATGATAATCTGCTCCACTCAAAACCACATCAGAATTAAATTCTTCTCCATTACTAATTACTCCTGATGTAATTCCGTTTTCGATGAGAATCTTATCAATAGCGTGATTGGTCTTTATTGCAACTCCTAGTTCTTTGGCAAGACTTTCCATGGCAAGTATAACTTGGTACATACCATTTTTGGGGTGAAAAGTGCCAAGACCAAAATCAGCATAATTCATAAAGCTATAAAAAGCTGGCGTATCACTAGGTTTAGCACCTAAAAACAATACAGGAAACTCTAAAATCTGTATAAGTTTCTTGTTTTTGAATTCTTTTCGAACCTCTTTCTTTATGGTACTAAAAAACTGGTTGATTTTCTTGATGGTAACAGGTGTGACAAGCTCTAGAGGTGATACACCTGGATTATATACTAAATTTTTGATTGCAACATCATAATTGTTCTCAGCCTTATTGATGAATTGTCTTAACTTTACCGAACTCCCTTTTTCCTCATCATCAAATGCATCACATATTTTGTCTAATGTGTCTTCAATAGAGATGAAGTCATCCTTGCCAAAATAGACGTTGTATGCGGGATTTAGTTTTTCTAACGTATAATAATCGGATGGTTTCTTATCGAAATCATTAAAAAATCGCTCAAAAACATCTGGCATCCAGTACCATGTCGGACCAATATCAAACGTAAAACCATCTTTTTTTAATTGTCTTGCTCTACCGCCAATAGTATCATTTTTTTCAAAAATTGTAACATTATGTCCTTGCTTTGCAAGATAACAGGACGCTGCAAGGGATGAAAACCCAGAACCAATTATGGCGATAGTTTTTGACATATGTAATACTGTTTGTTAAAGTTTTTCTACAAACTCTGTGATTCTGTGATGGGCAATTACGCCTTTAGGAAGTTGGCTTTGTTCTACATGCTCAAGCATTTTACCCAAAACCCAGAATTTTATCTTATCGGATTGAATAATAGTTTCCTTAAAGTTGGTAAAATATTCTTCTAATTTGTCTTTTGTGGGGCTTATGGTAAAATAGGATACAAATATAATATTGTCGTAAAGAGGTAATAAATCCTCAAGATTATTCATCGGAATGCTTTGACCTAAGAATATTGCCTGATAACCATGTAATAATATTTCGTAATTGAGATACATTAAACCAAGCTCGTGTATTTCATTGTCAGGTAGAAAGAGTACAAATGTCTTAGATTTATTTCTTGGCTCAGTGGTCTGTAATTTTTCTGTATTGACAAGTATTTTTTGTTTTATGAGGGCAGAAATAAAATGCTCATGGGATGGTGTTATAGTATCTGTCTGCCATAGTAAACCCATTTCTTCTAACAGGGGGATAAAAACATCGTAAAATATCTCCCTGAACGATTTCTCATTTAAGAGACTATTATATGTATTAAAGAATAAGGTTTGGTCAAAATTCATCATAGACATTTTAAATGCATTGATAGCGTGACCTTTAATACTGTTTTCTGATATAAGTTCTCGTACGACGTTACTTATATTATTCTCACCAATCTTGGATATTTTAGAAATCTTATAGCCATTATTATATAAAAAGGTGATGTTTAACAACTTTTGAAGACTCTCTAGGCTGTAGTACCTTATATTGGTTTCGGTTCTATTTGGTTGGAGCAAATTATATCGCTTTTCCCAGATTCTTATTGTATGCGCTTTAATTCCAGACAAGTTTTCAAGATCCTTGATGCTGAAGTTATTCTTAACGTTGTTCATTTTTTATCAATAAAGGTTAAACAAAATTACATTTTATCTTACCATATTCTATAATATTTAACAAAAATTAAAGATAGATTAAATATAGAAACGTAAAAATCCAGCGATAGTTATAGAAAATTAAAGCTGATTAAAAAGTAGTATAGTGCTAACGAGAAGGCTCGAATGCTGACGCTTAAGGTCAGTATACTGACTTCTAAAATTACTCAAAACTTCAGGATTTTAAAGATTATGTTTTTCAATAAAACAGATTGTGCGCACGAGAAGACTCGAACTTCCACGGACTAATGTCCACTAACCCCTCAAGCTAGCGCGTCTACCAATTCCGCCACGTGCGCATTTATATGCAGTAAAAATAGAAAAAGTTAGGCGAAAACCTAACTTTTTGGTGACCAGTCTGGGGCTCGAACCCAGGACCCTCTCCTTAAAAGGGAGATGCTCTACCAACTGAGCTAACTGGTCTATTTTTCTTCAAAAGAGGTGCAAATATAAGAGGTTAAATATTATATTACAATACTTTTTTAATATAAATTTGTCGAAGAAATTATGAGCATTTGTTATCCCTTTAAAATCAATAAATAAACCAATATGAAAGTCATTTTATTGGGCTATATGGGCTCTGGGAAATCTACGGTTGGTAAAGAATTGGCAAGCATTTTAAGCTATAATTTTATTGACCTAGATGATTACATTGTAAAAAATGAAAAAAAGAGTATTCCCGAAATCTTTGCTGATAAGGGCGAAGTGTATTTCAGAAAAAGAGAATACCATTACCTTCAAGAAGTTTTAGCAAAGAAGAACGATTTAGTTTTGGCTTTAGGTGGCGGTACGCCATGTTATGGTCATAACATGGATATTATAAAAAAATCTGTGCATTCCAGTATTTTTTACTTCAAGGGTTCTATAGAGTTTCTAACAGAAAGACTGTTTAAAGAAAAAGAAAACAGGCCTTTAATAAGACACATGGAATCTACAGAACAGTTACAAGAGTTTATTGGTAAGCATCTTTTTGAAAGAGGGTTCTATTATAATCAAACCAATAATATTATCGATATTGATAATAAACCTGTAAAGGATATTGTTGAAGAGTTAATATTCAATTTACTCAAGTGATACCTCAAATGATTTTCCTTGAAGAACAACTGTAACATGTTCTTTTAGAGAGGTAGATAAAGAAATACCTTTAAAATCTGCTTTTACAGGATATTTTTTGTGATTTCTATTAACCAGAACTGCAGTTTTAAATTGTTTTAGCGGTACATCTAAAAAGTGCTTTACACCATAGACTAACGTTGTTCCAGAGTTTAAAACATCATCCACAAGAACTAACGACTTACTCTGATACTCTTCTATGCTAAGTGAAGTGTTTATAGGATTTCTTGGATGTTTTTTATCGATAGAAACTTTACAAAGAACAGGTTTTAAGCTCGAAATTTTTTCTAATTCAGATTTAATTTTCTTGGCAAGTATATAACCACTTGTGTCTATTCCGGCGATAATAACTTCCTTTTCTTCGGTATTGCTTTCGTAAATTTGATAGGCAATACGTCTTATTTTATGGACAATCTGCTTGTGATTTAGTATGATGTTTTTAGAATCAGACATTAATTAAGCTAACGGGTTTTATATGTTAAATGCCCAACCTGTCCCGAATTTACTTCGGGATTATGGGTTTTCAAAGATAATAAGTCTTTATTCATTCTCATCATAAAATTCGTCAATATCCCTTCTGTCTTTTTTGGTTGGTCTTCCTATGCCTTTTTTTCTGTAATGGTCTTTGGCTAACTTAAGCAAATTTTGAGCTTGGAAAGCATCTTTTGGGGTTGTATCAATTCTATAAATATCTACTAATTTCGCTCCAACACGATTTGTAGGGATATCATTTACAGTGAGCGTATAATTAATTTGATTTTTTCGAAGGGCTATTTTATCCATCGGATATATTTCCCTGCCTGGCTTGGCTATACTATCGTTGATTCTTACATGCCCTTTTTTGCAAGCATTTGTAGCTTGGTTTCGCGTTTTAAAATAGCGAGTACACCATAAATACTTATCAATTCGCATATATTTTAACAGAATTTGGCGTTATTATAATTGTTGGTACAAAAGATAAAATTGTATCTTGCAGCCTCAAAAATAAGCAATAATGGTAAGTTACAATTATGTTTGCCATTGTATAAAATCTCAAAAAAGTAATTGATGAAATTAAGAAATTACATATTAGCATTCTTGGTTTTAGGTTTAGCCATGAATTCTTGTAAAAAAGATGATAACGACGACACTGTATTAGTAGAGTCCAGAGATAGAACAGAGCAATATCTTGTAGATTTAGATTCTATAGAAGAATATCTCTCTACGCATTTTTACAACTACGAGGAGTTTCAAGCGAATCCAGATACTATGGATTTCGAAATCATTTTTGATACCATTTCTGTTGAGAATGGAACTCAAGACAAAATTCCTTTAATAGACCAAGTAGAAAGTAAGATAGTATCTGATAATATATCAGATGTTGAATATAAGTTATACTTTCTTAAAGTAAGAGAAGGAGGAGGCGAACAACCTAAATTTACTGATTCTACATTTGTGACATATAAAGGAGCTTATTTAAATGATGAAATATTTGACAATTCTCCAAATCCAATTTGGTTTGAATTGCTTAGTGTAGTAGGGGGTTTTAGAGAAGGGCTATTAGAGTTTAAAGAGGCTACTACAAATACTTTGAATCCTGACGGGACAACAACGTTTACAGATTATGGTATTGGGGCAGTCTTTATGCCATCTGGTTTGGCGTACTTTGATAATCCGCCATCAGGTATATCATTTTATTCGCCCTTAGTATTTAGATTTAATCTTGTTGGTGTGAATCAAACGGATCACGACGGTGATCATGTACCTTCTTATTTAGAGGATTTAAATGGAGACGGAGTGTTTACACTTGAAGAAGATGATACCGACGATGACTTGTTTGTAAACTATTTTGATGCCGATGATGACGGTGATGGTACCTTAACGAAAGACGAAGATTTGGAGCCAGATCCAGATCCAAATGTAGACAGTAATGGTGATGGTATCCCTGATAACGATATAGGAGATGGTGACCCAACAAATGACGATACAGATGGCGATGGTATTCCCAATTACCTCGATCCAGATGATACAGAGTCTAGGAATCCAGATGATAATTAACTAAAAAAGCCGCTAATTAGCGGCTTTTTTAGTTATATGCTTTTTTGCTAATTAAGCGCAAGAGATATACTTAATATCAATTGATCTGGTCGTGTATCTAATCGGTCATTTATTCCGATACCATTATTGTCTAAGAAGCTTGCTTCATTTTCAGAGAAGCCTCTTTCATAGCGTAAATCTATTCCAACACTTTTAAAGTTAACCGCAACACCAAAATTAAGACCAACGGAAAAATCATTCTCAATTTCTTGAATATTTATGTCATTGAAACCGCTATCAAGGATATACTGTAATGAAGGGCCACCAAAGATGCTTAAAGGGCCTATAATTTTAGCACCAAACAATAGAGGCGCATCCAGTTTTTTCATGGTAAATTCATCACTATCATAATCACTTTTAGTACTAGTGTAAACCAATTCTGGTTTGAAGTAAAGATCACTTCCTATTTTACCGAAAATACCAATATGGAATCCGACATTCCTGTCTGGATTTTGGAAATTATCATTAACGGAGTCAAAATAATCGCCATTGCCATTATAGTTAAGTCCGCCTTTGATTCCGTATCCACTGCCTGATTGAGCAAAGGATGTAAAACACATTGTGGTGGTTAGTACCGCAATTAAAAATAGATTTCTCATAATTTTCGTTTAATGATTTATACTTGTTAAACGAATTAAAGAGCGTATTATTTTCTTTTTGTTACAGTTTGGGCAGCTTTAATGATGGCAGCACTATTCAATCCATACTTTTCCAATAGTTGCGCAGGAGTTCCAGATTCTCCAAATGTATCTCGTGTAGCAACAAATTCTTGAGGTGTAGGTAAATGTTGAGAAAGCACTCTAGAGACACTTTCTCCAAGTCCGCCTAAATAATTATGCTCTTCAGCTGTAACTATACATCCGGTCTTTTTTACTGAATCAATAATTGCCTTGTCATCTAGAGGTTTTATTGTATGTATATTTATCACTTCGGCAGAAATACCTTTATCGTTTAAAGCTTTAGCAGCTTCTAAAGCTTCCCATACTAAATGCCCAGTTGCAACTATAGTTACATCATTTCCTTCGGTTAGTTTGACCGCTTTTCCAATTTCGAAAGTTTGATTTTCTGGTGTAAAATTAGCTACTTTAGGTCTTCCAAAACGCAAATACACAGGACCATGATGGTCTGCTATGGCTAATGTCGCGGCTTTTGTTTGATTAAAGTCGCAGGTGTTTATAACTGTCATTCCAGGAAGCATTTTCATCAATCCGATATCTTCAAGAATCTGATGCGTTGCTCCGTCTTCACCCAAAGTTATTCCGGCGTGTGAAGCACATATCTTCACATTTTTATCCGAATAGGCAATACTTTGTCTTATCTGATCGTAAACACGCCCAGTAGAGAAATTAGCAAAAGTTCCAGTAAAAGGAATTTTTCCGCCAATCGTCATTCCAGCAGCTAAGCCCATCATATTGGCTTCAGCTATTCCAACCTGAAAGAAACGCTCTGGATGATTCGCTTTGAAAGCATCCATTTTTAATGATCCAATAAGGTCAGCACAAAGCGCTACAACATTTTCATTCGTTTTACCTAGTTCTGTTAAACCAGCTCCAAATCCTGATCTTGTGTCTTTATTTCCTGTATTTGTGTAAGTTTTCATAAATGGAATTGTTCTTTTAGTAATCTCCTAAAGTTTCAGCATTTTGAGCTAAGCCTATTTCTAATTGTTCGTCGTTCGGTGCTTTACCATGCCATGCATGCGTATGCATCATAAAATCCACGCCATTTCCCATTACAGTATGTAATAACACACAAACAGGTTTTCCTTTACCAGTCCTGGATTTAGCTTCGGACATGCCATTTAAGATAGCTTCAACGTTATTTCCATCTTTAATTTCTAGAACGTCCCAGCCAAAGGCTTCGAATTTGCCTTTAATACTCCCCATTGGGAGAACAGTATCCGTAGAGCCATCAATTTGTTGGCCATTTAAATCAATTGTAGAAATAATATTGTCAACCTTATTTCCTGCTGCATACATAATAGCTTCCCAATTCTGACCTTCTTGCAATTCGCCATCACCATGGAGACTGTAAACTAAATGATTATCATTATTTAGTTTTTTTGCTTGCGCCGCTCCAAGAGCTACGGACATACCTTGTCCTAATGACCCAGAGGCAATACGTACACCAGGTAAGCCTTCATGCGTTGTTGGGTGTCCTTGCAATCTTGAGTTTATTAATCTGAAAGTATTTAATTCATCAACAGGGAAATATCCAACTCTTGCTAACACACTGTAGTACACAGGAGATATATGGCCGTTTGATAGGAAAAATAAATCTTCTCCGATGCCATCCATTTCGAAGCTTTCGTTTCTTTCCATTAATTCGTTATACAAGGCTACAAAAAACTCTGCGCATCCTAGAGAGCCTCCGGGATGTCCTGAGTTTACTTTATGTACCATCCTTAAAATATCCCTTCTTACTTGGGTTACTAAGTCTTCTAAATGTTTAATATCTGCCATGAATTATGTGTTGGATTTTAAGCTTCAAAAATAGTTTTTTGAATAGCCTTCTCAAAAAGTGTGATAAGCCACTTATTAACTAAAAACCATCATTTGCTAACAATTTTGATTTTATTAAGTATGTAATGAAGTTTAGTTATTTATCTTTGCTCGCTGACGATACTTTCTATGTTTTTTAACCTCAAAGCCGAAGATTCTAACAGTAAAGCGCGAGCTGGAATAATTACCACAGATCATGGTGTTATCGAGACCCCAATTTTTATGCCTGTTGGTACGGTCGCATCTGTTAAAGGAGTCCATCAGAGAGAACTTAAAAATGATATAAATCCTGATATTATACTAGGCAATACATATCATTTGTTCTTAAGACCTAAAACACCTATTCTCGAAAAGGCTGGAGGGTTGCACAAATTCATGAATTGGGATAGAAATATCTTAACTGATTCAGGTGGCTATCAGGTATATTCTTTATCTGCAAATAGAAAAATAAAAGAAGAAGGCGTCAAGTTCAAGTCTCATATAGATGGGAGTATGCATATGTTTACACCTGAAAATGTGATGGAAATTCAACGTAGTATAGGTGCAGATATTATCATGGCTTTTGATGAGTGTACACCTTACCCTTGTGATTATAATTATGCCAAGCGGTCGATGCATATGACTCACCGCTGGTTGGATAGGTGTATTAATCATTTGGAAAAAACACCGCTTAAGTATGATTACAATCAAGCGTTTTTCCCAATAGTTCAGGGAAGTACATATAAGGATCTAAGGAAACAATCCGCAGAGTATATTGCCAATTCCGGAGCTGTAGGAAATGCTATAGGGGGTCTTTCTGTTGGAGAACCTGCTGAAGAAATGTATGCGATGACGGAAGTTGTATGCGATGTTCTACCAGAAGACAAGCCTAGATATTTAATGGGTGTTGGTACACCAATCAATATTTTAGAAAATATAGCGTTAGGGATTGATATGTTTGACTGTGTCATGCCGACTCGAAATGCCAGAAATGGAATGCTTTTTACGGCACACGGCACTATAAACATAAAGAACAAGAAATGGGAAGATGATTTTTCTGCTATAGATGATATGAATATTACATTTGTAGATACGGAATATTCTAAAGCATATCTAAAACATCTCTTTTCTGTAAATGAATTATTAGGAAAACAAATTGCAACCATACATAATCTTGGTTTTTATTTGTGGCTAGTAAGAGAGGCTAGAAAACACATTATTGCAGGTGATTTTAGAACTTGGAAAGATAAGATGGTAAAACAAATGGATAAAAGGCTTTAATGAAGATATTGGATTGGTACATATTGAAGCGTTATTTGCTTACATTCTTAATGATGTTACTCTTATTCATCCCGATTGGGATTACAGTAAATCTTGCTGAGAAAATAGATAAGATGCTTGAGAATGAAGTACCTTTTGGAGAAATCGCTAGATTTTATCTAGACTTTACTATTTATTTCGCGAATTTACTTTTTCCGCTGTTTCTTTTCTTATCAGTTATATGGTTTACTTCTAAGCTTGCTAATAATACAGAGATAGTTGCTTTTTTGAGCTCAGGAGTATCATTCTCAAGATTTCTTAGACCTTATATGATTGGAGCTACAATAATTGCTGCATTGGCTTTGCTTCTGGGGATGTATCTGGCACCTATGGCAAGTAAAGGTTTTAATGAGTTTGATTATAAATATTTTAAAAAAGGTAAAAAAGATAGAGAGAATAAAAATGTATTTAGGCAGATTAATGATAATGACTATATATATGTAAGTAATTTCAATATCAAAGATAAAAGAGGTCAAAATTTCACCCTTGAACATTTTAACGGAAACAAATTAGAGTATAAGATCACAGCAAATAGTATTCGTTATATAGAAAAAGATAGTGTATACAGATTAATAAACTATGTTAAGAGACTTGTAGGAGAATCGGGAGATTCTTTGGTAGTAGAAAGGCGAAAAGATTTCAATTTTACATTCGATTTAGAAGATTTAACTCCTGTTGAATATATCGCTGAAACCTTAAACTATAAAGATTTAACCAATTTTATTGAGAAAGAGCAACTCCGAGGTTCATCTAATATTGGGCGTTATCAAGTGGTTTTGTATAAGAAATGGAGCTTACCTGTTTCTGTTTTTATTTTGACTATTATTGCTGTTGCCGTGTCGTCTATAAAACGTCGAGGAGGCATGGGCGTAAACCTAGCATTTGGAATATGTATTGCTATGGTCTTCGTTTTTTTCGATAAAGTTTTTGGAGTCATGGCGGAACAATCCGATTTTCCACCATTAGTAGCTGTTTGGTTTCCTAATTTTCTATTTGGTATTTTAGCTATTTACCTGTTGTATAATGCCAAGCGCTAAACTCAAGAATTACTTTCATTTACATCTATTAGTTTTCATAGCTGGATTCACTGCTATACTTGGTGAGTTAATTACCATTAAGGCAATCCCTTTAGTTTGGTTTAGGATGGTGATGGCAATTATACTCATGTTCTTTTATATTAAGATTGTCGGTGTAAAAATTAATATTCCAAAAAAGTTTATTATCCGGTATTGCCTTGCGGGTGTTATTATTGCCTTACACTGGATTACGTTTTTTGGAGCCATCGATGAGGCCAATATTTCTATTGCCCTAGCTATGTTTTCCACAGGCGCTTTTTTTGCTTCACTCATAGAGCCTATAATATATAAGCGTAAAGTGATTTATTACGAAATAATTTTTGGCGTACTTGTAATTATAGGCGTTTTCATAATTACCCAAAGTGAAATAAAATACCTCACAGGTATAATATTAGGAATAACATCAGCATTTTTATCATCGCTTTTTGCAGTTTTTAACGGTAAGTTTTTGGAGCAAAATTCCGCAACGGTTATTTCATTTTACGAGTTCATAGGAGGGATACTGTTTATAACTATTTTCATTATTTTATTTGGTGAAGGCTTTTCTAAGGATTTTTTCAGTTTGAGCATTTCAGATTATGGTTATCTTTTTATACTAGCTTCTGTTTGTACCGCTTACGCTTTTATTGCAGCAGTATATGTTATGAAGCATATAAGTCCATATACAGTTGTACTTACTTATAATCTGGAACCTATTTACGGAATTGTTTTGGCAATACTGTTATTTCCTGAAAAAGAAAAAATGAGCCAACAATTTTACTTTGGCGCTATATTGATAATAATAACTGTATTGCTTAACGGTGTTATTAAAAATTCCAAACACCTAAAAAGGAAGAATTCTTAACAGTCAATCCTAATTAAAGTTTTTATATTTGTACCCTAACTAAACAATAAACAAAGGGCATTTTCTATGGAATATTTGGAATTTGAATTACCAATTAAAGATTTACAAGAGCAGTTGGAAAAGTGCCAACTAATAGGGGAAGAGAGCGAGGTAGATGTAACGGAAACTTGTAAGCAAATAGAAACAAAACTAGTAGCTACCAAAAAGGATATATACAAGAACTTGACACCTTGGCAACGTGTACAATTGTCAAGACACCCTAACAGACCTTATACATTAGATTACATTAATGCTATTTGTGGAGATACATTTTTGGAGCTTCATGGTGATAGAGGTGTTAAGGATGACAAAGCTATGATAGGTGGTCTAGGAAAGATTGGTGATCAAAGTTATATGTTTATTGGTCAACAAAAAGGGTTTAATACTAAAACAAGACAGTATCGAAACTTTGGTATGGCCAATCCTGAAGGTTACAGAAAAGCACTGAGATTAATGAAATCTGCCGAGAAGTTTGGTATTCCTGTAGTGACTTTAATAGATACACCAGGAGCATACCCTGGTATTGAGGCTGAGGAACGCGGACAAGGTGAAGCAATCGCAAGGAATATCTTAGAAATGTCTCGACTTAAAGTGCCAATTATTACGGTTATTATTGGAGAAGGTGCATCAGGTGGGGCTCTAGGTATTGGCGTTGGAGATAAGGTCTTGATGTTAGAAAATACTTGGTATTCTGTTATTTCTCCGGAATCCTGCTCATCCATATTATGGAGGAGTTGGGAATATAAAGAGCAGGCAGCTGAAGCTTTGAAGCTTACAGCGGCAGATATGAAGAAAATGAAATTGATAGATGCGATTGTCAAAGAACCGCTCGGTGGTGCTCATAACGATAGAGAAAAAACGTTTGTTACTGTTAGAGATACAATAGCCAAATCATATGAGGAGTTTAAAAACTTATCACCAAAAGAATTGGTAAAACAACGCATGGAAAAATATTCGCAAATGGGTGTTTATAAAGGCTAATCCTTTAAACATCACTTGCCAAAAAATTACCGAGGTTTAATACCTCGGTTTTTTTATGCTTATTAACAATAATTTCGAGTTATCAACAGTTAAATTGTTAACTTACAGTTGACAATGATAAGTCTCCCAACATAACTTTGTGTTAACAATTTTTTTACTTTCGCTCTGATGAAACAACCCGACCAACTAAAAGGCTATAAAGTCGATAAAAGCACTCTAATTAATCTTGAAAGAGGTAAAATACCTCCTCAAGCACTTGATTTGGAGGAAGTTGTGTTAGGAGCAATGATGATTGATAAAAAGGGGGTTGATGAGGTTATAGATATTTTAAGTCCTGAAGCTTTTTACAAGGAAGCCCATCAATATATATTCGAAGCTATTTTTCAACTGTTTGAAAATAGCGAGCCTGTTGACTTATTAACCGTTTCAAGCCAGTTAAAGAAAAATCAGAAGCTAGATGTAGTTGGTGGAGATTTTTATCTGATTTCTCTAACGCAGAAAGTGTCTTCTTCAGCGCACATTGAGTTTCATGCCCGTATTATTCTTCAAAAGTTTATTCAACGAAGTCTGATTAAGATTTCAAGTGAAATAATTGAAGATTCTTATGATGAAACCAAGGATGTTTTTGATCTTTTGGACAATGCCGAATCAAAGCTTTATGAGGTCACTCAAGGAAATATCAAAAAGTCTAGTGAAACAGCTCAAAGCTTGGTGATTCAAGCAAAGAAGAAGATTGAAGAAATATCAAATAAAGAAGGCTTGAGTGGAATCCCCTCAGGTTTTGATAAGTTAGATAAATTAACTTCTGGTTGGCAAGAGAGCGATTTAATTATCGTGGCAGCGCGCCCTGGTATGGGTAAAACTGCTTTAACGCTCTCTATGGCAAGAAATATTGCCGTAAATCAGAACATAGGCGTAGCCTTTTTCTCTTTGGAGATGGCATCTGTACAATTGATAACGCGACTTATCTCAAGTGAAACTGGGTTGTCCTCTGAAAAATTACGTACGGGTAAGTTGGAAAAGCATGAATGGGAGCAATTAAATGTGAAAGTAAAAGGCTTAGAAAAAGCACCTTTGTTTATAGATGATACGCCTTCATTATCGATTTTCGACCTTAGAGCTAAAGCTCGAAGATTAAAATCACAGCACGACATCAAGTTAATCATTGTTGATTATTTGCAATTAATGACGGCTGGAGGAAGCCAGAAAGGTGGTAACCGAGAACAAGAAATATCTACGATATCCAGAAATTTAAAGGCTTTAGCGAAAGAATTAAGTGTACCGGTTATAGCTTTATCTCAGCTATCTCGTGCTGTGGAAACTCGTGGGGGAAGTAAACGTCCTCTTCTATCCGATTTACGTGAATCTGGAGCTATTGAGCAGGATGCCGATATCGTTTCATTTATTTATAGACCCGAGTACTATAAGATTGATGAATGGGATGATGATGAACGCTCACCAACCGAAGGACAAGCTGAGTTTATTATTGCAAAGCACAGAAATGGTGGCTTAGATAACATACGACTCAAGTTTATTGGACATCTTGGTAAGTTTGATAATTTGGATGATTTCGACTCACCTTTCGAATTCCATAGTAAGATGAATGCCGCTAACGACGACACTTTTAAACCTGATAATTTTCCGTCAGCCAACGAAGCATTTGGAGCTCCAGACGATTTGGAGGATGACAATGATGTACCGTTTTAAGCGTTAATATTCCATTAAATTCTTCTATCAAATAAGGATTTTAAGTATCTTCCTACTTTACATTCAATAAACATCTAAAACCTAAATGCTAAACGAACGTCGTACCACTAATATCTTATTGTTAGTTATTGTTATTCCTATCATTTTTTATTTGCTAAAAGTATTATCGTTTATTTTCATTCCGCTAATATTCTCGATGTTTATTGCCTTATTGTTTTTACCATTAATGCGTTGGTTAGGGAAGCGGAAAGTTCCTAAAATTGTAAGCATTATAATTGTTGTTCTGCTAATTGGAATTGGTTTAAAAATAGGAGTAGAGGTTGTAAAATTATCCAGTAAACAAATAAGGGCTACAAATACCGAATTTTTTGAAAAAGCTGACCAAAAGATTGCCGATGCCACCATCTATCTTGAAGAAACCTTTGGTTTAGAAGTGCAAAAAGACCAAAATGTTATAGGACAGCTTTTAAAGAAGGAAAATTTAGGTACTACTGTTGATTTTCTAAGAAATTTCCTCACAATGCTATTAATGACGGCATTTTTTGTGGTGCTTTGGTTAGCGGAATCTATAAATGTCCACAATGTTTTAAATAAGACCTTGTTAAAAGGAAAGCACGCATCAATTAGGGCATTCCGAAAAATTGAAAAGGAATTGATGACATTCATTAAAGTAAAGTTTTTGGTAAGCTTTTTAACAGGTGTTGGTACAGGGTTAGCTTGCTACTTTTTTGATGTCAGTTTTCCTATTTTTTGGGGATTATTTGCCTTTATAATTAATTTCGTGCAGATGGTAGGGTCTTTTATTTCGGTAATCTTACTATCAATTTTTGCTTTTGTAGAGCTAGAACCTACCAGTACGTTGTTCTTTTTTATTGTTTCAATTACGGGTGTTCAAGTATTGTTTGGTGCTATTTTAGAACCAATTTTTATGGGAAAATCCTTCTCCATAAATATTATTACGGTCTTGGTTATGCTTATGTTTTGGGGCTTTTTATGGGGCATTCCAGGATTGATAATGGCGATTCCAATTACCGTTTTTCTAAAAATTATTTTTGAACAGTTTCCTAGTACTAGAAAAATTGCGGTCTTAATTTCTTAGTTTTTCGTTAATAGTATGTTATTCCTATTTTCAACGAACCATTTTTTAAGTATCTTCCACCTATGAAGAAGATAGCCCTTATCGTTTTACTATTTTTTAGTGCGCCAATATTTGCATCCTATATACTTATTCCGATGGATGCGGATACTCAGAAGAACCATTTAAAAGCTTACGGTATCACTTACTGGACGCTAGAAAAACAACAAAAAGTAAAGTGGTTACTTAATTATCGAGGCGGTTCTTTTTTACTACCAGATATCGAAGAAATAAAGAAGGAATGCCAAATCCGAGGTGTCTCTTTTGAAGTACTATCTACATCAGCTGCAGAAGCTATATTAACAGAGATAAGCAGCCCGAGCAAAAATATGGAAGCGGTTATTTTGGAGAAAGCTCCAAAAATAGCTGTATATACACCTAATGGCAAGCAACCATGGGATGATGCTGTAACTATGGTGTTAACTTACGCCGAAATTCCTTATGAAACGGTATATGACGAAAAAGTATTAGATGACGAGTTGCTGTTATACGATTGGTTGCACTTACATCATGAAGACTTTACAGGTCAGTATGGTAAATTTTATCGTGCATACCGATCTGCACCATGGTATATTCAAGAAAAGAAAGATGCGGAAGCCTTGGCTTCTAAGTTAGGATACGCCAAAGTATCTGAAGAGAAACGAGATGTTGCCCTTAAAATTCGAGACTATGTAGTTGGCGGTGGTTTTATGTTTGCCATGTGTAGTGCTACTGATAGTTTTGATATAGCTTTGTCAGCAGAGGGAATTGACATCTGTGAACCCATGTTTGATGGTGATGGGAGCGATGCTAATTATCAGAATAAAATAAACTACAATAGTACATTTGCGTTTACGGATTATATTTTGGAACGCAGTCCTTTAGTGTATGAATTTTCATCCATAGATATGACTCAGAAGCGACGTATACCTAAACAAACTGACTACTTTTCACTTATGGATTTCTCAGCAAAATGGGATCCTGTACCGACGATGCTATGCCAAAATCATACAGCTTTGGTAAAAGGTTTTATGGGACAAACAACCTCTTTTACGCGAGAACAAATCAAATCGAATGTCTTGGTCATGGGAGAAAACAAGACCAACGGTGAAGCCAAATACATTCATGGTATTAAGGGGAAAGGATTTTTTACTTTTTATGGTGGTCATGACCCAGAAGATTATACCCATAGAGTAGGTGACCCTAAAACGGAACTTGATTTACATCCAACGTCTCCAGGCTACAGGCTTATATTAAATAATGTCTTATTTCCTGCGGCCAGAAAGAAGAAGCAAAAAACTTGATGCATTACTTTCAAAAGGAAATTACATTAAGCGCCCAACCAAGAGGCTTTCATTTAATTACAGAACAGATTGTATGCGCTGTTCCAGAAATACGCAATATCTCTACAGGATTACTTCATGTTTTTATAAAACATACATCAGCGAGTTTAACCATAAACGAAAATGCAGATTCAACAGTAAGAGAAGACTTTGAATCTCATATTAACACTATGGTGCCCGAAAACCAACCTTATTATAAACACACGTTTGAAGGCCCAGACGATATGCCTGCCCATATAAAAGCTTCTTTAATGGGAAGTTCTGTTAGCATTCCAATAACTGATGGCAAATTAAATCTAGGAATCTGGCAAGGTATTTATTTGTGCGAACACAGGAATTCTTCAAAAGGAAGAAAACTTGTTGTTACTGTTCAGGGCAACTGACAGAAAAAAATTATCTTTAGTTAAATTATAACCAACATGGCCTCCAAAAAAACGATACTAAAGAAAATTCAAATTGTAATTACAAACCATTTCGATACCCCGGAAGCAGCATTCGATTTCTTTGACAAGAATGGTAATGGCAAGCTTAACAAAAAGGAAATTGTTAAACTGCTCAAACAAGCTGAGATAAGCGGATTTATTAGAGGTATCGTATCAACGAAGCTTATTGAAGGTTATGATAAAGATGGTGATGGTTATATTAATTGGAAAGAGTTTAAGGCTGCTGTAAACGAAATTAATAAGTCTACTAAGTAGATGAATAGAGGCCTCAAAAAATTTCTCATTCTTTTAATTCAGTCCATTATATTTTGGGTTGTTAGTATTCTCATATTTGTTCATTTAAGGTACTTTGGGATTGGTGAAGATGAAGCCTTTGTAACCAATCCAGATTTGATAGTACCTATGACCGAATGGCTGGACTTAGGAGTGTTATTAGGTGTTGGAATTGGCTTTTTTTACGCAGTTGTAGAAACAGTATTTGATTCTTTCATAATGAAAAAAATATCCCTTGGGGCAACCATTGTTTTAAAAACAACAATCTATCTAATTGTTCTTGTTTCTATTACTACTGCCACATCATTAGTAGCAGAAAATAGGATGGATATTGATTTAAATAATGATCACTTAGGATGGTGGCACACCGATAAAACGTTTTGGATGGTGGTATTATTCTTTGCCATGGCATCTTTAGTATTTACTTTTATTAAAATTTCGATAGAAAAATTTGGTAGAGATGTGTTTTTAAAAATGCTTCTAGGAACCTATAGAAAGCCTAAAGAAGAGAAGCATATTTTTATGTTCTTGGATCTAAAATCGTCTACGACCATTGCAGAGAAGCTCGGGCATATTAAATACAGTAAGTTCATTCAGGATTGTTTTTACGATTTAAACATGGTGTTAGAGAAATATTCGGCTCAAGTGTATCAATATGTAGGTGATGAGGCAGTGCTTAATTGGCCATACAAAATGGGAACTTCAGATACAAAATGTATTGACCTGTATTTTGCTTTTAAGAAACGATTGGAAGAGAGAGGAAATTACTATCTGGAGAGGTATGATTTGCAACCTCAATTTAAAGCTGGATTGCACGGCGGAGTACTAACAGTTGTTGAAGTAGGAACAGTGAAAAAAGAACTGGCATTTCATGGGGATGTTATAAATACAACTTCTAGGATTCAAGATGAATGCAATACCTATGACGAGCATTTGTTGATTTCTGAAGGACTTTTTAAGGATATAAAAGATTCAGATAGGTATGCTGCTAACCCTATGGGGAAAATTGAGTTAAAGGGAAAAGAAAGAAAACTCTCTATTCATGCTATAAAACTAAACAAATAGGTTTATCAGTAAAGCAATCCCGAATCCTGTAAAAGCCAAAATAGTTGTCATTACTGTCCAAGATTTAAACGTTTGCTTTTCCGATAACCCAAGATACTGACTTACCAACCAGAAACCACTATCATTAACATGTGATAGGATAGAAGCGCCAGAAGCTATGGCAATTACCATACAAGCTAGTTGAGGACCACTAAAACTGCTTGCTGCTAATAGCGGAGAAACAAGACCTGCGGCAGTAATCATAGCTACAGTTGCCGACCCTTGAATAATCCTTATTATGGCTGCAGATATAAATGCAAAAATAATAATAGGTAAGCCCAGATCAGTCATTAGTTCGGCAATGACCTTACCTGCTCCAGTATCTACAAGTACTTGCTTAAATACGCCACCAGCACCAGTAAGTAAAATTATGACTCCAGCAGGAGCAAGAGATTTTGTTGAAATATCTAATAATTCTTTTTTAGTATAACCTTTCCTTGTTCCTAATAAATACCAAGCTAAAAGATTAGCTATTATTAATGCTACAAAAGGATGTCCTAAAAATTGAAAAAGGGAAGCTAAACTTTCATAGTTTTCAGATAGATATTCATTAGCTTTAAATGTAGTATTTACTAAAATCATTAAAATTGGAATAATAATGATGGATAGGACTAATCCAAAATGAGGTAATTTTAATTCATCATCTGTCATTTCTGAAATATCCGGAGCGTCAATATGTATGCGTTTAGAAATGTATTTTCCGAACAAAATACCACTAACAATAACAGTAGGGACACCAGCAATAATACCAATAAGTATTACCCAGCCTAACTGAGCTCCTATAATATCAGCAACAGCGACTGGTCCTGGTGTAGGAGGAATAAAGGCGTGAGTAGTGGCAAGTCCTGCTAATAAAGGAATAGCGTATAAGAGTAAAGACTTTTTTGTTTTGCGTTGTAAGGCATATATAACAGGAATAAGAATAATAAAAGCAACATCAAAAAATACGGGTATAGCAATTATGAAACCGGAAATAGCTAATGCTGATGGTGCTCTATTAATTCCGAACTTTTTTATCATAAAGTTTACCACAGCCTTAGTACCACCTGAATGCTCTAAAATAGCACCGAGTATAGCTCCAAGCCCTACTACCGTCGCTACAAATCCGAGTGTTCCGGCCATACCTTTTTGAATGGTTTCAATAACTTGTATACCACTTAAACCGGCAAGGAGTCCTACCACAATACTGGCAATTAACAAAGCAAGAAATGCTTGAATTCTAAAATATAATACCAGTATCAATAAGATGGCAATACCTGCCAATACAGATAGTAATAGGGTTGTAGTCATATTAGTTTAGCTCTTCCAATTAGTGTGATGCGATGGTCCAGTAGGGTCATCTTTTCTTTTGTAGGTATGTGTTCCGAAATAGTCGCGTTGTGCTTGTATAATGTTCCCTGTTCCTGATTCTTGAGTAACGGAATTTAAATAGTTTAAACTCTCAGAAAAACATGGGATAGGAATATTATGATTCAAGGATGTCAA
Organism: uncultured Flavobacteriaceae bacterium; assembly: GCA_937923735.1. Lineage (GTDB taxonomy): Bacteria > Bacteroidota > Bacteroidia > Flavobacteriales > Flavobacteriaceae > JABABD01. Next base: position 5,307 of record CALDUJ010000109.1, on the reverse strand, counting down.
AACAATATCTTTTAGACTATGATGCGAAGTTTTTATAACTTCTACAAAGTAGTCTGACTCTAGGATATTTGAGTTTGTTTCAATAATTGATATAATCTTTTTTATAAGCTCCGAAGCAATAATGCAGCCATTTGTCCATACGCTGACCGTATTTTTCAAGTCGATATGCCATCCATAGGTATTCGATGCATTTTCTATGACATCTAATCCTTGATAGTGATTGATGATACGTGCTAATTGATAGGCTTTCTTGAGAGAATCCACATTCACCAAAGATGTATTTTCATTAAACTCATAAAGTTGCGAAAGCGTTACTCTTTTTTCTTTTAAAGCAGAAACAAACCTTGCATTGAGCGCTGCTGAACTCAAGGTAAACGGCGCGCCCAATTCTGCCGAAGCTATAGTTGTCCAGCTTCCTGTTCCTTTATGAGATGATTGATCAAGAATAAGATCAATTAGATAAGTATCTCCTTCCTTTTTCTTTAGAATATCTATCGTGATTTCTAATAGATAGTTTTTAGTATCTCCATGGTTCCAAGTTTCAAAAATGGACGCAATTTCTGTTGGCTCCAACTTATTGATAAACCTGAGAATACTATATGCTTCAGCAATAATTTGCATTTCAGCGTATTCTATGCCGTTATGTACCATCTTAACAAAATGACCTGAACCCTCAGTTCCAATATACTTGCAGCATGGGTTATTATTATCGTCTTTTGCAGCAATGTTTTGAAGAAAACCCTCAACAAGCTTATAAGCGTCCATATGTCCGCCAGGCATCAGAGAAGGACCAGTTAGTGCGCCTTCCTCGCCACCAGAAACACCCATACCAATAAAATGTATGCCTTTATTAGAAAGTAATTGACCTCGTTTATCAGTTTTTTTATAATGAGAGTTGCCTCCATCAATAAGAATATCACCTGGTTCAATATGGCTTAAAAGATTATCTATAACCATATCTACTGCTTTTCCAGCATTTACCATAATCAGTATTTTCCTAGGCGTTTGGAGAGAGTTCACAAATGTCTCTAAATTATCAAAGCCTTGGCTATTGGATAATTCTGAAAACTGATTAATAAAATTGGTAGCAACATTCTCTTCAATATTATCTACGTGTCTATTAAACAGTGACAATGAAAAACCATTGTTTGCAAAATTTCTGGCTAGACTTTTACCCATTACTCCTAAGCCTATAATTCCGAATTCAGTCTTCATAAATCAAACTCTTTTATAATATTTTTTATTAATGTATCTGGAGATTCAGAAATATCTACATGCAACCCGTAATTAGGAATTTCTAAAGTCTCAAATTGAGATTGTAATAATTTTGAAGGCATAAAGTGATTTGCTCTTGTTTCTAACCTAGATTGAATAAGTTCTTTTGAACCTTTTAAGAACACCCATTTTACATAATAATTTATAGAATCTTTCAATATTTTACGATATGATTCCTTTAATGCAGAACAAGCTATGACTGCTCCATTAAGGTTTGAGTGTTTTATAGCATGAGCATTCAAACTTAAGAGCCAATCTTTTCTGTCTTCGTCAGTCAAAGGTATTGCAGATGCCATTTTATCTATGTTAGTTTGAGGATGAAAATCGTCACCGTCAAAAAAAGGAATACCTGTTTTTTCTGAAAGAAGTGTTCCAATAGTGGATTTCCCGCAACCAGAAACACCAATTATGTAGATTATATAATTTATAATTTTGGTTTTGTTTTAAAGCAGAAAAGATAAGAATTAAAAACAAAAAACCCGATTCAATTTGAATCGGGTTTTTAAGCGAAATATGTTTTACAATAAAGGTTTAAACCTTATTTAATTTTGTCTACGATTGCTTTAAATGCTTCAGGGTTGTTCATTGCTAAATCAGCTAAAACCTTACGGTTTAACTCGATATTATTAGCTTTTACCTTACCCATAAATTGAGAATAAGACATTCCGTGTTCTCTAGCACCTGCATTTATACGAGTAATCCATAATGCACGGAAAGTTCTTTTCTTATTTCTGCGATCTCTGTACGAGTATTGCATCGCTTTATCAACCGCATTCTTAGCTACTGTCCAAACGTTTTTACGTCTTCCAAAGTAACCTTTAGCTTGTTTTAGTACTTTTTTTCTGCGGGCTCTTCGAGCTACCGCGTTTACTGATCTTGGCATAATTTTAATTGTTTTTTGTAGTAGGCGTCACATTAAGTGAACTTTTCGGAGCCATCTACATGGTTTGAAATTAATTAGAACCTATCCTTGTGTTTACTTTAAACACAATTGGTTTTTAATGTTATCTGAGTCATTTTCATGCACTAATGTAGCATGAGTTAACTTAAGCTTACGCTTTTTCGATTTTTTAGTCAAAATGTGACTCTTAAAAGCGTGCTTTCTTTTGATTTTACCAGAACCCGTTACTTTAAAACGTTTCTTGGCACTGGATTTTGTTTTTTGTTTAGGCATTGTTTCCTAAGTTTTTGTATTTCGCTTATTATTTTTTTGGAGCGATAAACATAATCATACGTTTACCTTCTAATTTTGGCATTTGCTCCACTTTACCAAATTCTTCTAGGTCTTGAGCTAATCTTAATAAAAGTATTTGCCCTTGTTCCTTGAATACAATCGAGCGTCCTTTAAAGAATACAAAAGCTTTAAGCTTTGCACCATCTTTTAAAAACTTCTCTGCATGTTTCTTTTTAAATTCATAATCATGGTCATCTGTATTAGGACCAAAACGAATTTCTTTAACTATAACCTTTGTTGCCTTGGATTTGAGCGCTTTGTCTCTTTTCTTTTGCTCATAAAGAAACTTCTTATAGTCCATTACTTTACAAACAGGTGGCACAGCTTTAGGTGATATTTCTACCAAGTCTACTCCTTGTTCTTCTGCAAATGCTAATGCTTGTTTAATTGGATAAATTCCAACCTCTACATTGTCTCCTACGAGACGAACTTCAGTTTCCCTGATTTTTTCGTTAATTCTGTGCTGATCCTCCTTGATAATTCTAGCTGGACCTCGATTTCTTCTTCTACGTATTGCTATGGCTTATATTGTATTTAGTTAAACTTAAAATGTTTTTAATGTGCTTTTTATTTCTTTTTGCACAATATCTGCAAATGCATCTACAGTTATCATGCCAATATCTTCGCCTCCATGTTTGCGAACTGTAATTTTTCCTTCCTTCTCTTCATTCTCTCCCACAATAATCATGTATGGGATTTTATTCATTTCCGCTTCTCTGATTTTTTTGCCCATGGTTTCGTTTCTGTTGTCAGAGAGGGCGCGAATTTCGTCATTTTCTAACAAATTTAAAACTTTTTGAGCGTATTTTTCATATTTCTCACTAATGGATAGAATAATAACTTGATCTGGAATTAACCAAAGAGGGAAATTACCGCCTGTATGTTCAAGTAAAATAGCGACAAAACGTTCCATACTGCCAAACGGAGCTCTATGAATCATAACGGGTCTATGAAGTTCATTATCACTTCCTTTATATGTAAGATTGAAACGTTCAGGTAAATTATAATCTACCTGTATGGTTCCCAATTGCCACTGTCTTCCTAAGGCATCTTTGACCATGAAATCTAATTTTGGACCATAAAAAGCTGCTTCTCCTTCTTCTATATAATAATCTAGTCCTTTATCTTTTGCTGCATTAATAATAGCTTGTTCTGCTTTATCCCATATGTCTGGATCTCCTAAGTATTTTTCTGGATTTTTAGAATCTCTTACAGATACTTGAGTAGAGAAATTTTCAAAACCAAGAGAACCAAAAACATATAAAACTAGATCAATTACGTTTTTAAACTCTTCATCTAACTGATCGGGTGTGCAAAACAAATGAGCATCATCTTGTGTAAACCCACGTACTCTTGTTAAACCGTGGAGTTCACCACTTTGCTCGTATCTATATACTGTTCCAAATTCAGCATATCGTTTTGGTAAATCTTTATAAGACCATTGACTATTTGCATACACCTCGCAGTGATGCGGGCAATTCATTGGTTTTAGTAAAAACTCTTCATCTTCCTTAGGGGTTTTAATAGGTTGAAAACTGTCTTCTCCATATTTTGCATAATGTCCAGAAGTTACATAAAGCTCTTTCTGGCCAATATGTGGTGTAATAACCATTTCGTATCCAGCTTTTTTCTGAGCTTTTTTTAGAAAATTCTCTAAACGCTCTCTTAAAGCTGCTCCTTTGGGAAGCCATAATGGTAAACCTTGACCTACTTTTTGAGAAAATGTGAATAGACCAAGTTCTTTACCTAGTTTTCTATGGTCTCTTTTTTTAGCCTCTTCAAGAAGTTCTAAATATTGAGTTAACTCTTTCTGTTTCGGAAATGAAATCCCATAAACACGAGTAAGTTGTTTTTCATTTTCATCTCCTTTATAATAGGCTCCAGCGACACTTAATATTTTAATAGCTTTCACAATACCTGTATTAGGAATATGCCCACCTCTACATAAATCTGTGAATGAAGAATGGTCGCAGAATGTAATATCTCCATCTTCTAAGTTGCTAATTAAATCTACTTTATATTCATTCTTCCCTTGATAATAAGAGAGGGCTTCAGATTTGCTGACTGACCTCATAGAGAATTCGTGCTTGCCGCGGGCAATCTCTAGCATCTTATCTTCAATTTTTTTAAAGTCTTTGTCAGAAATTGAATCATCTCCTAAATCAACATCATAATAAAATCCGTTTTCAATAGCAGGACCAACCCATAACTTTACGTTAGGATAAAGTTCTTCTAAAGCTTGAGCCAATATGTGAGCTGATGAATGCCAAAAAGCTTTTTTACCTTCATCATTTGTCCATGTATAAAGGACAAGACTACCATCTTCATTTAATTCAGTTGAAGATTCGATTGTCACACCATTATATGATGCAGATATAACATTACGCGCTAATCCTTCACTAATGTCTTTTGCTACTAAATAAGGTGTAACACCTTTATTATATGTTTTAACACTACCATCTGGTAAAGTAATCTTGATCATCTATGATTAAAATTTAAGCTGCAAAGATAGTATGATATTATATTAAAGACAATAACTATTATCACTAATAAATTACTCAGGAAATTATCGCTCATTCATTGATTCTGTGGGCGTTGTTAATAACTTTAAAAATTTATTTAAATATTCTTTAAAAAAGTGTTGTGGGTAATTAAAGTTAGTTTTATATTTGCACCCGCTTTGAGAGCGAAAGAGTTTTCAAGGCGTATTTTTTGATAGAAAACAAACGTTCCTAGACATATTGAATTGACAGCGTAATTATTTACTGGAAACGGTAAATAGTAACAGAGAATAGATC
>CALDUJ010000108.1 GCA_937923735.1 uncultured Flavobacteriaceae bacterium | reverse complement strand
TGATCCTTTCTTTATGGATTTCGCTCAGTATAGCGCGATTATAGGAGGAACAGCTACTGGGTTTAATGACCCAGGTTCAGATACGTTTGCAGGCTCTAATGTCATGTCTATCGTAGTCGAAGTTCCTAAAGCCATGGTTGGCGGATCTGGAACTATCAATACATGGGTAGAGTCAAAGAGAAAACAATAAAATTTAAAACTTTTAAAAAACTATAATTATGAAATTCAATAATATAAAATTAATCACAATAGCATTGTTATCAGCCGCTACGATTGTAAGCTGTAGTAATGACGACGATAATACGCCACAAGATATGGAACCTGACTTTTCAGGAGTCTATGCACAAGAAGACCAGATGGGTCGTCCAGCTGTAAATACAGTATTTGTTTCTGGATCTAGTAAAAACATGTTTAATACAACCATTCCTTCAGAACAGAATGCGGCCTTTCAATCTATGTTTCAGACAAATTTAGAAGGGTTGAGTCCAGCATTTGCAAATCCGGGTGATATGAATGCATTAATGCAAACTTCTGCAGCATTTACAGGATTGTTAGCCACAGATGTATTGAATGTATCCTTAGACGGAACCACAACTTTCTTTGATGGAACCAACGTATTAACTGGTCGTGCTCTAGCAGATGATGTTATTACGGTTGAATTGCTTCTAATTTTTGGAGGTGAGGATTTTTCTGAAAACCCAACATTGTCTGATGACCATGTAGATAGTAATGATAAAGCATTCTCAAGTTCATTCCCTTACTTGGCTTCGCCTTGGTAAGATTTTGAACTAGCCCAACACAAGGGCAAGGTCTAACAACTTGCCCTTGTGTTTTTTAAAACTCTAAAAATCAAAAAAACACATAATGAAAACATCATATTTATTTATCGTATTGATGAGCTTCTTAACGCTTTCTAGCTGTGAAGACTCTAAACAACAGATTACTAATCCAGAAGACTATAATGTGTATCTGGATATAAATGAAAACACATCAGCAACTTCAGCTGAAAGAGAATATGCTTTTTGGAACGAAAAACTTCAAAAAGCTCCTAATCAGTTCCCGTATATTGGGAAAATGGCGGCTGCAAATTCTCAGTTATTTAGCGCCACTGGTAACATTCAATTTCTTATTGATGCTGAAAAGAATCTTATTGATGCCAATAACAAGACAGGAAATAATGATGCGTCTTATTTAAGAGCATTGGCAAGAAATTATATATCGCAACACCGTTTCAAAGATGCCTTAACATTATTGGAAAAGGCAGAAACCAATGGTGAAAATTTAGAAAATACACAGAAGATGCTTTTTGATGTGTACCTAGAATTAGGAAACTATACACAAGCAAAATCGTATCTCGCAAAATTCAAGGGAATGGGAGATTTCGATTACTTGATTCGTCTTTCTAAGTGGAGCGACCATGAAGGTAATTTGGAGGCTGCCATAAAATATATGGAAAAGGCAATGGCGATTGCCGAATCCTCTAATATCAGTAGTTTAAAACAATGGTCTTATACCAATTTGGCTGACTTTTATGGGCACGCCAACAGATTGCAAGATTCATATGATTACTATTTAAAAGCATTGGCTTTAGACCCAAATGATGCTTATGCCAAAAAAGGAATTTCTTGGATTATCTATTCTTACGAGCGAAATCCTGAGGAGGCTTTACGAATATTGTATTCAATTACCAAGCAACACAAATCTCCTGATTATTATTTGCTCAAGGCAGAAATTGCCGAATTCATGGGAGATACTCTTGGAAAGGAAAGCAATATTCAGGGTTTTATGGCGGCAGTAAAAGATAGTAACTATGGTAAGATGTATAATAAATACAATGCCTTATTACTAACGGAAGAATTAAACCAAATAGAAGAAGCGTTCTCTATCGCCGAAGCAGAAATAAAAGAGCGCCCAACACCACAATCGTATGATTTGTTGGCATGGGTTTATCATAATAAAGGCAATCATGAAAAAGCTCTAGAAATTGTTGAAAATAACATATTGGACAAAACATTTGAGCCAGAAGCACAATATCACATGGCCGAGATCTATAAAGCCAACGGAAGGGAAGACATTGCTATGAAATTCAAGGAAGAACTTTTAGAAGCAGCCTACGAACTCGGTCCAGTGATGGAACAAAAAATAAGACAACTATAAACTGTCATGAAAAATTTTAAATTCCCTTTATTAACTATTATTCTGCTCATTGGGTATTCTTTGAATGCCCAAGAGTGGAGTAGCAGAATCGCAATTGTTGAGGAGCATTTAATAGCGTATCCTCTAATTGAAGAAGACGTAAACCCTTCAACTAAGAATCTATATAATGTGGCTTTTTTACAAGATGGTGGCGATGTATTTGCTATCAGTGACAAGACTTTTTCAACGGGTATTAATGTGATGTTTGAGGAAGTATTGGAAAGTGGATTTTTTGTCAAGGACATGCTTGTCTACAGTATAGGCATGAGCTACGATATAGGCCGTTTCGGATTGTCATTCTCATTTGAGAATTTCTTGAATGCCGGACAGCAAGAATCGGGCATATTACCGATTCCAGAATATGTTGGAAAAGATGTTATAAATGCTATGACGCACGAATTGGATAGTCCATATGCTCTAGCCATAGGGATAACATATAGCTTTTAATACAATGATGAAATTAGGGTTCAAGAGATTGTCCCCTCTAACAAATAACTTGATTGGTTGAGACCCCAAATCCGCCTAACTAACGAGATTATGTTGTGAGTTTTTTAGAGTTTTTTGTTAGTACGAAAGCACCTGTTTAGGAAACTGAATGGGTGTTTTCTTTTGTAGCTGCTTTTATCTCAATAATTGCTAAAGTCATTACGATTATTATTTCTATAAGTACATAGAACCAGCCTAAGTTAGTGAGGTGTTCAAAATGATAAAATGTAAGACCAATAGAAATAATACAATATATGATATTTGTGTATTCAATAATCTTAAGAAATAACCCAACACTCTTGTCAACCTTCAAATAACAAAGAATATCATACGCCGCAAAAAAGCATGGTAAGATGGCTAGAAAATAAAGCACATTCTTGGGAATACCAAAAAGACTTTCAAACCTTACTAAAACTATCCCAAGAAGAAAAGCCGATAAAATAGCACCGAAAGCATCTATCAAGAATAGTTTTTTAACGTAAGTTGTTTTCATTTTACTATTGAATGAGATTCGTTCAAGAAGGTTACTAATCTCAATAGACTTAATAGCTTTCTTGAATCATAAATGTAAGATACTAATTTAAGAAGCATTCTCCACAACCCCTAAAGTATAGAGTTGCTCTAACGTTGGACCAGGACTTCCGCCTTCTGGTTCTAAGGTAATCCCAAACGCTTGAGAGTCGTTAGGGTTTTCAATCTTAAAGATCTTATTTTCGTCGCCACTAAAGTTCTCGATAACACCCATATCGGTTGGAGTTAATGGATTTAATGTCAAGGACCAAAATTGGTATACTTTACCTTCTGGTGGTTCAGGGAGTCCGCTAGCATCTAAATACACCGTATTGGTTTTCTTATCCCAATATACTTGAGCGTAGGAGCTAGGTGATACTGCTTGCCCTCCAAGAGGCACAGTTAAGATATCTCGATTTTGTATTGTTTTTATAAAGGCATTGGCTTCTCGTAGGTTAGTTTTAGCAGCTTCTATTTCAGCCTCTAATACGTCTTTTTTTACTTCTACAGTCTGTAGCTGCGTTTCTAAATCTCCATTGGTGTTAAATTGCCATAGCAATCCTGCACCAAGAATAATGGCAGCAGCCCAACCTGAATACTTCATCCAGTTGGATTTTGGTTTGTCAAGCATTACGACTTTAGCGCCATCACTCTTTAAACCTAATTTTTCTTTTATGGTATTAAACAAGAATTTAGAAGGCTTAGGCGATGCGGCGGCAGTCAATTTTACTATTGCAGTTTCTATATCTAAGACTTCTTGAAGAACCTCTGGATACTTTTGCATAGCGGCATACACTTCCTGATTTTCTTTATCAGAAAGGGCTCCAGCTACGTATAGCTCTAATAATCCAGATTCTATGTATTCTTCTTTAGTCATAAACTTCCTGCGTATGCAGGAATCTTTTTTATTTTATTTATCCAAGAACCATCTCTCGAAGTTCTTTTATACAATTTCTGTTTCTCGTTTTTATCGTTCCTATCGGCATGTCAAGTTCTTCTGAGGCTTCTTTTTGAGTATACCCCTTAAAATAGAGTAACTCAATCACGGCCTTGCATTTGTCTGCCAGTTTGGTAACGAATTTTTTTATGCCAATCGCATCGGTTTGGTCATCCAAACTATCTTGCGTTTGTATGATATCTACGAAATAATCGGAGTTGAGGTTTTGTTTAGAATTTTTAAATGCTTTGGAGCGTGTTTTATCAATCGCTGCATTACGAGAAATATTAATGAGCCATGTGAAAAAACGTCCTTTTTTTGCCGAGTAAGAATCAGCACTATTCCATGCCTTAATAAATACGTCTTGCATGACTTCTTGCGCAATGTCTTGATCTCTGACGATATTATATATAACGCCTTGCATGCTATCGCTATACATTCCATAGAGTGTTTCAAATGCTTTTATGTCTTTTTGCTGGAATTTGTTAACGAGCTGTTCTAGTTGCATGTAAGGTTTTAAGTAGCACACGAAAATAATTAAAAATTAGGTATCAAAAAAGAAATCTTTAATCGTAAAGAGGAAACTCTATTTTCCTATTGACAGGAATGAGGTTAACTTTAAAAGAGCTGCTTCAATATTTAGTACCTCTTCATTTATTTTGTTGTTCTTTTGCATTAGCCTATATATGCATTCGTTTTCGTATTGCGACAAAGTGCCAGCAACATACAATTCTAACAACCCCGATTTTATAAATTTTTCAATCATAACATCATTTACAATATATTAATATCCATTTTCAATGGACAATACATATACGGAATTATAATCTTAAAGGTTTGTTAAATGTTTAGACAAAAGAAAAGCCGCATAAAGCGGCTTTAATAAATGATTTGTAAATGCTACTCTATAATACCTGCACAACTTATTCTTGAGCCAGCTGCTCCAGAAGGTTGAGATACAAAATCGTCAGTGCCTTGGTGTACGACTACGGCCTTACCTGTTATGTCTTTAGTTTCATCTCCACAACCAATACACCATTCGCTTGTAGAGAAGTTTACTGTTGCCAATCCGTTTTCGTTGGCTTTAAAATTACCTATATCGCCCGCATGATACCCAGCTACATCTCCCCATTTTCCGTGATTTTTAAATGTAGGGTTCCAATGACCACCAGTAGATTTTCCGTCAGCAGATGTACAATCTGCTTTTTCATGTAAATGGATGGCATGCTCTCCAGGAGTTAAGCCTTCCATAATGGCAACCATTTTTACAACACCATTTTCTTCTGTAAAAACAACATTACCTGACACTTTACTATCACTTTTAGGAGATAACACTGTTTTTAGTTTTTTAGAAGCCATAGTTTCTACTACTTCTTCAACTTTGGTGTCGACTTCTTTTTTTTCTTTTTTACAGCTTGTGGCAAAAACTAAAACTGCAGCAACAAGTATTAAGGATATTCTTTTCATTATTTATGTTTTGGTTAATTTTTATGCTATCACAAGGTAAGTAGATATTCGTCTAATTACAAATTGCTATGGTTGTCTGAACTAATCTATTTTAAAAGTTTTTATCTCTTTGAAAGGTGAAACATCTAATTGCTTTATAGCATCTTCATAAGTTTTCCACTCATCAGTAAAGAATGTATTTGTTTTATTTAATGCATCATTCAAATCATCTTTTGCATGTTTGGTTAAAGTCGTTTCTGTTGATGTTATTCCAGACTTTCTAGTTGCAACATAACGCCTAGCTAGACCTATTCGCTGCATCACGTTTACTTCTGGATTGCGCGTAATTCCCTGGCGTTTGTCAACTTTCCCTAAGTAAAGTGCGATAACATCATCAATTTTTTTAACAATGTCTTTGGATGATTTCACATCTTCTTTATATTTCTTTTTGTCAAGTTTGTTGAGCTCCTTTTTATATTTTTCAGCTATATTTTTACTCTCAACTAACTGTTTTACGGCGTCTGCAGCAACTTGAGTCATACGTTCCAATTCTTTTGAAGCATCGTAAACTTGATTAATTGAAGCTGTAGATACTTGCAATCTCGGATCGCTTTTTACAGTAATCATTTCTTCAGAAGTTTGGTCGCCATAATGCATCACTAATTTGTATGTTCCTGGTTTTACAGATACGCCTCCAGGTTCAGAAGTTTGCTTTCTTATTGTCCTAGACGGTCTACTTACTCCAGCTTCATTCATAAACCAACGCATTTTGTGAACACCAGTTTCTTTCGGTGTTTTTTGCTTTAAAGTGCGAATTAACCTATCACCATCATAAATTTTTAAGTGTATTGAATCCCATTTTACTTTTTTCTCATCAGTTTCGCTATCAGAATTGTCTTTGTCCTTGCCAGCATCTTTACTCATTTTTTCTTTCGTCTTATCGACTTTTACATAATAAGAAATATGGGCACCAAAGGCTTTATTTTCACCATTATAAAGAGCATCTCCACCAAAACGGCTACCAGTTGGCTGCTGGTAAGCAGCTTGATAGGCAACAGGTGGTTCAAATAGTTCGAGCTTATTATTTATTAGGCTTCTGTTTTTTGCTAATGCTCGCAGCGGTCTAATATCATCTAGAACCCAAGCCGCACGACCAAAAGTTCCAATAACTAAATCATGTTCTCTAGGATGAATTACTAAATCTTTAACCGAAGTCGTTGGGAAACTGTCAGAATCCCATTTAGTCCATTTATTGCCTGCATCAAAAGATACATAGAGACCATCATCTGTACCGAGGAATATTAGGTTAGACTCAACTGGGTCTTCAGCAATACTAAGCGTATAGCTTTGCACATCTCTATCATCTACAATACGTTGCCAAGTCTTTCCGTAATTTTTGGTTCTGTAAGCATATGGTGTATAATCAAAGCGACGATAATTATTAGCAACTAAAAGTGCTTCACCTTTATTCTTGTTACTTGCTTTTATTTGTGCTATCCAGCTACCTTCAGGCAATCCAGCTAAACCACGAGACACATCAGTCCAAGTAGAACCTCCATTCTGTGTAATATGCACTCGACCGTCATCACTACCAACCCAAAGCATATCTTTTTCTAGAGGAGAAGGTTCGATAACCAGAATCGTCGTATGATTTTCAGCACCTGTAGCATCCATACTTAATCCACCACTTTCACTTTGTTTTTGTTTTTCTGGGTCGTTAGTAGTTAAGTCTGGCGAAATGACTTTCCATGTCAAACCTTTATCTGTAGACTTATGTACAAATTGACTTCCAAAATAAACAGTACTGTTATCAAATGGGTCAATGTTAATCGCCGAGTTCCAATTGAAACGCAATTTTACATCTGGATCTGGATGTGTAGGCTTAACACTAAAATTATTTCCTGTTTCCCAGTCATAATAGCTTACAAACCCTTGTTGACTCATTGTCCATCCATGTTTGGAATTATCTTTATCTGGTACTACATCAAATCCATCACCAAAACTTATCTCTTGCCAGTAAGAATTTCTGATACCTTGAGCCCTCCATACATAAGCTGGTCCCCTCCAACTACCATTATCCTGCATACCGCCGTAAACATTGTATGGATGCTCGTTATCTACATTTATATGGTAAAATTGGGCGACTGGCAGGTTACCAATAAAGCGCCATGTTTTACCACCATCATGAGTTATGTTCATACCACCATCATTACCATCAATCATGAAACTTCCGTCTTCTGGGTGAATCCACCAGGCATGATGATCTGGATGTACGCCATTATCCACCCCATAAGCTCCCATAAGTTGTTTAAAACTCTTTCCACCGTCTTCGGACACATTTACATAAGTGAAAACCGAAAAGACTCGATTTTCATTTTGAGGATCAACATAGATTTCTGAATAATAAAATGGCCGATTACCAATACCACCAGAACCTCTACCACTGGATTTGTCATTTATTTTTTTCCATTTAAAACCGCCATCTTCACTTTTATAAAGCGCATTCTTTTTTGCCTCAACTAAAGCATAAACAACATTGGGTTTATTACGAGCTATAGCTACACCGATACGTCCTAAATCACCTTTAGGAAAACCATCTTTATCAGATACTTTTTTCCATGTATCACCGCCATCATAAGTAATATGAAGTCCAGAACCACTTCCTCCTGATTTAAAAAACCATGGGTCGCGTTTATGTTCCCACATAGCTGCCATTAATTTATTTGGATTCGTTGGATCCATAATTAAATCTGCTGCACCAGTTTTGTTATTGGTAAACAGAATTTGCTTCCATGATTTACCGCCATCAGTTGTTTTATAAACACCTCGTTCAGGATGTTCTCCCCAAGGCGAACCAATTGCTCCAGCATACACGACATCAGGATTTGTTGGGTCAATTATCACACGGTGAATATGTCTGGTTTTCTCGAGCCCCATGGATTTCCATGTTTTACCACCGTCTAGGGATTTGTAGATTCCGAAACCGCCGTTAAGACTGTTTCTTGGATTACCTTCACCAGTTCCTACCCAAATAACACTTGGGTTTGATTGTTGAATCGCTACAGACCCTATAGATGATGTTAACTCTTTATCGAAAATAGGGTCCCATTTAATACCTCCAGAAGTTGATTTCCAAAGGCCACCTGAGGCAGTTCCGACATACATAACATCTGGATTGGATTGTACGACATCTATTGCCGTAACACGACCAGACATGCCACCAGGACCAATATTTCTTGGTGTCATGTTTTTTAGTATGTCTGTTGAAATTTCTTGGGCGAATAGAGAAATTGATGCAAAAAGCATCAATAGTAATATTGATTTTTTCATCGGTTGATTTCCTTAATAATTGATTAGTTGATTAAAGGTAGTTAAATCTTATGATAGATTTCTTAAAGGGATGTTAACGGGAGCATTTTCGTAATTAAAAAAACAGTATTTTTATCTAGCTATGAATAGAAAGATATTAAGACAGGGATTTGTCTTCAAAGAGTATGAAGCTCCGTATCAATCTCCTTTCGATAAACTCTTCGATATATTTAAGGAACTCATTACGCATACTTCAGGAGATTTTGATGAAGCTATTGATTGGTTAAGAGAATTGGATAAGGAATATGAGTTGACTACACCAGAATACACTATAGATGATTTTATTGAAGACCTCAAAGCTAAAGGCTATATAAGAGAAGAAATTGATATTGATGGGGATGGCGAAGGTGACGGAGAAGGAAGTGGAAGATTAGTTATTACGGCAAAAACAGAACGAGCTATCAGGCAACAAGCTTTAGATCAGATTTTTGGAAAAATAAAGAGAAGCGGTTCTGGAAATCATAAGAGTAAACATTCTGGAATAGGAGATGAGCATACTGGCGAGTTTCGTAATTACCGTTTTGGTGATGCTTTAGATAAGGTCTCGATGACCGAAAGTTTGAGAAATGCTCAGATAAATCATGGTATTGGGGATTTTACTTTGTCTGAAGACGATTTGGTTGTCGAAGATACTTTACATAAATCCCAAATGAGCACAGTCTTGATGATTGATATAAGTCATAGTATGATTCTTTATGGGGAAGATCGCATTACGCCTGCTAAAAAAGTTGCTATGGCTTTAGTGGAGCTTATTACAACAAGATATCCTAAAGATACGATTGATATTCTGGTGTTTGGAAATGATGCCTGGCCAATAGCAATTAAGGATTTGCCCTATTTAAAGGTTGGACCATACCATACTAATACAGTTGCAGGATTACAACTGGCAATGGACCTACTCAGACGTAAACGTAATACTAACAAACAAATATTTATGATTACCGATGGTAAACCAAGCTGCTTGCGTATGCCAGATGGTGATTATTATAAAAATAGTAATGGACTAGATCCCTTTATAACCAATAAATGCTACGCAATGGCGCAACAAGCTAGAAAGCTTCATATACCAATAACGACTTTCATGATTGCGCAAGACCCTTATTTAATGAAATTTGTTAGGGAATTTTCTCATGCAAATCAGGGTAAAGCATTTTACACTGGATTAAAAGGTTTAGGAGAGATGATTTTTGAAGATTACGAAACAAATAGAAAGAAAAGAATAAAGGGTTAGTATGTATTTAAATAAAACCTGCTCCTCACTTATTTTTAAGGGAGGTGGATTCCGATGATAATCGGAATTCGGAGGGTTAAAGAATAAAACAAAACACCTCTTTCTTCTGATTTCATTCAAATCAGAATTCATCTCCTCTTAAATTTAAGAGGAGAACAAGTAAAATTGATACACAGAAAAACAATGAAAATAGAAAACATAAAAACACTAGGAGATTTAAAGAAGTCAGATTACGAAAGCAAATCCATAAAAGATGAGCTTAGAGATAACCTAATTAATAACATAAAAAATAATGTCGTAACGTTCCAAGGCGTTCATGGCTATGAAAACACTGTAATTCCTGAATTAGAACGTGCTATTTTATCGCGTCATAATATCAACTTACTAGGATTAAGAGGGCAAGCAAAGACGCGATTGGCAAGACTCATGGTAAATTTATTGGATGAGTATATTCCTTATGTTGAAGGTTCTGAAATTAATGATGACCCTTTTAATCCCATTTCAAGACATGCTGTTGAGTTAATAAAGGAAAAAGGAGATGACACGCCGATATCTTGGTTGCATCGAGATAATCGTTTTGCAGAAAAGTTAGCGACGCCAGATGTTACTGTCGCAGATATTATAGGAGATGTAGATCCCATAAAAGCGGCTAATTTAAAACTTAGTTATGCAGATGATCGTGTCATTCACTACGGAATGATTCCGAGAGCAAACAGATGTATTTTCGTCATTAACGAATTACCAGATTTGCAAGCTAGAATTCAAGTAGCGCTCTTCAATATCTTGCAAGAGGGGGATATTCAAATTAGAGGATTCAAGTTGCGCTTAGCATTAGATATGCAATTCATTTTCACTGCTAATCCAGAAGACTATACAAATCGTGGAAGTATTGTTACACCGCTTAAAGATAGGATAGGGTCACAGATACTTACACATTATCCTGAAGATATAGAAACGGCAAGAACTATTACCGAGCAAGAAGCTCAGCTCGATGATAGACAAAAAGATAACATTTATGTGCCTGGACTTGCACGAGATTTACTAGAACAAATTGTTTTTGAAGCCCGTGAGA
The DNA here is from genome assembly GCA_937923735.1 of uncultured Flavobacteriaceae bacterium. Taxonomy (GTDB): domain Bacteria; phylum Bacteroidota; class Bacteroidia; order Flavobacteriales; family Flavobacteriaceae; genus JABABD01. The sequence continues at coordinate 25,989 of CALDUJ010000108.1, read as the reverse complement.
GTGAATTCGTAGATGCCAAAAGTGGTGTGAGTGCCCGTCTGAGTATTACGGCCTTTGAGAACCTTTTGAGTGCAGCTGAACGTCGTTCGTTATTAGGGGATGATGCTAAAACCGCTATTCGTTTGAGTGATTTTATAGGAATTATACCTTCCATTACTGGAAAAGTAGAGTTAGTATATGAAGGTGAACAAGAAGGCGCAGCACAAGTCGCTTATAATTTGATTGGTGATGCAGTAAAGAGTTTGTTTCCAGAGTACTTTCCGAAGATTGAAAAATTACAAAAACAGGATGATGAAAGCCCTTATGACGATATCGTATCTTGGTTCTTCAATCAGAAAGAAGGTTTCGAATTACTCGACGATCTAAGGGATAAAGAATACAGAAGTATGTTAGATGCTATCTCTCCGTTAGATGATTTATTAGGTAAATACCAACCAAAACTCACGAAAGAAGATAGTTATTTTGTAAAGGAATTTGTGCTTTGGGCTTTGGTTGAGTTTAAGCAGTTGAGTAAGTATCGTTTTACAGAAGGCATTCAGTTTAAAGACCCTTATGGGAGCTTTATAAGTGATTTGTAATCATTGCGGTTTGAACATTAGCATCGGATTGGTAATGCCGCGTTTTAAATTTTCGCAGACTAATAAGGCCTTGTCAATCCTTGATTGACTATTCTTTATTCGAATTATACCATAAATAATACTTCTTTGTTTCCCTGCAGTTAGAGACTCGAAAATTTCATAGGCTTCATAATCGCTCAATAAAACGGCATCTAACTCTTCAGGCATATCGACACCATACTTTGAAGTGTCTTCAAATAATTGTAATTCAAAATAATCATTGAGTATCAAACCTAATTGTTTTTGCTTTTCCTTGCTGAACATGAATTTATAGTCATCTGTATTTTTATCCTTTTTTACAGCAGCATAAAACTCAATGGAATTGCCATTAAATGTAGCCTTAATTTTAACGCGATTTTGCTTTGCTTCGGCAAATGGCACAAAAATCTCATTTGGTATGAACAAATGATATTTGTCTAATAATCCGATAGAGAATACCTTACTTTTCATCTGTTTAAATTTTATTGTTTTTATCTGTCAGATGTAATTCGCCATTAAACATTTCGGTAGATATCAAGAATTGTCATGGCTCATTTCATAGTTTATCTAACGTCTCTTGATTTAATATTAGCCCGGCAAAGTTTAATGATTTCTGCTATACGTTTTTGACGAGTTTCTTCTCTTTTACCACTGTGTAACCAAGATAAGTAACTCTTGCGATAACCTCTTGAAAACCCTAAATAGTTTTCATAAGCTTGTTTATTTTCATTAAAAGCCTTCTGTAAGTCTTCAGGAATGACACCATTTTCAACATTATCCATATAGGTCCACATACCATTTTTCTTAGCAATCTCAATAAGTTTGTAACCTTGTTCTTGCATCAGTCCAGACGAAATAAGTCCTTTAACGTGTTTTTTGTTTACCATGCTCCATGCGCCCTTAGGGTTTCTAGGGCAGAAGTATTGTTTGCGCTTACCATTGCCAAGACCTTTTACAGTAGAGTCTATCCAACCAAAACATAGAGCAACTTTTACCGCCTCTTCCCAGCGCATAGTTGGAACATTTGTTTCTAGTTTATAAAAAATGAGATATACACCTTCAGACTTGTTATAATTGTTGAGTAACCAATCGTACCAGTCGACATCTCTTTCAAAATATAATTCTGGCTTAGTCATACATTAATAAGTTAACAATATGCTCAATGGGTTGGAGCTCTTTTGTGTCTTCTGCTGTTGACTCAAGAATACTTGAGCCTACTATTTTGAACTTAGCTTTCAATTCCATTAAAAAGTCTTCAGCATCTTTTATACTTAAACCATTTGAAACATTGTAATATGTCTGTTTAAATGATTCTGGGTCTAAACAATCTAAATCAAAATGCAAATAAAGATGTGTTATTTTTTTCTTTTTGAGTGTACTCACTAGATGTGAAATATTCAATGTTAAAGGTGCATAAATATGATCTCCTACAATTTTGTCTTGTTCGGCTGAATCAATATCTCTCAAACCTACATAATGAATCTGCGAGGGCTTTAAAGATGTAAAGAGTAAATCCTTTAATAATGGGTCTCCTTCATCTAATAAGGTGCGAAGAGGCATGCCGTGAAAATTCTTGCTAGGTGAATCTGAAGGTAAATTAATATCCGAATGTGCATCAAACCAAATAACGCCCAAATTCTTGTACTGACTTGCCAAATAGGATACAGGAATAATTTCGAGACCACAATCACCACCAATGGTTTCTATAGTTTTAGGTTTATGATGAAACAGCATTTGTTTAAAGGTAGATAACTGCTCTATCAGTGCTTCGTAACCATTAATATTATTCTTTTTTTGAAGCGTTTTTTTAGAAAGCGGAACAGAAACGATGTTTGATTCATTTACAAATTCCTTCAATGTTTCTGCTCCTGACTTAATTTTCTTGCCAGTTCCTGAGCCTTGCCATTGAGGGAAAAAGAATTTCATATCTAATTTCTTAAGATAGAATTTGGAAAAGCAACCATACTTTCATAACCATCTTTTCCGACGGCAGCAATACCAAAGAAAAAATTATCGACTACAATACCCTCTAAAGTAAATTCTGTAACATCACCAACGTAACGACTGTTATCCCAAGTAGGAGAGGTGGTATCTCTCCAATAGACTTTATAACCTGTAGCACCATCTACTTTATCCCATCTAAACTTTGCAGAGGGTTGAACTATTCCTCCTATAGACACCTTTTTAGGTCTTGGAGGTGCTGATGCTATACTAGCAAGATTAATTGCGTTAACGGCCGTTAATTTTTTGGCGTATTCGAAATTTACATGTTCGAACGTATCACCATAATTAATACCATTTTCTGTGCGAATATCTTGATGTTGTTGTGTATAATTTTCATGTGCTTCCATTATTCTGATACCTGCAAAGCCAGCATCATTGAATGGTCTGTGATGACCACCGCGACCAAAACGATCTAATCTGTAAACCATCATTGGATTCATTTCTGGCATATAAGTTTTAGTTGTTTTATGAACATAACGAGCGAGCTGTCTGGATATACCATCCACTTCGCCACCATAAAAGCGTCTTGCTCTTCGTTCTCTTTCAGTTTCAGTTGGAGGAACAGGTTCAGAAAATATTCGGAATGTTCGATTATCAATAACGCCATCAACACCAGTAATGTTCCCAATCATGTCATTATTTAATATGCCAACAATATCCCAGCCTTTTTCTTTAGTATAGGCTGCTAATCCTTGACCACCGAATAAACCTTGTTCTTCACCAGAGAGACCGACGTATAAGATGCTGCTTTCAAATTTATATTTGGATAACACTCGCGCAGCTTCAATAGCACCTGCCATTCCGGAAGCGTTATCATTTGCACCTGGAGAATCATCTGTAAAATTAGTAGGGTCACTGATTCGAGAATCAATATCACCACTCATAATGATAAAGCGATTAGGATTTTTTGTACCACGTTGTATGGCCACCACATTTACGATCATGACATCATGAACGATTCGTTGATTTGTTCCTTTTTTGACTAAATCTGATTGATAAAAGACATCCAGGCAATTGTTGCAATCTTTTGAGATAGTTTCAAATTCCGATTTTATCCAACGTCTTGCAGCACCAATACCTCTAGTATTTGAAACGGTATCGCTAAGCGTATGACGTGTACCAAAATCGGCAAGGGTTTTTACATCTTTTTTGATGCGTTCAGCCGAAACTCCATCTATTATATCATAGATTTTTTGGTCTGTTTGTGCGCACAAGCTTAAAGCGAAAAAAATAAGGGAATAAGTGATTAGATACTTCATAACTTAAATATATAGATTTATATAACTAGGATATTTTGATTAATTTATTGTTTCGTTGCCTCAATAATCTCATCTATAAGTTGGTCAGTTTCTTTACAGCGGTCTAAAACTTGTTGTTGAAACCAAAGGCTATTATCTAAATAGTTTTCAAATGCTATTTCTTGAAATAATGGGTAATAATCAGGTTTTATTTTAGATTTACCTGTCCATTTATAATATCCTTGTGCATCAATTTCTTTAAATGAAATTTTGGGAAGTAGATAAATTAAATAATTATTATTTACCCAATGATCTAATTTGGCCAAGCGAGTTGTTCTTATTTCAGATAAGGTATTCCATTTATAAAGTAAGTCGGTAATTTTTTTGTTCTTTAAAATATTTAGTTTTCCACTTTGCATAATATTTTTAATAGTATTATCTGCAAAAGCAATTTCAGGAGCTCCAAAAGAAACATAAAATAGACTATCTAAATTATGTTTATAAAGTTCTTCTTTTGAAGTTCCTATGAAGTTCATTAATGTTATTTGAGAGTCCATTTTTCTTGATAGTCCATCTAGGTAAGTATTCAGGTTTTTCTTGTTTTCTAAAAAATCATTATGAAGTTTTGCAATCACTTCTTTTTCTTCGTTTTGCGCAATGCGATTGTTGTTCCAGTTGTTAACTTGTAAGGCTAAAAGAATACCAATCATTACCAAGATTATTTCGCCAATGGCGTATTTAAAGTATTTGCCCATTTTGTTTTGCTCTAATAATGATTTACGAATATGACGGAAGAATTTAATCATTAATGGACTATTGTATAAAGGTAACCTTCGATATCAACCCATTTTCTACTTCATAAATAGCAATGGCATTGATTGTTCTTCCATTAGCCGTTACCTGTTCTTGGTCAATGACTTTATTACCAATAACAATTCGCTTTTGTATAACCGCTCGCAAGTCTTTTGCATAATCAAACCATGATAGATAACTTTTTCGCATTGCAGATTGCCCCTCCGTTGTTAAATCGTTAGGATAGTTAAAAAGTTTAACATCGTTGGTGTATGTCTTCATAAAAGCATCGATATCCCTTCTGTTATAGGCTTCGAGTTGTTTGTTTACGATTATTTCTGGATTAGATGTAACATTGGTATTACTAACAAATGTCATGGTTTTTATGCCTTCTTTTCCTGTAGTGTATATGGTAGCTTGGCGACCATTTCCATTATTCATTGTTGTAAGTTCTTCGTCAATAACATAGTCGTTTAATACTATTCGATTGTTCACCCTAACACTCAGGTTTTTATTATTTTTAAAGTGCGGTGTGTATTTCTGTTTCAGAGTTTGTCTACCCTCATACATTTTTTCATTTGGATATCTGCTAACCACAACATTTTCAGCAAAAGCATTAGAAAATCCATTAAGGTCGCCAGCATTGTAAGGACCTATATGACTTTGAACAATAGCTCCTGCATCAGAAGTAGAATCTGAATTTGAAGTCGAACCAGAATTGGAATTGGAATCCGAAGATGATTGATTATTGCTTTCTGATGTATTGGATGTTATTTCGGCTGCGATTAATATTTTTGACGAAATGGCATTTGAAGCAATACGTGTAATTTTAGAAATGCTATTAGGAGATAAATCAGCAATTTCTATCCATTCAACATCATATTTTGGTTTTAATTTATATAATTTGCTGTCTTTACCTGAGATAATAGTGCCGTTTATTAGCCAACAAATATCTTCGACACCAGGCATTGTATTAGCGATTACTTTAGTTTCTCCAGTTAATGGGTTAAGCGATTTAATTTGCCAATTGTCTTCATTTTCTTTTGAAATAAAACTAACTAAATTACTATTTGGAATTTTATGAAAAGAACGACCTACATTGCTCTGGTATTTTCTGTTCCAACCTTCCTTTAAATTTGTTGTATATAAATTTAGATTTTCATCTTCTATAACAGCCGAGACAATAATATCTTCGTTAAACCAAGTGTAATAGGCAACTACAAGGTCTTTAATAAGCTCAGAATTATCAGCAGTCCTAAGATTGTAAGCATATAGTCGTTGTTTGCCATCTTTGTCAAGTCGGACAGCAGATACATTTTTAGAATTCGGAATTTTTAAAGGCGTGTATTCGCCACCTTCAGTAAAACAAAGCCAAGTTTTAGAACCATAATTGTCACGATATTCTACAATATCTGTCTGTCCATTTCTGGTAGAAGAAAATAAAATAGCATTATCATTAAAAAAAGAAGGTTGATTGTCATAGCCTTCATTGTTGGAAATATTTTTAGGATTCAAGAGTTTGAGTTCACTGGAATCGTAGGATGCGTCAAACAAGAATATTTCGGTGTTAGGTTGTTGTGCATTTAGAATGAAACAACACAATAGAACGGAAAAAAAGCTAAATGATTTCATAAGGATAAAAGTTAGTCTAAATTTAAGAAACTTTAAGGTTTTTTGTTCTGCTTTAAGCTTAGTATTGAATATATTTATAAAAAGGATAATCCTAAAACTAGCACTCAAAAGATTTGTTATGAAAAAAATTATTGTCTTTTTTCTCTTGATGTCTTGTTTTACAACACTGTCTCAATCTGAATTTAGTGTTAAACTCAAGGGTAAAGTAGTAAATTCTAAAACAGGAGAGATTGTGCCTTTTTGTAGTGTTGTAATCAATAATACATTTGAAGGTACCTCAAGCAATGAAGAAGGTGAATTTGTTATAAAGTTGAATAAACTACCTTCTACGCTAATTTTTTCGCATGTGAGTTTTGAAACAACAAAAATTACTGTAAGCGAAAATCAAGAACTACTTATAAAAATGACCCCTCTTTTAAATATTCTGGAGGAAGTATATATTGAAACAAAAACTAAACCTATAACTAAAGATGCATACGCAACTAATTTAGCTAAAAAGGCATTTGAAAAACTCCAGAGACAAATCAGAAATTTTAAATACGGTAAAGCGCTTTACAGACAAAAATCTAAAAATGGAAGTGTTTATTCTGAATTGGCTGAAATAATTTTTGACACCAGGTATTCATTGAATGGTGTTGAAAATTGGGAAATAATTGAAGGAAGGTACGCTCTTAAAAAAGAGACTATAAATAATAAGAACTTTACCCTTTTTACACGAATAATAAAGTCTCTACAGCCTGATACCGAAGACCTTATATTTCCTCTAAGTCAGTCAATCGAATCATTTTATAATGTCATATTAATAAAAACTATAAAATCAGAAAACGGTGATATTGCTCAGTTAAGGTTTAGCCCTAAAGGTAATCAATACCCTATATTTAAATCTGATGTGTACATACATAAAAAAAATCATGATGTTCTGAAAATTGTTAGTTCTGTAGATGATGATAGATTGGATTTAGTGAAATTCAAGGAAAACAATATCGAAAAGAAGAACTACCACTTAGACTATGAGATGGTTTTTAAGGAAAATGAATCTCTAGGGATGGTTTTAGATTATATAAATATAAATCAGGAGTTTGATTATTTTAAAGATGGTCTTTTTAGGAATAAAGTGTCTGCTCAATCTAATTTCACACTCTTTGAGTATTATCCTAGTAATGAGAAAAGGAGACTTGGAAGGCAGTTTGATAGAAGTAAAAGCGATTGGGAGAAACTAAATGAAATTGGGTACAATCAGGAATTTTGGGAAGAAAACCCTATAATAAAAAGAACGCCTATTGAAGATGATATTATCGACCAATTTGAAAGAGATAACGCATTCGAGTCCATATACATTAATAGCAGAAATCAAATTACATTCAATCAAAAAGATTTATTAAACGCCCCATTTATTAAAAGCCTATCAGCTGAAATTAAGGCTTATAATATTGGTAATCCCATTGAAAAAGTGTATTTACATACCGATAAGGGTGTTTATTATTCAGGTGAAAATATATGGTTTAGTGCCTATGCTATGATGTCTGAAAACTCTGAAAAAGCATTATCAAGTAGTATGTTGCATATAGACGTTTTAGATGCCAGCAATAAGTTAATATTAACCCAGAAAAATAAATTATCTGATGGTAGGGGAGTTGGCAATGTTACTTTGCCAGGAGATTTACCTTCTGGTATTTATAAGTTAAGAGTTTATACTCCTTGGATGAAGAATTATGATTCTGATTATTTTTTTGATAGAACGATAAAAGTATTAAGTAATATAGCTGATAAAAATATTGATGAGTTAGAAAATAATCTAACATCAGTTAGCTTTTTTCCAGAAGGGGGTGATTTGGTAGCGGGATTAAATAGTAAAGTAGCATTTAAAGCTATTGGCAATGATGGATTAGGTAAGAAAATAAAAGGCAAAATAATTGACTCTAAAAAAGAACACGTCATCAATTTTAGCTCTGTTTATAACGGAATAGGACACTTCTCATTTACACCAAAATCAAGTGAAAAATACACCGCAGTTTTAGATGATAACACTCATTTTTTATTACCTGATGTAAAGAATTCGGGCTATGTAATGTCTGTTAACAATCTTAGTGAAAGGAGTGTAATGGTTAAAATTTTTGCTGACAAACAGTTGAGAAACAAACCAGTATATGTTATTGGTCAGATTGAGAATCGAAAATATTACCAAGGTAAGTTTGAGTTTGGCGGCAATGATTTTGTTGAAGCCGAAATTTCCAAGAGCAGATTGCCAAGTGGAGTTTTAACAATTACAGTATTAGATGAGGAAAGAGTACCATTTTGTGAAAGAGTAGTATTTGTAAATAATATGGATGAATTGAATATTGCTACTAAAATTAATAAAAGCAAATTAGCGCCTAGAGAAAAAATTACTTTGGATATTTTGGTAACAGACCCCAATGGTCAGCCTGCTATTGCAGATGTATCACTTTCGGTTACAGATAAAAACGTTGCAAAAAAGAATGAAAACGCTTCAAATATTTACACAAGCTTTCTGATGGAATCTGATTTAAAAGGACATATAGAGAAACCATATGAATTACTGAAAGACAATAATAGAACTACTAAGCATAAATTAGACCTTGTCATGCTCGCCAATGGTTGGAGAAAATTTAAAATCGATAGAAATAATGCTTTGACCACAAAAGAATTTTCAATTTCTGAAGGCATCGTGTTTAGAGGTTGGGTTAAGGATTCTCACAATAATCAACTTAAGAATACCGATGTAGAAGTTGTAGCAAAATCCAAAGATAAAATTAGGATGTATAGTGCAAAGACGGATGATAATGGTCTTTTGGTTGTAGCTGATATTAATCAGACGGGTGATGTAGACTTAGTTTTTAATGTACTTGATGAAAATAGAAACGTATTGGAAACAGCAAAAGTGATTCCCTTTGATGACTATGGATTGATACCTGAATCTAATCCTAACATTGATATTGCATCGAATAAAAATTCTGTCAATAATAATTCGAGTTTTATTGTAAAAACCAATAAAATAGTGGAACTAACTCAACAAGATAAAAAATACATACCCAATCTTGATTCTGATATATTTTTTGCGCCTGATAGTACTCGTGTGAAATTGGACGAAGTTATTGTGGAGAGTAAACTTAGAAGAAAAAAAGAAATTGAACAGGCAACCCCATCTAATTATGGCGTTGAACCCGATAAGACTATTTATACAGAAAATAGACATGAACAAAGAATTCAAGATTTGCTCATGGGAGTCGCTGGAGTTACAGTTGTTGGAAACGAATTGTCCATACGGAATGCTGGAGCCCCTTTATATATTATAGATGGTATTCCAGTAGTTAATGAAGATACAGATATAGATGTTTCTAATCCAGCTCCTTCGGGGACGAGCTCTCCTTCTGGGTCTGAAAATGCAGAGCCAACCAGAGGTCTCATGATGAGTAGAAGTACTTCTATTCCGCCAAGGGTACTTAATCTTACAGTTTATGATATAGAAAGGATAGAAGTTTTAAAAGGGCCTAGTGCAGCAATATATGGCGTAAGAGGAGCAAATGGTGTTATTCTTTTTTATTCTAAAGTAGGAAGAGTAAGGGGCAAAGATAGAATTGAGCTACCATCTCATACAATTAATGGATATTCTGTTACAAAAGAATTTTATTCACCTAAATATAATGTAAAGAAAACAACTAGAAAAAAAGATACTAGGTCTACTTTGTTTTGGAAACCATCAATTATAACGGATTCCAATGGTAGAGCTAAGGTTGAATTTTTTAACTCAGATAATGCTAATGAGATTCAAGTAAATATAGAAGGATTGTCCATTTATGGGTATCCAGGAAGTTACTTAAAAACCTATCCTATAGAGGAATAAATGCAAACAGAAAACCCCGGCAATATCTTACTATTGACAGGGTTTTAATTTAAGTTACGTCTAACCTAGTTTATTCCTAAAAGCAGTATTTGTTTTCTGCTTTAACTTTTTCAGCGACTTCCTTACGTAAGTCAACAATGTCTGGATAATTTTGATACTTTGTAAAACGTTTTAGCCCCATAAGCATCATACGTTGTTCGTCGCCTTCAGCAAAAGAAATAATACTCTCTTTTCCTTTTTCCTCAACAATATCTACAGCATGATATAGGTAAAGTTTAGCCATTGCTATCTGAGCAGATTGAGCTTCTTCACCAAAACGCTTTACATTCTTTTCTGTTCGTAGGATAGCAGATTCTGCCATATAGATTTCTATCAAGATATCCGCGGCTGCGATAAGTAATTGTTGATGATCTTCTAGTTGTGGACCATATTTTTGAACCGCTCCACCAGCAACCATTAAGAATGTCTTTTTTAACTTTTTAATCATTTCCTTTTCTTCTGAAAATAATTCAGAATAGTCAGGTGTTTCAAAAGAAGGAATTCCCATTAATTCTTCCTGCACAGCTTGTGCAGGACCCAGCAAATCAACATGCCCTTTCATAGCTTTCTTCACTAGCATCCCAACGGCTAACATTCTATTAATTTCGTTAGTACCCTCATAGATACGGGCAATACGAGCATCTCTCCATGCTGCTTCCATAGGTGTTTCTTCAGAGAATCCCATACCACCAAAAATCTGAATGCCTTCATCTGCACAATTTTGCACATCTTCTGATACAGCAACTTTTAATATTGAACATTCGATTGCATATTCTTCAACACCTTTTAATTCGGCTTCTTGATGTGTATTTCCGGCAGCTACTCTTATAGAAATTCTATCCTCAATATTTTTTGCAGCTCTATAGGTTGCAGATTCTCCAGCATAAGCGCTAGTTGCCATTTCTGCTAATTTTACTTTGATAGCACCAAATTCTGAAATAGGTGTTTTAAATTGTTTACGCTCATTTGCATAATTTACAGCAGTGCTTAAAATCCTACGTTGAGAATCTAAACAAGCTGCAGCCAATTTAATTCGACCAACATTAAGCGCGTTCATGGCAATTTTAAAGCCTTCGCCACGACCCGCTAACATATTTTCAACAGGAACTACCGTATCGTTAAAAAATACCTGACGTGTAGAACTTGCTCGAATACCTAATTTATGTTCCTCTTCACCAAGCGTAATGCCGTTTGGATTGTCTCCATCATATTCTACTATAAAACCAGTGATGTTTTTATCATCTTCAATACGCGCAAAAACAATCATCAAACTACAGAACCCTGCATTGGAAATCCACATTTTTTGACCATTGATTTTATAAGATTTCCCATCTGCAGATAATTCAGCTGTTGTTTTTCCCGAATTTGCATCAGAGCCAGCACCTGGTTCTGTTAAACAATAAGCTCCAAACCATTCGCCAGTTGCTAATTTCGGCACATATTTCTTTTTTTGCTCCTCTGTTCCATATAAAGTAATCGGCATTGTACCAATTCCCGTGTGCGCACCAAAAGCCGTACTAAAAGAACCAGTCCCAGATGAAATATAATCACAGGTCAAACAAGTAGATACAAACCCCATTCCTAATCCGCCATAGGCTTCAGGAACAGCAACGCCTAAAAATCCAAGCTGACCAGCTTTAACCATAACTTCTTCCGTAAGGGCGTAGTCTTTAGCTTCAAAGCGGTCTTTATGTGGTATAATTTCACGGTCATTAAATTCCATAACCGCATCTTTCATCATGTTTTGCTCTTCAGAAAAATCTTCAGGTGTGAATATATCTTCACAGTTCGTTTCTTTTACTAGGAACTGACCTCCACGTAGGATGTCTTTTTCAGTTGTTTCCATTTGTATATAATTGTATTAAGTTCTTTTAATTTAAAAATTCGAATAATCCGCATGCACCTTGACCAGTACCAACACACATAGTAACTGCACCATATTTACCCTTCATATCTCGTTTACGCATTTCGTCAAATAATTGTACAGATAGCTTTGCTCCAGTGCACCCTAGAGGATGCCCTAATGCGATGGCTCCTCCATTTACATTAATAATATCTGGGTTTAAATCTAATTCTCTAATCACAGCTAAAGATTGAGAAGCAAAAGCTTCATTCAATTCGATAAGCGATAAATCGTCTTGTTTTAAACCGGCTTGTTTTAAGGCCTTAGGAATGGCTTTTACAGGGCCAATTCCCATAATTCGTGGTTCCACACCAGCAGCAGCATAGTTTACCATTCGCGCAACAGGTTCAAGGTTTAGTTCTTTTACCATATCTTCACTCATAACCATTACAAAAGCTGCTCCATCACTCATTTGTGATGAGTTACCAGCAGTAACACTTCCACCTTGAGCAAATACAGCTCTAAGTTTTGCTAATGCTTCTTTGTTAGTGCCTTTTCTTGGACCTTCGTCTTTTGTTACTGTATACGATTTTGTAGCTTTCTTACCGTTGGCATCAACATAGGTTTGTTCTACTTCAATTGGTACAATTTGGTCTTGAAAGCGATCTTCGGCTTGTGCCTTTAAAGCCTTCATATGCGAATTGTATGCAAACTCATCCTGATCCTCACGAGATACTTTGAATTGGTTAGCAACTGCTTCCGCTGTGTTTCCCATTCCCCAGTAGTAATCTTCGTGACCTGCTTTTACAATAGCGTCGTAATTTAGTTCTGGTTTAAAACCAGTCATTGGCACACTACTCATGCTTTCTGCTCCACCTGCAATAATACAATCTGCCATTCCAGCTTGAATCTTTGCAGTAGCCATACCAATAGTCTCTACTCCAGAAGAGCAAAAACGATTGACAGTTACTCCAGGAACATCAATAACTTCCAATCCCATTAAAGAGATTAAACGCGCCATATTAAGTCCTTGAGAACCCTCTGGCATAGCGTTACCAACGATAACATCGTCGATACGTTTTGGGTCTAGGTCTGGCAATTCTTTCATCATATATTTGATGGTTTCTGCTGCCAATTCATCTGTTCTTTTAAATCGGAATACACCTTTTGGTGCCTTACCGACTGCTGTTCTGTATGCTTTTACTATATATGCTTGTTTGCTCATAGTCCTTATTGTTGTTTTGAAAATGAGAGTCTAGAATCTAGATGGCTAGAAAATAGACTTATTCTCTTTGTCTATAATTTATTTTTTAGTCTAATCTCCAGAAATCTAGATTTTAGTTGTCCATTTTTAATCTCCAAGATTATCAATAAACTTTCCTAACATTTTTTGAATTTGTAATATTTTATTTTCTAATTCTTCGAATTTATTTTTATCTAAATATTCTTCATTATAAGAAACAATTAGTTGTGTTTCCCATTCAAAAGCTGAACCAAGACTATTTTCAAGATATTTCTTAAAATGTCTATCCGTACTTTTACTAGAACCTTCAGAAATATTGGAAGGGATAGAAACTGCGCATCTGTTCATTTGACTAATTAGATTATATCTTTCAAAATCAGGAAAAGTTCTAGTTAATCTGTAATTATCTCTCACAAGAGAAATCCCATCTTGCCAAACTTTTAATTTTTTGAAATTATGTCGTCCCATAGTCTATAATCTAGATTCTAGTTGTCTAGCTTCTAATTTCTAAGCGGTTTTCCTTTGGTTAACATGTGCTGAATTCTTTCCAAAGTCTTACGTTCGGTACATAAGCTTAAGAAGGCTTCACGTTCTAAATCCAATAGGTATTGTTCAGTAACCATAGTTGGCTCCGATAAATCCCCGCCCGCCATAACATAGGCCAGCTTGTTGGCGATTTTCTTATCATGCTCACTGATATAATGACTTGCTTCCATAGAATCCGTACCTACTAGAAACATACTTAAAGCTTGTTTACCAAGAACTTTTACGTCTTTTCGTTTTACAGGTTGTGTATATCCCATATCCGCCATTAATTTGGCATGAGCTTTTGCTGTAGCAATCTGACGGTCTTTATTAACAACCACTATATCTTTTCCTTTTTGAAGGATTCCTAAGTCATACGCTTCATAAGCAGATGTTGCTACTTTTGCCATTCCAATTGTCAAGAAATATTCTTGAAGTGTATTTAATTGTACGTCTCCTTTTTTGAAGGTATCTGATGCTCTTAAAGCCATTTCTTTAGAACCGCCACCACCTGGAATCACACCAACGCCAAACTCCACAAGCCCGATGTATGTTTCAGCTGCAGCTACTACTTTATCTGCATGCATAGATAACTCACAACCTCCACCAAGTGCCATACCATGAGGTGCAGCAATAGTTGGAATCGAGGAATAACGCATACGCATCATGCTATCTTGGAAATATTTGATAGCCATATTCAACTCGTCATATTCTTGCTCGGCTGCCATCATAAAAATCATCCCGATGTTTGCTCCAACAGAGAAATTTGCTGCTTGATTACCAACAACTAATCCTGCAAAGTCTTTTTCTGCGATATCAATGGCTTTGTTTAGTCCAGCAAGCACATCACCGCCAATAGTATTCATTTTAGATTGGAATTCCACATTAAGAATACCATCTCCTAAATCTTCAACAACAACACCTGAATTTTTAAATACTTCGGATGTTTTTCTGATATTATCTAATATGATAAAACTGTCTTGTCCAGGAATTTTTTCTTGTGATTTCTTAGGAATATCATAGGCATATGTTGCGCCATCCTTTACTGAGTAGAAAGATTGACTTCCGGATGCTAACATATCATTTACCCAAGCATTTGGCTCTAAGCCTTCTGAGCGTATCATTTCTATTCCTTTTTCTACACCAATAGCGTCCCAAATCTGGAAAGGACCATGTTCCCATCCAAAGCCAGCTTTCATGGCATCATCAATTTTGTATAGGTCATCAGTAATTTCTGGAATTCTATTTGAAACATAAGCAAATAAGGCTGCGAAACTCTTTCTGTAGAACTCACCTGCCTTATCTTTTCCCTTAACTAATATTTTAAAACGATCTACAACTTTGTCTACCGTTTTGGTTAATTCTAAGGTTGCAAATTTTGCTTTTTTTGCAGAGCGATATTCTAATGTATTTAAGTCGAGAGATAAGATTTCTTTTTTACCTTCAGCTGGTACGGTTTTCTTGTAAAAACCCTGTCCTGTTTTGCTACCTAACCATTTGTTCTCCATCATAGTATTGATGAAATCTGGTAATTGGAAGAGTTCTAGACGCTCATCATTAGGGCAATTTTCTCTGATACCATTTGCCACATGAACTAGAGTGTCTAATCCAACAACATCAACTGTTCTAAAGGTTGCGGATTTAGGGCGACCTATTACAGGACCGGATAATTTATCGACCTCTTCAATCGTTAAATCTAAATCTTTAACAGCATGAAATAAACTCTGAATACTGAAAATTCCGATTCTATTTCCTATAAATGCAGGAGTATCTTTAGCAAGTACCGATGTTTTACCTAAGAATTGTTCACCATATCCATTTAAGAATTCTAAAACTGAAGCCTCTGTTTTAGGTCCAGGAATGATTTCGAACAATTTTAGATATCGAGCAGGATTAAAGAAGTGTGTTCCACAAAAATGCTTTTGAAAATCTTCAGAACGGCCTTCACTCATAAACTTGATAGGAATACCAGAAGTGTTCGATGTAATTAATGTTCCTGGAGTTCTGTACTTTTCTAATTTTTCAAAGACTTGTTGTTTGATATCTAATCTTTCTACAACAACTTCCATTATCCAATCAACATCTTTAACCTTGGCTATATCATCTTCTAGATTTCCTGTTGTAATTCTGTTCTTGAATGACTGATGATATAGTGGTGCTGGTTTTGATTTTATAGACGCTATTAAAGCATCATTGACCAACCTGTTTCTAACTACTTTGTCTTCTAAGGTTAAACCTTTGGCTTTTTCTTTATCATTAAGTTCTCTAGGTATAATATCCAGTAATAAAACATCTACACCTATATTGGCAAAATGACAAGCAATACCGCTTCCCATAATACCAGAACCAATAATGGCTATCTTTTTAATTCTTCGTTTACTCATCTTATTTTAAAATGTGTTCTTTTTGATTGTATATTTTTTTGTTTGATACCATGTCATTTATTAACTCTGTCACTTCATAGAAATGACTGAGTTTTTCATCTGATATGTTTTCTCTAATCGCGTTATTGAAAGTGAGTACTTTCTCTTTTGAGTAATCTCTTTTTTCACGACCAAATTCAGTTAAATGAATAAGGACACCTCGACCATCATCAGGATTCGGTTTACGCTCAATTAATCCTTTTTCTTCCATAGTCTTAAGTGTGCGGGAAAGGCTAGTCGCTTCCATTCCCATTTTAGGGCCAAGTGCCGTCGATGGTGTTCCTTCGTCTGGATCTATACTCAATAAAGCAAAGCCTGTGGCCATGGTGGTTTCGAATTGAGCAGCTTCCTCATTATACATTTTATTGACTGCTAACCAGGTGGTTCTCAATACGTAATCGATGGTTTTGTCCTTCATAAAAGAAATTTTGAAGTCCAAATATACTAAAAAATACTATGCATGCATAGTAAATTATTAAAAATTATGCATGCATAATAAATATACCTTTTCAACTACTATATTAAATACTATAGCGAATGAATTTTAGCGTTCGTAAATCTTGTTGTACAGGTCTATGTAGATATCTTTTATCACTGAACGCTTCATTTTCATGGTGGGCGTAAGGTGTCCACCGTCAATACTCCAAATATCAGGAGTTAGCTCGAAACGTTTAATTTGTTCCCATTTACCGAAGTGCTGATTGCATTTGTCCACCTCGCGTTGTATACGTTTTTGAATGATTTCAGAATTGGCTATCTCTTCTCCAGTCTTACCAACATTTTTTTCTTTGCGGTCAATCCAGTCTTCTATAAACTCAAAATTTGGTTGTATTAAGGCTGCAGGCATTTTCTCTCCCTCACCAACTACCATAACTTGCTCTATAAAACGGGATTGTTTTAATTGATTTTCCAATAAAGTTGGGATGACATACTTTCCACCAGAAGTTTTGAACATTTCTTTTTTACGCCCCGTGATTTTTAAGAAGCCATCTTCGTCAAGTTCTCCTTTATCTCCTGTATGAAAATAGTCGCCTGACATCACACTTGCCGTTTTCTCCTCGTCTTTATAATATCCTTTCATTACATTAGGACCCTTGATTAGGATTTCCCCATCTTCAGCAATTTTCACTTCAACACTATCAATTGGTTTCCCAACTGTACCAATTTTAAAAAGATTATTCGCATACATTTCTACAGAAACTACAGGGGAAGTTTCGGTTAATCCATAACCTTGCATAACTTTCATGCCTCCCGCAGAGAATATTCTTGATAGTCTGGGCTGCAACGCTGCGCTACCAGATACCATTGTTTGTAACTCTCCACCTAATGCTTCACGCCATTTACTAAAAATGAGTTTATTGGCTATTTTGAGTTTAAACTCATACCATGAGCCATTCTTTCCGTATGGTTCCCATTCTTCACCTAGTTTTACGGCCCAATGAAATAATCCTTTCTTTATACCTGACAAATCTTCTGCTTTAGCCATAATTTTATCGAATACTTTTTCAAGTAAACGAGGTACAACACTCATTAAGTTTGGTTTAATTTCTTTTGCGTTATCTCCAATCTTATCAATTCCTTCAGCGAAATAGACTGTAGTTCCAGCATATTGATATATGTATATAAGGACGCGTTCAAAAATATGACAGATAGGTAAGAAGCTTAGCACTTTAGTCCCTTTGCCAATAGGAGGTAGACGATGTGAAGCATCTAATGCATTACTAGTTATGTTATTATGCGTAAGCATTACACCTTTAGGTTTTCCTGTGGTTCCCGAGGTATAAATTATGGTTGCTAAATCAGAGGGGAGAACGGCATCTTTTCTAGCTTCTACTTCGGATTGGGTAGAATCGTCCTTTCCTAGTTCAAATAATTCAGAATAATGTTTACAACCATCAATGTGGTTAAAGGAATATACTTCCTTTAATTGCGTGTTTCCTTGAACTTTCTTGACTTTATCGTAAACTTCTTGGTCTGATACAAAACAATAAATAGATTCACTATGATTTAATACATATTCATAATCTTCAGCACAAATGGTAGGGTAAATAGGAATGTTTTGAGCACCTACTTGTAAAATGCCTATGTCCATGATGTTCCACTCTGTTCTGTTGGTAGTAGAAATTATAGCTATCTTATCATTCTTGTTTATGCCCATTTTTAAAAGAGCACGACTCACAGCATTAGCTTTATCTAAATATTCTTTTGTAGACGTAGCGTTCCATTCACCATCATACTTAGTTACTAGCGCTTCCTCTAAATTGTGCTTTTCCAATTGATAATATGGGAAGTCAAAAAGTCTTGTTATCTCTGTCATGAAGTCTATCTAATTAGCGGAACTGCAAATTAGGAAATAAAAAGGGTTTTGAAAACATGTTCAATAAAAAAGAGCCATCAACTGATGGCTCTTAACAAATAATTGATAGTTTAATTAAACGCTATCATAATGCTTAGTTATACTAACTATTTATTAGAATCCCTTTAATAACCAAATAAATATAAAAATGAGCAGCGATTAATCACTATAAAAATAATCACTATTAAAAGAGGAACATTGTAAATAATCGTAGAACTACTTTTTTAGTATTTCTTTAATAAGTGGATAATCTTTGCTGAAATGTGATTTCGGGGTTTTATTCATAAAAAGTTTAAAGTCTTTACTAAAGTGTGATCTGTCGTAATAGTTGTACATGTGAATTAAATCCTGTAAACTAATTTTCTTCTCTTCATAGCTACGCATAAGTTTTAAAAAGCGATATAACCTCACATACTTTCCGGGTGTTAGACCTACAATTTTTTTGAATTGTATTTCTAGAGATTTTTGAGAAATCTTGATTTTGTTTAGAATATCTTCGATTGATAGTAGTCCTTCTTTTAATCTGATTAATTCAATAGCATTATCTATAAGATCAGTGTTCTTGTTTACAGTTAAAGAGATTTCTTTTATGATTTCACTAATTTTTTTAATAGTAGTTTCAGGATTCTCATAAGCCTCAAGTATTGGGTGTATTTTATCATAAAATACTTTGTTTGCGTCTTTAAGGGGTATATGTTTATTCTCAAACCTTGAAATATCAGTATTAAATAATTTATACAATGCTGTTGGATGAAAACTCATGCCAAATGAACGCCCTTTTTTCCCAACAACCCATTCATAAGGACTATTAAACTGACCTGTAAGCATAATACCACTAAGTGGTATTTTAGTAGTTCCTATTACAGCAATATGTTTATGTTCAAAATTATAGTTCATACTCGCAAGCCCTAAAGGAAGTATGGTTGATTGAAAAGGAACACTATTTTCATCGAAGAATAGCTCAAAGAATTCTTCGACTAAATGTTCAACACCAGTAGTGTCAAAATACGTAAGATTCATGCAGTGTGATTATGAATCATTAAATTACTACAAATTAATTAAAATGTGTAAGAATTTTCGATAGATGCTAAATCTAATTAAAACTTTACTCCTTAAACTTTGATAAAAGCGTTTGGTAAAGGAATAAAAAAAGCTCTTGTAAAAGAGCTTTTTTTAGTTAATCCAAATACTATTTTAGTTATTGTTTTATGACTTTTAAGGTCTTTGTTCCATTTTCAGATTGTATGTCCATGAGATAAACTCCGCTAGATAACTTTGAATAGTTTATTTCAGTATTTCCACTATTATTTTCTTGCCTTAAAATTTCCAGACCCTGAGTATTATGAATAATAATTGAGTAAGAATCTACTATTGTTTGAATTGTTAATATATCTGAAACTGGATTAGGATGAACATTAAAATTTTGAGTAATAAATTCTTCATTTTCCAATGTGTTATTAAATAAGGCATTGATTGATACATCATCAAAATAAAAACCATCAGCTTGTACGGCAGTATCACTTGAAAATTGAAACTGAATCAAAATAGTTTCATCAAGATAATCACTTAAATCAATCGTTTCTTCAACCCATGAACTTTGAGTATTATCGTATAAGGGTTCTCCAGTAGGCTGTCCTGAGTTTGTACTTCCACTATTTGTGAAATTTCCACATTGTGGTATCCAGTTGTCACCGCCATCAATAGAGACTTCAATTTGAACGTAGTCCCAATTATTTTCGATATCCCATTTTGCAAAGAATGTGAGATTAGCAGAAATAGCATTGGTTAAATCGACTCCATTGGTAATTCTAATAGTCTTATTTTCATTATTTGAATAGTTGCCTCCGGGAGAATCTGTAATAGAACTATTGCTTGAGTTAAATTCAGTTGTTGTAGTGCCCCAACCAGTATTTGTCCAGTTGGTTGTTGTATTGTCGCCATTATCGGTAAATTCCTGTTCCATGGTTCCATAAATTCTCTCTACTGTTGTTTTATAATCAAAAGTGCCATTATTAACCACGATGTTGTACTCAACGGTTTCACCTGAAGCGGTAGATGGATTTAGATTAATTGCAATACTACCGCTACTTGTATTAAAGAAAGCAAGCGAATTTACGCTTACAGAGCTTCCTACAGATGTAATATTACTACTAATAGGTTCTATGCTTACAGTAAAATTACCATCGCCTACCCATCCATAACGCTCAATAGTATAATCTGCAGTACTTGCCAATGTTTCGATAAATTGACCGGAATCATTAGTGGTTTCTGCATAATTATGCGCCATACGAGCAGCTTTTAAATTCGTAAACATCATTTCTTTACAAATACTTTCTATTAATGCCGTTGCTGGCCAGAAAGATGTTGCTATTTCTGGTGTCATGGCAAATACTTTTTCATGATTATGTCCACCAGCAACACTAGATGTAACACCATACATAAAATCGTCGCTATCTCCAGCGGCTGGGTATAGACCTGAGGATATAATATCTTCATAATCGTTTTGAGATGCCATCCATGCAGAGTTGGCTACATAAGAAGCATTGTCTGGAGTTGGCTTGTTAAAATCATATCCAAAAGGGAATAATAACCATTCTCCCGAAGAGTGCGCATTAAGCGCATTTATTACTGTGTGTTCTTCGATAAATCGAGCTACTGCTTGATTTTCTGGTTCAGAAAGTGCAGATGGACCTCTATAAGTGTCTGAACTTGGACTCGTTGAAGCACCAATACCACCAAATGTTACATTCCCAGAATCGTCAAGTCTTGGGTAATTTCGGTTATTATCTACACCGTAAGACCCACCACCGTTGTTTCTTCTATTTTTTCTCCAGTTTCCACCTCCAGTAGGATTTGTAGTTTCATTGTAAACATAACCATCTGGGTTAACAACTGGAATAAAAAACAATTCAGTATTATCTAATAAAGCAGTAACCTCTTCGTCCGTACCATAATTTTCTAACAAGTACCACATGTAAAATATGAGTTGTTGTACAGACGGAACCTCTCTGGCGTGATGAATAGCTGTATACAAAACACCTGGTTCTGTTGCCGATTCGTCAGTATCTGCATTATTGGATATTTTTACCCATTGTATACCTCTGTTTTCATGTGTTAATATAGATGCGTTTCCTGCATCTTTGATATCATCTTTTGCTGTTATCAACGAAGCATACGCAGTACGCATATCATCTAACTCTTGCAAAATCTCGGAGTAAGTATAAAAGCCGCCAAAATCATTACTAGCTTGAACGTCGAAATTTGCAGGTGTAGGATAGTCTATAATACCAGTTCCTGATCCTCCAGTTGTACAAGTTGCGTTTCTTTGGCTAGATTCTTCAAGAGTTGAAGGATTGAGATATTGATTTTTGTAAAAATTTTCTACGTCATCAATCAAAATATCAGTTTGAAAACCAAGACTCTTAGCCTTAAGAATCTCGTCATCAGAAAAATCGGAAATTAGAAATGTATTTTTTTTGTGTTGCGCATGATCTATGGCAATGCCTGCTTCTGCAAGCCTAACTATATCGTCTTGGCTATTATAATAAATTTTTGCTCTGTGGTATTTTTGTTGAGCTTCTTGCGCATAAGTAACGCCGACTATAGCTATTAATGCTACAATGAGTAGGTTTTTTTTCATTTTCAGTAAAATTTGGGAGTGCTAATATATAAAAAACAATCATAAAAACCGATGAAGCGATTAAAAAATACGATTAAATGTATTTTAGGCTTTATTTTCTAGCCATTTTCTGGCGTTCACAAAAGCTTCTAACCAAGGTGATACCTCGTCTTTTCTGCCTTCTGGGTAGTTGGCCCAATTCCATTGAAACGTAGAACGCTCAATATGCGGCATGGTTACTAAATGACGACCTGTTTTGTCACACATCATGGCTGTATTAAAGTCAGAACCGTTTGGATTATGCGGATAGCCTTCGTAACCATATTTAGCGACGATTTGATATTTTTCTTCTGAGTATGGCAAATCAAACTTCCCTTCACCATGGCTAATCCAAACCCCTAAAGTTGTTCCCGCTAAAGTTGAAAGCATTACAGAATTGTTCTCCGCAATTTTAACAGATGTAAACGAACTTTCATGTTTGTTTGAGTCGTTATACGTCATTTTTCCGTGAACTTCATGTTCTGGATTAATAAGGTCTAACTCCATCCATAACTGACACCCATTACAAATACCAACAGATAAAGTGTCTTCTCGGTTAAAGAAATCGTTAATGACCTTATTCGCCTTTTCGTTGTATTTAATAGCGCCTGCCCAACCTTTAGCAGAGCCTAAAACGTCTGAGTTACTAAAACCACCTACAGCTCCTAAAAACTGAATGTCTTTTAAATCCTCGCGACCAGAAATTAAATCGGTCATGTGTACATCCTTTACATCAAAACCTGCTAAGTACATGGCATTTGCCATTTCACGTTCAGAATTAGAACCTTTTTCGCGAAGGATGGCAGCTTTTGGTCTATTTGATGGTTTGATAGGCAGCTTTCCAGTAAAGTGTTTCGGGAATGTGTATTGAAGTGGTTGATTTTTATAATTATCAAATCGGTCTTTAGCAAGATTATTTGCGGTTTGTTTTTGGTCTAGTAAGTATGATGTTTTATACCAAACATCTCTCAATCTTGAAACCGTAAGTGTAAATACGTCTTTGTGATTTATAATACTTAAGACATCACTTTCTGTTACTTTTCCGATATTGAAGAACTCAATATTGGCATCTGATAATAGCTCTTCAACTGAATCGTCTGCGGTTTGAAATACGATTCCGGCATTTTCAGAGAATAATAATTTTATAGAGTCATTTTCAGAAATACTGGTCAAATCCAATTCAGCTCCAAGGCTATTATCCGCAAAACACATTTCAAGAAGTGTCGTAATCAAGCCACCAGAAGCTACATCATGCCCAGCAACAATTTTATCGTTTTTAATTAACTCTTGAAGTGTATTGAAAATTGTTTTGAATTGTTTAGAATTCTGAATTGTTGGAGTTTCGCTACCAATTTTGTTTAATACTTGCGCAAACGAGCTTCCACCTAATTTAAAATCGTCTTGTGATAGGTTTGTATAATAAATACTGCCCCCCGTTTTCTTGAAAACAGGTTCTACGACTTTACTAACATCATTACAATTTGCAGCAGCTGATATAACAACGGTTCCAGGAGAAATAACCTCTTCGTTAGGGTATTTTTGCTTCATGGAAAGGGAATCTTTCCCCGTTGGGACATTGATTCCTAAATCGATTGCAAAATCAGAAATAGCTTCCACAGCTTCATATAAACGCGCATCTTCACCTTCGTTTTTACATGGCCACATCCAGTTTGCTGATAGAGACACCGATTTGAGTCCGTCTTTTAATGGCGCCCATACAATATTGGTTAGTGCTTCGGCAATCGCATTTTTACTTCCCGCTTTTGGGTCTATTAATCCAGATATAGGTGAGTGACCAACTGAGGTGGCTATGCCTTCTTTGCCCTTATAGTCTAGAGCCATAACGCCACAATTATTTAAAGGTAATTGTAGTGATCCAGTACATTGTTGTTTGGCTACTTTGCCACCAACGCAACGGTCTACTTTATTTGTTAACCAATCTTTACAGGCTACAGCCTCTAGTTGTAAAACCTGCTCCAGGTAATCATGAAAATTATCTGAATTGTAAGATAGGCTCTCATAATTCCTATCAACCGTGTTATCGGTCATGACAGTTTTTGGTGAACTCCCAAACATGTCCTCCAAAGCTAAATCCATGGGTTTATCTCCTTTGGATTGGGATTGGAACGTAAAACGATTATTACCGGTAACATCTCCAACCGTGTACATTGGAGAACGTTCGCGTTCTGCAATTTTATCTAGCGCCTTAATATGTTTTTCTGAAATAACAAGCCCCATGCGTTCTTGAGATTCGTTACCAATAATTTCTTTAGCGGAAAGTGTAGGGTCACCAACTGGAAGTTTATCTAAGTTGATATGCCCGCCAGTATCTTCAACCAATTCAGACAAGCAATTTAAATGCCCACCAGCACCATGATCATGGATTGAAACAATATAATTCTCATCACTTTCTACCATACCTCTTACAGCATTGGCAGCACGTTTTTGCATTTCTGGGTTAGATCGCTGTACAGCATTCAATTCGATACCAGAAGAGAATTCACCTGTATCTGCAGAGGACACAGCAGCACCTCCCATACCAATTCTATAATTTTCCCCACCCAGAATAACTATTTTATCACCTTCTTTAGGAGTGTCTTTTAATGCTTGATTCGCTTTACCATAACCGATACCGCCAGCTTGCATTATTACTTTGTCAAAACCAATTTTTCTAGCGTCTTCTTCGTGCTCAAAAGTTAATACAGAACCGCAAATTAATGGTTGACCAAATTTATTTCCAAAATCTGAAGCACCATTGGATGCCTTTATTAGAATATCCATTGGTGTTTGATATAACCAAGGACGTGCTTCCATTTTTTGTTCCCACGGACGACTTTCTTCTAAACGTGAATAGGATGTCATGTAGACGGCAGTTCCTGCTAATGGTAACGAGCCTTTTCCTCCAGCTAGTCTATCTCGTATTTCGCCACCTGAGCCTGTTGCAGCACCATTAAAGGGCTCTACAGTTGTAGGGAAATTATGTGTTTCTGCTTTTAGTGAGATAACAGACTCATAGTCTTGTGTTGTATAATAATCTGGAACATCAGCACGTTTTGGAGCAAATTGCTCGACTTTGGGACCTTTAATAAACGCAACATTGTCTTTGTAAGCCGAAACTATGTCGTTAGGGTTTTGCTTTGAGGTTTCTTTAATTAATTTAAATAGGGATGTTGGTTTCTCTTCACCATCAATAACAAATGTTCCGTTAAATATTTTATGTCGACAATGCTCAGAATTTACTTGAGAGAAGCCAAATACTTCAGAGTCTGTTAAAGGTCTCCCTATTTTTTTTGAAACGCCTTCTAAGTAGTCAATTTCCTCATCATTTAGAGCTAATCCTTCCTGTTGATTGTAAGCTGCAATGTCTTCAATATTAAGTATCGCTTCAGGTTGTATGTTAATCGTAAATGACTCTTGATTTAAACCTTCAAATTTTTCAGAAATCATGGGGTCAAAATCTTTGAAATCTTTTGAAACCGACTTAAATTCTTCGATTCTAATGATTCCTTCAATTCCCATGTTTTGCGTAATCTCTACAGCATTAGTACTCCATGGTGTAATCATTGCAGCTCTCGGACCAATAAAAAAAGCGTCTAAGGACGCTGCGTTTATTTTTGGTTGATTAGCAAAAAGCCAAGTGAGTTTTGAGATGGTTTCAGTTGATAATTCTTTTGTTGCTTGAACAGCAAAAACTTTACTGTTTTGGTTTCCGAAGAAGTGAATCATTAGGCGTTAATTAGTGTTGTTTTTTAGAAAGTTCAAATTTACCATTTTTCAT
>CALDUJ010000107.1 GCA_937923735.1 uncultured Flavobacteriaceae bacterium | reverse complement strand
ATATTGTTTGTTACGGCTATGGGAGCGATAATTTTATTCTTTAGATAAAAAGAAATAGAAATTCTATTAAACAAAAAATCCTGAACGTATGTTCAGGATTTTAATGTGGTGCCTCCAGCCCCGAAGCTTCGGGGGAACCAGGTTTTATTTGCTTTTTTCTAGAATATCTCTGAGAATAGCGGGGTTTTCAATTATTTTGATGATGAATTTCTTGCTCTTCATTCGTTTGATGAATAATTCTAAGAATTGAGCATCCTTTTTAGATTTGCAAGAATATTTCAATTGGAGTTTCCAATCTGAAGCAGCTTTGGTAAAGTTTCTCTTGAAGTGATGTTCATTATGCATAACAAGTCTTTGCTTCACATCAGAGCTTTCCCCAACGTAATATTTGTCAATGCTTTTAGAATGGATAATGTATAAAAAATGTTCTATAGTTAAAACAAAAAATCCCGAACATAAGTTCGGGATTTTAATGTGGTGCCTCCAGGAATCGAACCAGGGACACATGGATTTTCAGTCCATTGCTCTACCAACTGAGCTAAGGCACCATTAGCATGAATGCGGGTGCAAATATAGCCGCATTTTTATTATTCCCAAAAAGAATATTATAAAAAAATGCTTTTGTAAATTTACCGCTTTTAGTAGTAGCATGAACCTTATCATAGATGTTGGTAATACCTTTATAAAATTTGCAGTTTTTGCGAAAGGCGAGCTCGTTTTTAAGCAATCTATTACTCATGAACTTGGACTTAAGAATGTAAAAAAAATTATTAGAGACTATCCGCAACTTAAGAAGGGGATTGTTTCTACGGTTGGAAAGGAAGACCAAGAGATAATAAAAATTGTTGATAAACATATTGATTTAGTTAAGCTTACTTCCAAAACAAAGCTTCCTTTCAAAAATAAATATAGTACGCCTAAAACGCTAGGTGTTGACAGAATTGCCCTTGTAAGTGGTTCAGTCGATAAATTCTCCAAAAACAATGTTTTGATAATTGATGCAGGGACATGTATTACCTATGATTTCATCAACAAAAAAAATCATTACTTGGGAGGAGCTATTTCACCTGGGATTAGGTTAAGATACCATGCATTACATAATTTGACTGCCAATTTACCGTTATTAGAAGCCGAATATCCTGAGGGTATCATTGGTGATTCAACATCTCAGTCAATTCACTCAGGTGTGATTAATGGTGTTTTAAAAGAGGTAGACGGAATAATTGGTGAATATCATGAAATATATGAAGATTTAACAGTTATTTTAACAGGAGGAGATACGGATTTCTTGGCAAAACGATTAAAAAATAGCATATTTGCGAACTCAAATTTCCTTTTGGAAGGCTTGAATTTTATTTTAGAATATAACTCTCACTAATGATTAAAAAACTAGCAGTAGTTTTAATAGCCATATTTACTTATAGCTCTTATGCACAAGAAGGTACTTCATCGCCATATTCTTTTTATGGTATTGGGAGTTTAAAATTTAAAGGGACAGCCGAAAACCGCAGTATGGGTGGTTTAAGTATCTATACAGACAGTATCCACATGAACTTAAGAAACCCTGCTTCTTATGGAGGTCAGAATTTAAGCTCATTAGGAGGAGAAAACAGACCGGTTAAATTTACTGTCGGAGGTGGGTATTCAGGACTTAATTTAAAGACTGATGCCTCAGAAGGCGCAACATCAACTACTACATTCGATTATTTAGCAGTTGGAATTCCAGTTGGTAAGTTAGGTTTTGGTTTAGGATTATTACCCTACACATCGGTTGGTTACAACATAGAATCTGGAGAGCCAACTATGCCAGTGAATAGGTATAACGGAAATGGAGGCCTCAATAAAGCCTTTTTTGCTATCGGTTATCAGTTGAACAAAAATTTTAGTGTTGGAGTAGATGCTAATTATAACTTTGGTAACATACAGAATAACGCCATTGAGTTTGTGTACACCGGTGAAGGAGAGTTAGTGCAATACCAAACTAAGGAAGAAAACAGATCGGACTTAAGTGGACTCAATTATAATTTTGGATTAACATATAAAGGGAAGTTAACTGATAAGTTGGAATTAACCTCTGGGTTTACCTACACGCCCAAAAGTGATTTAAATTCTTTAAATGATAGAGTTATATCTACGGTAATCATCAACACAGCCACAGGGTCTGATGTTGTTGTCAATAGTATTGAGGAGAGTCTTGTAGAGCAAGGCTTAGATGAAACAAATCAGGTACTCCCATCTAAATTGTCTTTTGGATTGGGAATAGGTGTACCAAAGAAATGGTTTATGGGAGCTGAATACACTTCCCAAAAAACAAGTGAGTTCTCTAACAGAATATTCAATATAGAAAATGCTAGCTTTGAAGATGCAAACACATTTGCTCTGGGTGGATTTTATATCCCTAAATACAATTCGCTCTCAAGTTACTGGAGTAGAGCTGTATACCGAGCGGGAGTGCGTTTTGAAAACACAGGATTAAACATCAATACCGAATCTATTAATGAGTTTGGCATATCTTTTGGAGTAGGACTACCAGTTGGACAAGTATTCTCTAATGCAAATATTGGTTTTGAGATTGGTAAAAGAGGAACCACAAATCAAAACTTAATTCAGGAGAACTTTTTCAATGTTAATATAAGCCTATCGTTGAACGATATATGGTTTGTTAAAAAGAAATATGACTAACGACATTAAATTACACATTATGAAGACTAAAATTACATTATTATTAGCTGTGCTTTTCTTAAGCTTTAATTATGTTGCAGCGCAGCCTAACGAAGAAGATATGAATACGCTCTCTATCTTCAGTGAGTATGCAAAAGCCAAAAACTATGATGCTGCTTACGGACCATGGATGGAATTAAGAAAAAGAAATCCTAAGTTTAATAGAGCTATATATACTTATGGAGAGAGAATCTTAAAGGATAAGATTAAGAAATCTTCAGGGGCAGATAAAGTTGGTTTTATTAATGACTTAATTACATTATACGGTGAAAGAATGCAACATTTTGCTGCTAAAACTAAGAAAGGTGATTTCTTATCTAAAATTGCTCAAGTAATGTATGATTACAAGAGTGAATTAGGTTCTAGTGAGAGAGCGATTTATGATGCTTTTCATAAAGCATACACGGAAGATGAAAAAACATTTACTAACCCTAAGGCTTTATATACTTACTTTTCTACTTTAGTGGATTTGCACAATGCTGGAGCAGTACCTGTTCAAGATGTTTTTAATAAATATGATGATATCACAGGTAAAATTGAGCGTGAAACTAACAACTACTCGAAGAAGGTTAGTGATTTACTTAATAAAGAAGCGGCAGGAACAGCATTGACTTCTAAAGAAAAAAGAATAAAAAAATCAGCTGAAAGTTTTGTAAAAGCATACGATAAAATTTCGGGCAGTATAGACTCTAAGTTGGGAATATTAGCGAATTGTGAGAATTTAATTCCTTTATATAACAAGGATTTTGACCAAATGAAAAACGATGCTCAGTGGTTACAGAGAGCTGCTGGTAGAATGTCTGCTAAAGATTGTACAAGTGACCCATTATTCTTTAAATTGGTAAATGCTTACCATAACCTTAGCCCATCTGCTAATTCAGCATATTACTTAGGTTTATTGAAAGACAAAGAGGGTAACGCTACAGAAGCTATTAACTACTATAATCAAGCTATTGATTTGGAGACAGATGGTGTTGAAAAAGCTAAAATTCTTAGAAAAATAGCAAGCAAATTTAAAAAGAGTGGAAAGTATGGTAAGGCTAGAGGGTATTATATGAAAGCTGTAGAAGCTGACCCATCTAATGTAAGACCTTATGTTGCAATAGCTCAAATGTATGCGTCGAGCGCCAATAACTGTGGGTCGGATAACTTTAGCAAAAGAGCAGTATTTTGGTTAGCTGCATCAATGGCCAGAAAAGGAGGTTCGTCGAGCACAGCCGCTAATTACATGGCTAAAGCACCTCAGAAAAACGAGATTTTTGCCAAAGGCAATGCAGGACAAAAAATAAATATTGGCTGTTGGATTGGCAGAAGTGTTACAGTGCCAAACCTATAATGCAAAAAAGAATATTACATAATATATTAAACATAGTCACCGTAATTACGGTGACTATGTTTTTTTCATGTAAAAACAACTTTAAGGAAGTACAAAAAATCGGAGTGTCCGAAAACGAGCCTGTAGGTATTGCAAAAGATATTAGCTTAAAATATACGGATTCTGCAAAGCTGAAAGCACACCTTGTTAGTTCTAAGATGTTGGATTACTCAAACAGGGATTTTGCCTTCAATGAGTTTCCAGAAGGCATTAATTTGAGTCTGTTTGATGAGGCAGGAAATAAAAGTACTGTGATTTCTGAGTATGCCATTGTATATGATCAAACTAATTTGATTGACCTACAAGGTAATGTGGTCTTAACCACTCATGATGGTAATATACTCTATGGCGAACAATTGTATTATGATCAAGTGAAAAGTTGGTTATTTACAAATCAGCCAGTAAGATTTAACACCAAAGACCAAGTAATTAATGGTAATGGTTTCGATTCCAATATGGATTTTACCCAAGCACGAGTTCTCGAAATTACAGGAATTGTGTACCTTGATGAATAAAAAATTAACCAATGAAGATTCTTAAATTATTTCAATACGCCTATATTGTTTTTGCAGTTTTATTTCTCTATGATGCTGTTAGTAATTGGTCTGTAGATAGAAACAGGGCTTATATGTCACTACTCTTTTTTGCATTAGCAGTGTTCATGTTCTTCTTCAGAAAAAAATTCAGAAAGAAATTTGAAGACAGGCAGAATCAACAATAATCATGACTGTTGAATTTGTAATTATTATCTTATCGCTTATTCTATCAGCTTTTTTCTCTGGTATGGAAATCGCTTATGTGTCTTCCAACAAGATTCATATAGAAATTGAAAAAAAACAAGATACATTTTTAGCAAAAATCTTAACTAAACTTACTAAGAAACCATCAAAATTTATTGCTACCATGTTAATTGGTAACAATATTGCTCTAGTAGTATATGGGTTTTTTATGGGAGATGTTTTAGTTAATTGGTTTCAATCACTCCTGCCTTCGCAATATCAGTTTATTGATTATTTGTTAACTGATTTAAGTTTGTTTTCGCAGACTGTAATTTCGACGCTAATAATACTAATAACTGCAGAATTTTTGCCTAAGGTTTTTTTTCAGGTTTATTCCAATACATTAATTAAAGCATTGGCATTTCCAGCTTATATTTTTTATACGCTATTTACGTTTATATCCGATTTTGTTATTTGGATATCAGATATAGTATTGAAAAATTTTTTCAGCACGGAAGGAGATGAAGTTCAATTAGCTTTTAGTAAAATAGAGCTTGGTAATTATATTTCTGAGCAGATGGAAACTGTTGAGGAACATGATGAGATAGATTCAGAAATTCAGATTTTTCAGAATGCTCTAGAGTTTTCTGAAGTTAAGTCGAGAGAGGTTATGGTACCTCGTACGGAAATAGTAGGTATTGAAATTGGAGAATCAGTTAAAACACTTAATGATTTATTTACTTCTACGGGATTTTCTAAAATATTAGTTTATAGAGATAATATGGACGATGTTCTCGGGTATGTGCATTCCTTTGAGCTGTTTAAAAAGCCTAAAACTATTAAATCCATTATTTTACCTGTCGAGTTTGTTCCAGAGACGATGCTTGTAAATGATGTATTGAATGTGTTGACTAAAAAACGTAAGAGTATTGCAGTAGTCCTAGATGAATATGGAGGTACTTCAGGCTTAATGACCGTTGAAGATATTGTTGAAGAGCTTTTTGGCGAAATAGAAGATGAACACGATACTATTGAATTGATTGATGAGAAATTGGACGAAGACCATTATAGATTGTCCGCACGACTAGAAGTTGATTATTTAAACGACACCTATAAACTTAATCTTCCTGAAAACGAAAACTATGAAACCCTTGGAGGCCTTATAGTCGATCATACCGAAGAAATTCCACAACAAGATGAAATTGTAATTATCGATAATTTCGAGTTTACCATTCTTGAGGTTTCCAATACTAAAATAGATCTTGTGGAATTCAAAATTAAGACAGTCGAATAAAAAGAACGTTTTTAATATAATCGCCCAAAACTCTTCGTTAAGAATACTAATATTAACTTTTATAATTGAACGGAAAATGGTATTTTCGCGCACTTAAATAGATTAAATTCTACTACAAATGGCAGTTTTAAATAAAATTAGACAAAGAGGTTTATTCCTAATCATAGTCATCGCGTTAGCGTTGTTTTCTTTCGTATTGGCAGATCTTTTCAGAAATAGTGATGCACTTACTAGCAAAGGACAGAATATTGTTGCGACAATCAACGGTAAAGACATTTCCAGACAAGAGTTCATGGAGAAGGTAGAAATAGCAACAAGGCAAATGGGACCTAACGGAAGTAGTATTCAAGCAATGAACAGGGTTTGGGATTTAGAAACCAAAAAGGCTATCATGTCTTCTGAGTTTGAAGAACTTGGTGTTTCTGTAGAGACTGAAGAGATGAGAAATTTGTTGAGAACGAGTTTGGCCACATCTCCTGAATTTCAGAATGAGGCAGGATTATTCGATGAAAATAAAATGAACGAATATATAGCTAATCTCAAAGAAACAACTCCAGAAGGTTATGCGCAATGGATAACTTATGAAAATAACCTTGCAGATAATGCTTTGCAGCAAAACTATTTTAATATGGTTAGAGCTGGTATAGGAGCAACAGTTGCTGAGGGAGAATTAGAACACTCTATGGAAAGTGAGCTAGTGGATATAAAATTTGTACAAGTTCCATTTAGTTCAATTGCAGATAGTACTATTACTGTTAGTAAAGCTGACATAAAGAAATATACCGAAGAAAATAGGAGTGTTTATGAAGTAGAGGAATCTAGGGATATAGCTTACGTACAGTTTAAAGAAGAAGCTTCTTTAGAAGATGAGCAAGCATTAAAGACAAAGTTATCTAATATGCTTGAAGATAAAGTGGAATACAATGAAGTTTCAAAAGCTAACGAAACTATAGCTGGTTTTAATAGTGTAAAAGCTGAAGATATGGAGAGTTATATTAATACGAACTCAGCCATCAAATTCGGTAATCAATACACTTTTAAAAAGGATTTGCCTAAATCATCTGCGGATAGTCTATTCAATCTGAGCGCTGGAGATACTTATGGGCCATACAAAGAAAATGGTTACATTAAATTATCTAAAATTGTTGCAGAAACTAAACTACCAGATTCTGTTAAGGCAAGACATATACTTATACCATTTGAAGGTGCTCTAAGAGCAGACCCTTCTGCTACCATGCAGACTGAAGACGAAGCAAAGAAAACTGCAGACAGTTTGGTGTCTGTTCTTAAAAGAAACCGTTCTAAATTCCCAGGCTTAGTTACTGCTTTTTCATCCGATAAAGGAAGTGTGGAAAATGGGGGTCGTTACGATTGGTATCCATATAACCGTATGGCACCAGGGTTTAGAGACTTTACGTTCGAAGGTAAAACAGGTGATTTAGGAGTAGTAAGAACGCCTTACGGATTTCATATCATAGAAATTGAAGGTCAAAAAAATTCTAGTAGAGCAATTAAGGTTGCTACATTAGCCGAAAAAATTGAACCATCTCAAAAAACTATTGATGCCACATTTAATGAAACATCAAAATTTGAAATAGCAGTATCTAAAGGCGAGTTTGATGCGGTTGCATTAGAGAGTAAGTATAACCTTAGACCTGTAAATGGTATCAAGGAGCTTGATGAAAATATTCCAGGTCTTGGAAATCAAAGAGCTATAGTTAGATGGGCTTTTGAAGAAGGAACTGAAGTAGGTGACGTTAAGCGATTTAATTTTAATGGAGGTTATGCTGTTGTGCAGTTAAGAGCGAAAAATAAAGCTGGATTAATGAGTACAGAAGACGCTTCTGTTACAGCTACTCCAGCAATTAGAAAAGAGAAGAAAGCTGAGATTATTAGAAAAAGAATTTCTGGTAAATCGTTCAATGATATTGCTTCTTCAGAAAATCAAACTATTAGGACTGCTTTAGCACTTAATATGAAGAACCCAACAATTAGTGGCGCTGGAAGAGAGCCAAAGGTAGTTGGTACAGCATTTGGCCTTAACGAAGGCGAAACATCTGCGCCAGTAACTGGAGAGAATGGTGTTTATTTGGTACAAGTAACTAAGAAAACCCCGGCTGTTAAATTAGATAGCTACCAAGCAAAAATTAGTCAGTTAACAACTCAAAGAAGTAATTCTGTTACTTCTAAGCTATATAACGCTTTAAAAGAAGCTGCAGACATAGAAGATAACAGAGCCATAATGTATTAATTTATATAATACTTAGTGTCTTAATTAATTAAAAAATGCTTCTCAATATGGGAAGCATTTTTAAGTTAAAATCATTTCGCTGTAAGGTATAACAGTTTTGAAACCTTTTTGAGTAAAGTAATTACTGGGGTTGTTTTTAGACGTTACAAGAACAAAATCTCCACCCCAAGCTCCTAGGCTTTTAATGCTTCCTTGATAGTCTTTAAAATAAAGCGTTTTTACAGTAGGCGTATTTATCTGGTTTGAAATGATAGCCTCATGTCTATCAATAAGACCTTCAAAAGTCACTAACGAATCACAATTAGTTATTAGTTTAGTAATAGCTGTAATTTTAGATGTAACAGCTTTTAAATTGTTTTTATTCGATTTATAATGCGCGATACCTTCGCGGCTATTTTGCTTTTTATTGAGATGTACAAAGTAAAGAGCATCCGAGAATTTAGGATTAAATGAGAGTGTATTTACAACAGGCTTATTTTCGTTTAAGTAGTATGTTAGCGGTTTGTTATGTTGGGCACAAGCAATGTCATAGCCGCTACCACCAAAAGTTTTGTTAAGTAAGTTAAACGCGTCAACTTTTGCCCAACTCGCTATATTGTTGATTAAGGTGGAGGATGAGCCCAATCCCCAATCTCTTTCAAACTCTAATGTAGTTGTTACGTTATAGCCTTGGTTGCCCTCTAAGAAGCTGGAATTTAACTCTCTAGTTGCGTTCAGAATGTTACTAATTCTCTGGGCTATCTGATTATTACCATTTGTAAAGCTAAAATTAGATAAACTGAATTCATTTTTAAACCAAGTCTTACCATTACAATCGATGCTATTCCATATTAATTTGTTTTCATCCAAAGATTCGACAGTCATTTTTTGACCCATTTTTGTAGGCAAAGCAAGGCCTAATGCACCGTCAAGTATAGCATACTCAGCAGTCAGTAATAATTTGCCATGACTATAAAAAGTTTGCATTATTGTCTTAACTTTTCGAGTTCTGTAATAACTGAGCTATGTGTAACTACATTGGATTTAAAGTACTCAACAAGTGTGTCTTTTTCTGAAGAAGTGGCATCAAATTGGTTCAAAATGTTCATCAAATGCATTTTCATGTGTCCTTGTTGAATTCCTGTTGTAGTTAATGAGCGTAGAGCAGCAAAATTTTGTGCCAAACCTGCTACGGCGACTATTTTCATTAAATCTTTTGCAGTGGGATTTTTAAGTAGTTCCAGAGCCACTTTAACTATTGGATGTAATCTCGTAAGGCCACCAACCGTTCCAAGGGCTAGAGGGATTTCCATCCAAAATTTAAAGATGCCATTTTCTATCGAAGCATCTGTCAGACTAGAGTATCTGCCGTGTCTAGAAGCATAGGCATGAACACCAGCTTCAACTGCTCTAAAATCGTTTCCAGTTGCTAAAACTAC
>CALDUJ010000106.1 GCA_937923735.1 uncultured Flavobacteriaceae bacterium | reverse complement strand
TCGCTTGTAGAACCTGGTTGCTCACTATTGTCACCACAGTTAGTTTCTAACCAATCTTGTAATGGTACATTATACCAGATGGGTCTGTAAGGACTATCTATTGTTGTTCCGGTATTATCAACTATTGTAGTATTTGGTGTCATATCCCAAGCATCTGCATTATCGCCTGTATTTACAGTCCAATCATTACACATACCGTTTAAAACAACAGCAGGGAAAGTAGCTTCAACACCTCCGACAGGTACAGGTTTAGTAATTTCTCTGGGAACACCAGCGGCATTAGTAATTGTTAATGTCACATCATAGGTTCCTAAAACATCATAGGTATGAGAAGGGTTAACCTCTGTAGAGGTATTACCATCTCCAAAATCCCAACTATGGGTTACTGCTAAAAGGGATGCATCCGTAAAACTGGCAGTTAAAGATGATGTTGTGAATGTGAAATCTGGAATTGCAGCTAATACAAGTCCTTCGATATTTTTAGTTACAGAAACAGAAACTCCCAAAAAGTTTGTTGCTGTAAGCGTTGCTTCAAAAGTATCGTCTGTTGTATATGTATGAATGGGATTAAAATCAACATGATCTTCTCCTTGCTCAAAATTCCATTCAACAGTATCTCCATCACCAAAATCCCAGACTAGATCACGCGCACCAGAAGTTAGGTTTTCAAAAGTTACTTGAGTATCTACTGAAGTTGTATTAAAATCAACAAAAATAGGCGACACTTGCTCTGTAGCTTCAGCAGATAAACCATCAGAACTTATCGTAGTTAGTGTTACAGTATACAAACCACCAACAGCATAAGTATGGTCTGGATTTGCTTGTGTTGATGTATTACCATCACCAAAATCCCAAGAATAGGATACAGCATCCGTTGAGTAACTTCTAAATATTATTGATAAATTATCATCAGCACTTGTGGTTGTAGTAAATAAGGTGTTAGGCTGTATGTTGTTTATATTTCCTGTGGGCGGGACAAACTCTTCAGTTGTGTTATCATAACATGATATGAGAACCAATAACATAGCTAACAGTGCAAAACCACTTCTACTGAGTTTATTAATTATTTTATTATATATCATAATATTAAATTTTAGGACTTA
Source organism: uncultured Flavobacteriaceae bacterium (assembly GCA_937923735.1). Classification (GTDB taxonomy): domain Bacteria; phylum Bacteroidota; class Bacteroidia; order Flavobacteriales; family Flavobacteriaceae; genus JABABD01. The sequence continues at coordinate 37,206 of CALDUJ010000106.1, read as the reverse complement.
ATTATTCTTTTACTACTATATCAAATGAATCTAATCTGCTTTCAACTCCAGAGTTAGAGGCAAAAATTATTACAGTTTCATTTTCCCCAGCTTCAAACGTGATAGCATGTTTTTTGAAAACATTATCAACTCTTCCAACATTAGTATCGGTTCTTCTTGCTATAATATTTTCTTCCAACTGTGCTTCACCATAATTTGATGTATTTGGACTTAATATAGACACAGTCATATCTCCAAATGTTTCTTCTTCAAAAGCACTGAAGTAAGTTAATACATATTCTGCTCCTGGTGTTACTTCTATTTCTTGGTAAGCAACTCTGGCACCATCAGACGGAAATTTTGCTGCTTGTCTACCATCTGGTAAATTGGGTGCATCTACAGGATTACTATCGGTATTAATTTGTATTACTGTGGTACCACCTCCAAATGGACTCCAAGCTGCATTACTAGGAACTCTCCATGAGTCTCTACCGTCACCTGTCCCATCGAATAAGCTATTGTCCTCAAAACTAGGCTCAGCAATTTCCGGTACTGGAATTGTAGGTACTGCTTGGATAACAGTAATTATTTTTTCTGTGTAATCAGATTTACCCAGGTTATCGGTTACCGTCAAGCCAACTGTATAATCTCCTGGATTAGGAAAAGAAAAAATCAACTCTCTGTCTTGTAATGTTGCTGGTGCAAGCGTAGTTATTTGACTCTCTAAATCTGCAACATTTTGTAATGTCTCATCAGATAGAGCTGCTTCTGCAGCAGCTAACTGAACTTGTAAATCTGCGATTTGAGCCTGAAATACAGCAACTTTAGCAGGATCAGTTTCACAAGGTATTTTAAATTCTAGTTTTGCAATTTCTTTTTCTATTGCAACGACAGTTGCTAACTCTGCTTCGATTGATTGCTCCAGAACAGGTAAGTCTTTATTGATTAGCATTACACCATCAGAAGGTGTTATCGACCATTGATACGAGGTGCCATTTACTGCTAAATTTGAACCTGCTTGAAAATTAAAATCGTAATTAGCCCATAACTCAACATCGTTACAATCAAATTCCGAAGACGTGACATCAGTTATATTGTAAAATGGTGTTGGACCTGTAAAATCTTCCAAATCACCTACTTCTGCTAAATCATCACTAACACAAGAGGCTAAAGATACAACTGTAGCTAAGGCTATATATTTAAGATTGTTTAAGTATTTTTTCATAACTATTATATTTAGTATCCAGGGTTTTGATTATATAAGCCAGGGAAATTATCTATTTCTCTCTGAGGGAAAGGGAGATATTTTTTTCCTGAAGTGTAAAACAAACTATTTTGATCTGAAAAGGCTTGTAAAACATTATCAGCTTCTCCGAATCTTATTAAATCGTACAGGCGTTGATTTTCGTATAAAAACTCAACACGTCTCTCGTCTAGTAATTCTTGTTTAGTTAAGTTAACTACCTCCTCTTGGCCAGCTCTCAACCTTACTTGATTAAATGCATTAAGTGCTCTTGTGTCAGTAGTGCTATCAGCACCAGCCAAAATGGCTTCTGAATAAAGTAATAAAACATCAGCGTATCTTAAAACAATCCAGTCATTATCTCCAATCTCACCATCAGTTGGAAATTTAGTGTTAAAAACATCTACTGTATTATCAGAAGTAAAAGCCCCATAATCTAGGGGGTTTATTGACGCGTAAAACCTTACAGGTTGTAAATCAGGATTCATTATTTCCAGAAGATCTATAGTAGCTAAATTTACCCCATTAGACCCTCCTTGAAGGGTCATAGCAAAGCTATGGGATTCTGAATCCGTTTCTACTTGATCATCTAAACCACTATCGCTAGTTACATAATTATCACTGCTCACTAAATCGTAAGCGATTGAAAAAACAACCTCATCATTAAGTTCGAGGCCTGGATTATTTGACCACGAACCGTCAAGTACTCCATCTGTAAATCCATCCGAAATAGCATTGCCAAAAATATGACCAAAATCTATAACTAAATTAGCATTGTACTCTGCATCAGTTATTACTGTGGGATCTTCATCAAAATTTTCAGCATCTTCTCTTTCGGTAAATAACAAATCATAATTATAGGACCCATTATTCTCTACTACGGATGCTAATAAAAGTTCTGCCTCAGAATAATTAGGGTTTGGTTGGCTTAAATATGCCTTAGCTGCTAAGCAAATAGCAGCACCTTCAGAAGGGCGGTATCTGTTTTGCTCTACACCATTTAAATAAGCTATAGATGTACGGAAATCATCAATGATTTTTTCGTAGACTTCAGCTTCAGGCAACTGCGGATAATCTCGAGCTTCATCCTCATTAATATCTAATACTTTATCTACAAAAGGAACATTTTTATAAGCTCTAACTAAATTAAAATGACACAAAGCTCTCATAAAATAGGCCTCTCCAACAGTATACTGTTGACTTGCGGGTGCTAAGAAACGATTATCTATAATTGTATTGGCATGCTTTATAGCAGCCATATTATTAGAATAATATGTAGCTACATCACCATTATTTGGATCTACATTATAGGCACTTATATCTGGTAAATTACCGTTTGCTGAGTTTGCTCTACTGTTATCAGTTCTTAGTTCGATAAGCAAAAACTCATTAGCAGGTACTTTTTGGTAAGCATCTAAAATTCCATTTGCCAATAATTCGAATCCATTATCTGTTTGAAGTAACTCCTCTAAAGAGAGTGCTGTTGGGTTGGTAAGATCAAGTTCTTCTTCACAGCTTACAAGTAAGGCTAGAAAAGAAAAACAAACGATTATATTAAATATCTTTTTCATAATTAATTAAAATTGAAAGTTAAGTCCTGCTGAAATTGTTCTAACTATGGGGCCATCCCCTCTTTGGTAACCTGCTGTTAAAGGAGTATTAGCATTATTTGATGTTTGACCAGCAGCTTCAGGATTAAATCCTTCATATTCATCTGCTGTAAAAAATAATAAATTCTCTCCAGTAATATATAACCTTAGAGTAGTAAAGTTATTCTTTGAGACGAATGATTCGGGAAATGTATAACCCAAAGTTAAATTTCTTAGAGTTACAAAGGAAGCGTCTTGTATGTGGTCGTCTGTAAATCTTCTATGCACAGTCAAATCAAAATCTGGAAAATTAGACACTGGATTTACAGCAGATTCACTGGCATAATACAATTGATCTAAATCTGCAACCCTTACTTCTGCACCATGAGAGCCTTCCCATTGAAAAGAAAAATCTAAATTTTTGTATCTATAGTCAGAACTAAATCCCCAAGTAAAATCTGGATAAGGGCTACCTAACTCAGTTCTGTCTTCACCATCAATAATTCCATCGTTATTTAAATCTTTTACATAAACACGAGCAAAATCATTATTAAATCTATTAAATGGGTTGTCTACCCATTCTAATGGTATTTCTCTATCATAAACCCACCCGTAAAAGGATGTTATTGGCTGCCCTACTGTGGCAATAAACTCTGTAGGTCTTGTGTCTTGGTCTATCCTAGAAATAATTTGGTTATTGGCTCCTAGACTCTCAACTGTGTTTCTGTTTAAAGAAAATTGTCCTGCTAAACTTAATCTTGAGTTTTCGTTAGCGAAAACACGACTATTCAATTCTAGCTCCACACCTTCATTTTTAACTTCGCCTATATTCTGTAACCAGTTATCTGCACCATAAGTAGCGGGTATTGGGGCAAATAGAATTAAATCTTCACTAGTTCTTGTATAGTAATCGGCTGATAAACTGATAAGGTTTCTTCCGAATGTAACATCTAAACCTGGGTTAAACTCAATTAATTTTTCCCATCCTAGATCAGCATTCGCTAAAGTAACACCTTTAACTCCGGGGGTACCACTATAACTAATTGTACTGTAAGTTTCTTCGAATCGATATAAGGATTCGAATACGTTTCTAGATATCTCGTTAGAACCAGAAATACCATAACTAGCTCTTAATTTTAGGAATGTTATTAAATCACTTTCTGACAAGAAGTCTTCGCTGGATAAAATCCAACCAGCTGAAGCTGCTGGGAAAAATCCAAATCTTGTATTGGCACCAAACCTTGTGCTACCATCAGTACGCGCTGAGACTTGTAAGAGGTATTTTTCATCATAATTATAATCTATTCTTCCGAAATAGGATACTAGCTTTTCGGTTCCGTTATCGGTAAATGTAGTACCCGCATCTGCAAGAGATATGTTATTATTAAAATCATCGGTAAAACCAACAGCTTCAGACTCTTGTCTGAAATAGTCCCAATTTGTAAATTCAAATCCAAGTATTGTGTTAAAACTATGTTTACCAAAATCCCTCTTGTATTTGAGGATTGATTCAAAAGCATACTGATTTAATTCATCTCTTCTTTCTAATCGGTAAGATTCTTGATCTCTGTTTTCTTGACCAAATAAATAGTCAAATTCATTAACCTTATTATGCCTAAAAACGGCTGAGAAAGATTGTCTAAAGTTAAGTCCTTTTGCTAATTTTACATCAATGTAAGAAGAGGCATTTAAACTTAATTTCTTTTTAGTTCTGGATCTCTCTAGAAAGTGTACTAAAGGATGCACATTTTTAGTTGTAGATAATGTCAAGCCTCCTGATGTTAATGGACTAATTAGTGGGAGTCCTGTATTAGGGTCTCTTGCAATTGCTCTTGGATTGTTAGGGTCTCTTGTAAATACATGATCAAAAGCTCTTGAAAACCCATAACTACCAACCCCAAGATTCTCGAATAATTTACCAGCATCTGTTGAGACACCTACATCGGTAGAAAAATTAGTAACGTACTTTAGGTGGTCTTCATTTAAGTAAAGAGGTAGATGTCCATATTGCCTTAATGGATCAGTAAACCTTGCTGGTAATCGATCTTGATCATTATAGTTAATACGTACATTTCCACCGTACTTTATTTTTTTGTTTTTGGATTTACTGTCAACTTTTATTCTAGCATTATATTTATTAAAATTATCTATCAATGCAATACCTTCATCTTCAAGATATCCTAATGATGCTGTATAGCTTGTTAATTCTGTTCCTCCTCTTACTGCTAGAGAGTGGCTTTTTATAACGCCTCCTTCAAAAATTTCATTTTGCCAATTTTTTTCACCATCTCCTAAAGATGCTAAAAAGTCCATAGCTTCAAGTTCTGCATAAGCTGAGTTGTAATCATTAATAACTCTATCGTAGTTATCGCTATCAGGCGAAATCGCATTAACTGTACCTTGAAGCCCATCCAATCGTGCTCTTTCGTCTGCTATAGAACTATTAAAATTATCGTTGTTTTTAGAAAACTTAACACCTGTAAATGTATTGTAAGAAAATCTTGTTTTACCAGTAACACCTTTTTTAAGAGTAACTAATATTACACCATTTGCACCACGAGAACCATAAATAGCAACAGATGATGCATCTTTAAGAACACTAATAGATTCTATATTATTATTGTCTATAGAGCCCAATATATCAGCGTCTGTACCTAATACAATACCATCCACAACAATTAAAGGTGAAGAAGAACCAGTAATTGATCCAGGGCCTCTTAAAGTAATCTTTGGGTCTCCACCCGCTTCAGATGCTACGGTTTGGATTCTTAAACCTGCTACTTTTCCTCTAAGGGCATCCTCAACACGAGATACGGCTACATCCTGAAGTTCCGTACCAGTAATTTTTGTTAGGGCACTAGTAACATTTTTTTGCTTTTGATCTCCATATGCTACAACAACAACTTGGTCTAAAGCACTTACATCTTCGGATAAAGTAGCATTAATGGTGGTTTGATCCCCAATTATAATTGTTTGAGCAGCAAAACCTACATAAGAAAACTCTAGTATTTCGCCAGCTTGAGCTTGAATTTCGTAGTTGCCATCGAAATCTGTTGATGTTCCTCTTGTAGTACCTTTAACAATTATGTTAGCTCCTATAATAGGCATGTTATCTACGGCCGATACGACACTTCCTGTAATAGTGGATTGACTTTGAGCATTTATGTTGATAGACAAAATAAACAACATAGCTATAAATAGCTTAGTCCTTAAATTCATAAGTTAGTTTTTATATTTAATATTGTTAGTTGTATCATTATTGGTAAACCAATTTGGTTTACCAGTCGAATATATATTAATTCTTTGTTAAAACAAAAAAAATATATGATTTAACGCTTTTCCATTATTAAATCCATTAAAATAGGGATAAGAAATCTATTTATTTCCAAAATAAGAGACTTCACCTCCATTTAAGAAATCTTCTCTCACGGGACTAAATGTGTCAATCAGTTCCCCTTCTTCCAAGCAAACTGCACTATGCAATAAATTTGGTTCTATATATACTCCATCACCAGCTTCAACGATTTGCTTTACTCCATCAATCTCGAATTCAAATTTACCTGAGACACAATAAGTCGCTTGTGTATGGAAATGTTGATGCGGTGCTCCTAATGCGCCTTTGTCAAATTTTACTCTTACCATCATGATTTGGTTATCGTATCCTAAGAATTTTCTTGAGACCCCTCCACCGAGTACTTCCCATTCCATATCTTTTGTTACAATGTACTTTTCGCTAAATCTTTTCATAATCTAATTGTTTTGTTTTATTCAAAATAATAAGAACCTGACCATTCATAGTTCTTACCGTTAATTTTTATAGTGTGCTTTGCCTCTTTTGAAGCATTTGTATTAGCTGTTATAAGTAGTTTTGTGTTGTCGTTTAAGTTTGTAATCGCAACAGCTGTATAATCCATAGTGTCTAAAATTATTTTTAAATCTTTTAGACTACTATTCGAATTTACTGCAGATTCCGACACTGGACTATAACTACCATGTGCTTCTATGACTGAAACGAATGTTCTGTTTTTTGAATTATTTGTTCTTAAAATTAATGCAGGATCTCGTCGTAAATTAAATTGAGGATCGTTGGCACCTATTCTTGTAAACAGCAATTCATCATTACTATTTGTTAGAGTTGTTAATGTGTAAAATTTATTGTTATTCATCCAAGAAAACTTCGAGCTCTCACTTTTTGCATCTGCTAAGCCTTCTACAAATAAATGTTGATACCCATTTTTATTTCCTAAAGGTTTTAAAATTTCTGATGTTTTGTATTCAAAATTTGTCTGAATAATTTGACCAAAATAGTAATATGGGAAATCATATTGGTTTATTTTATTAGAAGTCACCTTCATAATATCTAGCATGTAAGGTTTCTCAAAATCCGCATCTTTTATAACTGCCATGGTACGAAGCATCGTGGTTCCTGGATATGCATTGCTTTCTTTTGCGCTTACTATTTGCACGTGTTCATTATCAGAAGAAAAGTAGTGTAATTCGGAATGATGTAAGCTTCCTATATCATATTTACCAGTAAAGTGAGACGTCTCGTTTTGAGTTACAGTATTATGAGCAATAGTTTGTTTTGCCCACGTTTTATTTTCCTTTAAATAATTGCCGCCTCCTTTTTGTTCGATATTTACAAAACGGGCTAAACCATAATCTTGGATTACTTCTTCTCCTTTTTCGTAGAAGGAATAGGACAGCTTATCGTAATGTCCATGACTAGATCCTTGTGCTGCATATTTAAAAACAAGCTCCATGTCTTCGTTTCTCAAAATACCTACACCACCTTGTTTTCCCTCAGGACCATCAGATAAGTTGATTGATTTTTTTGTGAAAGGTTTTGCTTCCCCGTTTTTAATACCGAGGGCAACTGCCAAACCAGAATCGTCTAATAATACTTGATTTTGTTCCTTGGCAATACTTAGCAAACCAGGGTCTTGTTCGCCAAAATGATATGAAACATCTACTGCAGTAACTAAAGCACTATTGTAATATGACATTCCTTTTTGACCATCGTTTAACGGAAAGAAATCTCCGTCTGCATCGGATAAATTCAATAGTGCATTAATAGATTTTAATAATACGCCTTCTTTGTATTCAAAAATCTTTAGTTCTGGTTTTACGTTGTGCAAACCTTCAGCAAAGACTAAAAAAGGATACATAGCGTACCGTTGATAATATGGACCTTCGTTATAATAGCCATCTGGAGAAAAAGGCTCTTCTATATTTGCTAAAAACCCTGCTTTCCCATCTTTGTTTAAAAAGCCACCATCATCGTCTTTTGCCTTAGTATCTAAGTTTAAATCTTTAATTCCATATAATGCACGATTAATTAATTCTTCATCATCCATCACCAAACCAATCATACCAACTGCGGCGTTCCCCCAAGTACTATGATTATGTACTCTTTGGTAAAATTGTGGACTATCTATAGAAATGTGATCTGCGAAAGGCCTGAATAAATTTGTTTCAAGTTTGTTACGTTCTTCTTCGGTCAGATAATTATAAATGCAGTCGTAAGCTTGACTTACATACACTAACCAGTTGGAATCGTTTAAACATTGCCAAAACAATTTGCCTCTAGCATACGATCTAGTTTTAGGGTGTAATGGTAATGTTTTATATAATTCTTCATATTGCATAAGCATGTCTTTTACATACTTTGCATATTTTTCGTCATCTAAAATTTGATATAAAAGACCTGCTTTTTGTAAAACAAACCAATTGCGTTTATGTCTTGAATGTGTATAGCCGCCAGAGTAATCTTTTGGAATTGGAACTTCTATCCCTGCTTCAATTTCAGCATCAATTTCTTCTTTAACAGCTTGCAATGAGTTGTCAAAAATTGGAATACTCCCTAACTGTGCTCTTATATTTTTTACACCTTGAGCAGTCAATATTAATTTGGGATGACTTCCTTTTGAATTTTGAGAAACCAAATCATCGGAAGTCGCCTTTTTATTACAAGATATATTCATTAATAAAGCAAATATTAATACAAGTATAGAAATTTTGTTTTTCAAATTCTTTATAATTTATATGGATTAAAAATTAATACGTTTACTATTTTCTTAGTATGAGTAATTACTAGTACTTCAATGCTGAAATTGATTGAATCTCAGAAAAGCTACATGTTATAAACACCACCATTAATATCTAAAGTAGCACCAGTGATAAAGCCATCATATTCAGATGCCAAATATAAAACTGCTCGCGCAACATCATCTGCATTACCTGCACGTTGAATAGGTATACCAGCTGTTGTTTTCGCTGCCGATTCTTTTGTGGTATGCGTATTATGAAATGAAGTTCCAAGAATAAGTCCTGGGGCAACTGCATTAACACGTGTGCCTTGAGGACCTAATTCCGTTGATAGTGCTCGCGTGTATGTTAAGATTGCGCCTTTACTTGTCGCATAAGCCAAAGAACCAGGGTGACCGCCTTTTCTTCCAGCAAGTGATGCTAAATTCACAATACTACTATTTTTATTCTTGGCCAAATGAGTTATGGATGCTCTAGTGACCAACATCATGGATGTCATGTTGATATCCATTACTTTATGCCAAAACCCTGTCTCCATTTCATTTAGTAATTTTCTTGCAACAAGTGAGCCTGCATTATTTATAAGTATATCTAAACTGCCTAACTTAGAGACTGTATTTTCAACTAAAGCATTAGCATCTTCTTCTTTTGTTAAGTCACCAGATATAGCAACCGCTTTTTGCCCTTTGCTAGTAGCATATTCTGTTAACTTATTTGCAGTATCAGCACTGGAAAAATAATGGATAGCCACATTAGCCCCACACTCTATAAAGTGTTTGGTAATAGCCTCCCCAATACCTTGGGCACCAGCAGTGATGAGTACATTTTTACCTATTAATTTATTATTGATTTGCATGATATTTTAAATTAATCATTTTTAGTGAAATACCCTTCATTAGACACTGCATTCTCACTCACGAAAATACTTGCCTCTTTAAACCAAACTTCAGCGTAATTTCCATCTTTGTATTGTTTTTTAATATCGCCATCATGTGTTTCAGCTCCAGAGCACCAATTTCTATTTACTTCAGGAGATTTACCATTGGTTTGATTATAAGACCCTAATTTAAAGAAACAACCTTCTCCAGCATAGGCGTTTTTTCGCTCTACACCGTCTTGACCAATTGGCACAAATAATTTTTGGGTTTGCTCAGGAATGTCTGCAGTGGTGGTATATTCTGATTTGATTAAGTTTTTAGAAAATGATTTAGTTTCATGCCCAGCACTAGCGAATTTCAAATACATGATACCATCCTTGACTTTTATTTCATAGCTAAATTCTTCACCTAAAGCGATTCCGTCTTTTGGCTCCTCAGGATAAGTGTTTTCTTCACTGCCAACAATGGAGAAATCATGACCCCAAACAGCTGTTGAATAATCCCATCTCCCAGAGTTATCATCACCAGCTGTATTGATTTCATAGTGCCAAAAAACAGAGCCTTTGGTATGACCAGGAAATTTTTTGTAAAATATTTTAAGCGGTTCATTTTCATGGCCATCTGCACTATGGATCTGGCCTACAACTACGGAATAAGAAGCCGCTACTCGGGCATCTCCAGTTGATGAGACATTCATCACTTTGAGAGTAGCTGATAATTTATCATCAGCTTTTGCTGGATACCATTTTTTTACTTGAGCTAATTCTGTTCTTGTATTATTGGACGTTCCATGAGTATCACCTGCATTAGGTGCTTTATAAACTACCCAATCGTTTTCACCATCATTAGCAGTGTAAAAAAAATCTTTATGCTCGAAATTATTTGCATGACCAACATTTGAACCATCGCCTAAAATTAAATTCCAATCATTAAAAAATGGAATGACATCACTAGCATAAACTGTTTTTTGCACTTCCTCTTTATTAGATTTTTTAGCAGTATCCTTACAGCTATTGAGTATCAGTAAAGCACCAATACCTACAAACAATGTTCTTGTAATTTTTTTATTCATTTTATTTTTAAAAATAATATTACAAACAATTAAATACTTGAGATAAAATCTATGTTTCTAATGATTTGGTTATGCAAATTAATCTGAAACAACTATCATTTTTGAGTCTGAATTTGCCCCATTAAACATATTAATAATATAGGCGCCACCGATCAGAGAAGATATATCTAAACTTAATTCTATTGTCGGGGTGTCAATAATTTTCTCAATAACTTTTCTACCATCTAAGCTATATACCTCAATTTTATCTAAAGGACTATTTAGACTTTTTATATGTAATATATCTTTTGCAGGGATAGGGTACAGCAATATTTTGTTTTGTAAATCAACTTCATTTACAGATAAAGTCTGTGAGCCATAAAATTCAATTTCCGTAATGTTAGTCCATACGCTAACTCTTGAAGTGCCAGCGGTATTAAACCTTCCAAAGCCCATTAATTTTACATAACGTGCGCTAGTTGTAACTTCATATTGATCAAAAGCATCATTTGTCCCCGTTGTTGTTGTAATTAGCAAATCTCCAGTAGTTGGAAGTACCATCGTAAAATCTGAAACTTCTGTTCCTGAGGTAGACACCCAAACTTGTAAACCATAAGGGTCTGACTTATCATCTGTAGCAATTTGAATTAAATCCAGGTCATACTCAGCACTTAAATCGAAAATAACATATTCGCCATCACCTTTATAATCTCCTGGTAAAATAGCACCATCGTCTGCTGTCCAATGCGTCTCAGTATCTTTATCTAAAGCATTGGTTGCGTAATTGGTTTTAGGTGGCGTTGCTCCAAGATCCACTTGCTCTTTAGAAAAAGAATGAATTGTAACGGGATCATCGACTAAACCAGTATTAATTAGCGTGTATAAATCTGTTAAATCTGCACCTTCTTGGGTAACTGTTAAGGTTCTTACAATATCATCACCTCCCGGGTCTTGCGTAAATGTTACAGTACCAGTTCTGCTATTTGTATCTGTGTTTTCTGTTACAGTAACCGAAACGGTTGCATCACCAGTACCCGAATTGGTGTCAATAGATATCCAAGTGTCATTTGGTGTAGCCGTCCAACTTACATTTGCATTAACTGAAACATCATAACTTCCTGCATCTGAGATAAGTGTTGGTAAACTGCTAACAGTTAAAGCGTCAATTATTTCAATTGTACAATCGCCATCAGTTATATTCGCGCCTAAATTATCTAAGAAACATGCACCTATTCCATAACCAACCATATCATCTGTTGTTGGTTGATAAGCACCCATATCTGCACCTTTACCGGTGGAACCCGTTCCAGAAAATGTGAAAATTTCACCATCAGCAGTTGCTGTTATTCCTGTTTCTTCAGAAAAACCAGAAGATGATGCTCCTAGTGCGGTTCCTGTATAAACATTTCCTGAATATGATAACGCCGTACCAAGATTCGCAAAAGCATTTGCACTATCACCAGAAATGACATCTGATACATTTGGATTAGCGGCAACAAAATAAATTAAGTTATCTGACACCGTTCCCGTTGGGTCAGTAGAACCTTTATCTTCATTGTAGAACAAAGGTGCATTTGTATTTACTATAGTATTATTAGAGAGGTCAATATTTTCAGTTTGTTGATATCCATTTGAGGTATTGGAAGCTGTACAAAGAACTGCAGCATTATCACCACCTCCCATAAATGTTATACCATTATTCCATTTTGCTTGACTTACTACTGTGATACAGTCTTGAATATAATTGTTAGTGATTGTATGATCGCTATCAGAAATTCTAATACCTCCTGTGCCATCAACATTCTCACCCAAAAAGTAATTACCTTCAACGGTAGCATTAGACCCATGACGAAGTACTAGAGAGCCTCTACATCTGCGGAAAGTATTGTTAGTAAATGTGTTGTTTTTACTTTTATTAGTAATGATTTCATTTTCACCATCTGCTTCAACAAAATAATTATTAGAAACTATGACATTAGTGTTAACATTTTGATTTCCACTAGAACCAATGCGTATAGTTTCACTATCACCAGCATTAGTCAAACTCGTGTCTGTCTTCTCATATTTATAAAAATAATTATTACTAATTGTATGACCTACTGTATTGCAGCTTGTATTCATAACTCCATCTGGTGACGCGTTGTATTGGAGTTCGACCAAAACTGTAGCTCCTGCATTCGTTTTATTCATAAACGAACAGTTAATTACAGAATTATAAGTCCCATATAACACAATCCATCTGTGTTTAACACTTGTTCCAACTTCAATATCATCTGGGCTGACTGTTAAACCATCTATAGCACAATTTTGAATGGTACTATGATTGGCATAATCAGTACCATTTCTGAATTGAATAAAATTACTAGCACCATATCCACCTTGCCAATGAAAACCATCAACAACCACATAATCCCCTCCAATATTCATTTGCAAACCACCTGTAAACTTTACACCTCCAGGAGTTTCTGCTCTAAAAACAATGGGGTTGGCTGCTGTTCCGTTACCAATAAAGTCGATACGCTCGTCTGTACTGTATGTGCCATCTGCCAATATAATGACATCTCCAGGCGCATAAGTCTGATTCTCTAGAGCTCCAGGGTCTGTAATATTATATGTTGTTTGCCCAATTATGGATACAGAAAACAACAATAACAAACACATTGTGATTTTATTCATAATACAATACAAGGTTTGAATAATCCGTATAAATCATATTCTCATTTCAGACTTAATAGAAATGAGAATATGATTGGGTTAAATAATTGATTTGCTTACAATAAGCAAAGTTTATTCGATAATTATTTTTCTGGTAGTAGTTGCGTCTTCAGAATTGATTTTCACAAAGTATATTCCGCTAACTAAAGAAGAAACATCAATGCGATTATTTGTCAATTTGTTTTGAGTAAGTACGTTTTTACCTAAAACATCAAATACGCTAACTGATGATAACTGAACTGTGTTTGATTCAACCGTGATAAAATCTCGTGCTGGATTTGGGTATACTTTTACATTTGAAGCTAAGAAATCGTCTGTAGAAAGATTTGTTGTGTTTACTAGAGCTAGATTGTCCATTCTAACTTCAGAATCTCCATTCATCCAACCTTTATCTTTACCTGGGTCTCCATGAGACGCAGCGTCGTAAGGGCCTACTGCTCTCACAAATATTGCTATACTTGTTTCAGTTCCAGTATTAAATGTCATCTGAGTCATTGCATTTGCACTTGTATTTCCTGGGGGAGTTATAAGTGTTTGTGCAATCTGGTTTGCAGGCAATTCCACAGCTGCAACAGTATCATAACCATATCCGCTTTGAGCAGCAGTAGCTGGTGGATCGTAAGCAGGTGTATACCCAGAAACATATCCACTGCCTTTCAATATCGTTACTTCAAGATGCATGGTTGTTGTAGGATCTGTTTTGTAAGTATAATCTAAATCTAAAGTATAATCACTATTTGCAACAACAGCAACTTCCTGGTAAATTCCATCAGATTCAAAATCATCATACTTCACTACACTGTTGCCACTAAGAGTAGAAGATTCTCCTTGATCAGCAATATCTTTGTTAATCCAGCCAGAGCAAGAACAATCAGACCCTGATGATTTAGGAATGTTATCAAAAGTAGCATTATACACAGTTGGTTGTACTTGTGCATATCCGATTACAGATATTAATAATAATGTTAAAAGTAATTTTGTTTTCATAATATAAAGTTTAAAGATTAGTTAATATATGTTTTTTAATGTGTTATTAATAAGTTGTAATCTCTAACATAAGAAAAAGCATTCGCATGAGTTGAGGTTAAAAAATTTTGAGCTTTAGAAAAAACTTTTATTCCCCTATTAATTGACGAGAACATCAAAAGATAAAACACTTTGAAAAGTGAATTTATATTGAGGGAAAATTGCATACTTGCTTATTGGTTAACCAATTTGGTTTACCAAATATAATTTTATTTTGCTATTAGACAAAGAAATCCAGAGTTATTTAACAGTATTTGCAGTTATATTCTTATCAATTAATAATCCAGCAACGCCAAAATCCCGTTAAAAGAAATAACAAGTGAAAAGAAAAGCGCCGCAAATAAACCAATGTATACCCAGATACTTGTCTTATACTCCTTCATAACTTTTTTATTGCTCAACATTAATATGATTCCCAAAACTACTATGGGTAGTACGAACACATTAAATACTTGAGAAAGAATTTGTATTTCAATAGGATTTGCTCCAAATGCTGGACCAATTAGAGCAACCAAACAAGCAATAGCAGTTATGATTCTAAACTGACGTGAATTGGTATCTAACTCACCAGATTGGTAATCGGCAATTAATAATGGTGCAATTAGTAAACAGGGAAAAATGGATGATAACCCTGCACTTAATGCTCCGAAGAAGAAAATCGTTACAGCCCATTTGCCAGCCACTGGCTCTAATGTATTTGCCATATCCAACACGTGGGTCACTTCTTTGCCTTCATAGAACAAGGCGCCTGATGCTACTGCCATGATGGTTCCACTGATTATAAAAATTAAAATAGCAGCAGTAATAGCGTCTTTTTTCTGTTGCTTTAAATTTTTGATATCCCATCCTTTTCCTTTTACAAATAGGGGGCGAGATAAAAATGTGGCAGCTGCCATAGTTGTACCAACAAAAGCAGCTACTAACATTTTCCCACCAGGGACGTCAGGAATAGTAGGGACTAACCCTTTTAAAACATCTACTCCAAGAGGTTGTACAAAAAATAATGATAGTAGAAAAGATAGACCCATTAGGGTTACGAATATGATTAGAATCTTTTCGAAAAACGTGTATTTGCCAACTAACATCAAGAGGTAAAAGGTGACAATTATTATAATGGCTATTGTTAAAACAGCTTCGTATTCAAATGCTTTTAATCCTTCAAAATTTAATGCAAGTATTTCAAAAATAATGTTGGACGAAATACCTAAGATTCCCATTAATGAGTTCCATTGCCCGAAGGTGATTCCAACAATAATCAAGATGGCTAATACTTTGCCAAATTTTAGATGTTTCTTAAAGCCAAATAATGCTGTTTCGCCAGTTAGTAAAGCATAATTTCCATAAGCGAACATAAGTACTCCAGAAAACAGACAGCTTAATAAGAGTACCCATAATAATTGCATATTGAATTTGCTTCCTGCAACAATCATAGAGGTGACACTTCCAGTACCAATGGTATATCCAATAGCAAAAATTCCAGGTCCAAAACCTAAGATGATAGCAATGATTTTTTTGAGTAAAGATTTCTTGTTTTCAGATGCAGACATATTATCTTGATTTAGCTTAGTAATTTATTCTTGTTCAGGCTCTACACCAGATCCAACACTAGCCTCTTTAAACCAAACCTCTGCGTAGCTGCCGTTAGCATATTGTTTTACTATATCACCACCAAAAATTTTGGACTTTGTACTTTTGGGATTTGCTTGGTTGTAGGCGCCTTGCTTAAAGTAGTTTAGTTCACCAGCGTAAGCATTTTCGCGTTCTACGCCTCCTCCTTTTTCTCTATTTGCGTAGACTCTTATGACTTGTTCTGGAATGTCTGCTTTTGTTGCAAATTCTGATTGTATTAAACTCTTTGTAAACGTTACTGTTTTGTGGTTTTTACTCCTAAACGCAAGGTACATAATACCTTTATAAACGTTTACTTCGTAACTGAATTCCTCACCTAAGGCAATACCATCTTCTGGTTCTTTAGGATATTTTGTTGGGCTTGAGCCAACATCTGCAAAATTATAACCCCAAACGGCTGTTGAATAATCAAATCTCCCAATATTATCACCTTCTGTATTAATTTCATAGTTCCAAAATACAGAACCATTCGTATGGCCAGGAAATTTTTTATAGTAGATTTTTAGCGGTTCGTTTTCATGACCTTCGTCACTATGAATTTGCCCAATGACTACAGAATAAGCCGCTGCAGCTGTTGCATCACCACTTGTTGAAACGTGTTGTACTTTTAAGGTTGCGGTTAATTTGCCACCTTCTTCGGGAATCCAATGTCTCTTTTCACCTAATTCTGTTCTGGTATTACTCGATGTTTTTGAGGTTATACCAGCATTTGGTGTTTTATAGACGACCCAGTCTGTTTCATTTTCAGTCGTGACATAAAAGAAATCCTCTTTTTGAAAGCCTACTAAATCGTCTGATTTTGTGCCATCTCCCAAGAGAATTCTCCATTTATCCATAAAAGGAATTACATCACTTGGGAATTTTGAAGATGAAGTCGAAATCGAAGATGAATCTACTTTTGAAGTATTTTTGCATGAAAATAATACCAGTATAATAAGTAGTGATGTTCCTGTTTTTTTCATTTTTGTTTCTTTAAGTCCTCCATCAATTCTTTAATTTCTGGATTCTCCAGATACTTCTTAAAAAGGGCATCTATTGTTTTGGAATTTTGAATTGGATTAAAACCTTCTCTTAATAGCGTTTGTAAAACCATTTGAAAATTAAAAGAAGAATTCATTCCGTATACTCCATTAAAACTACTTTTTAAAAATTCAGGTAAAGCTATTTTTATCTTTTTGAAAAGTGCTTTTTGAAAGCTTTTAAACTCATTCAGTGTCATGTTTTCAATAGGTCTCTTTTTTTCTAATGAAACAATCTCTTCTTTTGAATACCAATGAAACCCTACAAGAGGTCTTTCATCATTTTCATTTAAACGGATAATGGTCTCAAGATTGGCAATTGTATCTATACTGTTAACGACTTGTTTAATGTAATTGTCTTTATCTGTGTAGCTCAATGTCATAACCGTTGTATACAAATCACTGTCTTTTTCTTTTTTTTCTAAAAGCAGTACTCTGTCATCTAGACGAACTTGTTTATTTATAAAATAACTTCTTTTTTTATTTCTTTTCGGTCTAAAATCAGGAAAGAGATGTTTATTGAATAAGCTATCTTTTGTGATTGTGAATTCAACAAATCCACTTTTATTAACCATGTAAAATTTACCCAATAAGACTTCATCTTTTTGAGGTTGGCAATTCAACAAAAATGACAGTAATATTGTTGTGTGCAATAGTCCTTTCATATCAATACATTAACTTAAGCTTTAAATTTTCTTCAGTTTTTATTTGTCCAGAATTAGATATTGTATTCTCTGATTCTACATTATTTTTTGCTCCCCATAAAATTGACACAAACTCCACAGGATTATTTTTAAAAGTATTTTTTGTAATACTCACATTAATAATACCTCTGTGATTTAAAAGCATTTTGTTTCTCTCTTTAGCTCCACAATTAGTAAATGTACTATTAGAAACTATTAGGTTTCCACCAATTGTAGATTCGTCATAACCACCTCTGTAATAATCAATCACATTTTGTTTTACATTATTGAAGTTGCAGTTATTTACAGTTAAATATTCGGTATTGTAATCGCCTTTATCGTTGGTTTCTTCAGATAATTCTATACCGTTTTCACAGTTAGAAATTGAAGTGTTTTTAAACGTAATACGTTCTGCAAAAGATTCTTTATAGGCTTTTAGTACGTAATTAAAATCGCTTATTTCGCATTCTGAAACGGTTAACCCAAAATGGTTAGACATGTTTTCTTTTAAACTCGCAAAAGCGTAGTTTGAATTGTTTCCTTTTAAGCTCACATTATTTACAGTCAATTTACCATAAGGTTGTAAAGAAAATAAAGGCGTATTCGCTTCACCTGAAAATACAAGTTGTGCTTTTTCATTTCCTTCTGATTGAATTGTTATTGTTTTACTAATTATAAGAGATTCGTCAATGTTATAAACGCCTTTCTTTAAAGCAATAACTTGGTTATTACTAGCTTCACTTATTTTGGCTTTCAATTCTTCTACATTAGTAACTATACTCATTTCCGGAAGCTCGAATTCTTTTTCATTTGGAAACCAAGTAGTACCATATTTTGACTTATCTAAAATATTTGGGTTTGACACATCTTTACCAGTTATAGCACCAATACTTTTGTCATCTTTTCTAGAAACACCCAGTAAGTCTGTTTCAATAGTATTAAAATCGAAACCATCATAGGCTTCAAAATCGTCTGGTATGCCTACAGGAATAAAAATATTATCCGATAATTCTCTAAGCTCTAATGGTGCTTCAACAATACCATTATTGAAATTATTAAAAGTCACACCTTGATTATTAATGATATTATTTTTGAAGGTTACACCATCTGCTTTATCATTTTCAACAACAATATTTTCAAGACCTTTTTCATTATAGACTATGTTGTTAGCAACTGTTGTTCTAATGGCTCTTGCTGAACGGATTTCGGATTTTGGTAACACATCTGATTGCGCTAAATTTTGACCTACACCAAATTGCCATGGTGACGCACAATTAACATAAGTGTTGTAGGCAACCACAACATCTGTTACTTGATTGTATCGGTTTAAGGGCGACTTTGGAATCCCATTCATTACTGCTAATGGGCTTCTAAAACTCTTCCCTTTTAGTCCATAAAAGTAGTTGTTGACTACCCAATGTCCTGTATTGATTATTCTTATGCCTCCATAATTTTCGTTAACTCCATCACCTATAAAATAATTACCATCTACGGTCACATAGTTACCATGGCGCGTAACCAAAGAGCCTTCACTTTTATAAAATACGTTGTTCTTAAATACGTTAAAATTGGTTTTGCTCGAAATGACTTCTACTTCACCATTACATTCTTCAAATAGATTATTTGCGACCATAGTATGACTTGGCGACATTGACGTGTAACTATCACCTAACTGAATCGTCTCGCCACTTGGACCTCCTTTTACTGGTCTTGGACCAAAGTGATTATTTACAATTTGATGGTAGTTATTTATACTTTCAATACCTGCAATACTCACTCTTACTGTTGGACCTCTATTGGTTTTACCAGCGATATAACAATTACTTAACTCATTATGTCTGCCCCAAAATTGAACCCATAAATCGCTATTGTCGCGTTTTGGTTTGTTGAAATCTTCAATAACACAATTAGTTACTTTACAATTATTAGATATTTCGTCTGGTGAATCTTTATGTCCAATTTTGAAATCGATGACTGCATTAGACGGTGAAAATCCGTTTTTAAAATGTAAACCTTCTACCACTAAATATTCACCTCCAAATTTTAGATAAGATTCCCCTTCAATGGTAACTTTACCTGGTGTTTCTGCTCTTAAAACTATAGGATTGTCTTTGGTTCCTTTACCTCTGAATTTTATTTGAACGTCTTTCCAGATTCCATTTGCTAAAACAATATTATCTCCTGGTTGTGCATTTTTTATGGCATTATCCAGCTCAGTTATATTCTTTACTGAGATGTTATTACCAATTTCGGAACAAGAGAATAGAAAGAGTAGTATATTAAGAAGGACTAAACATTTTTTCATAATTGTTGCTATTAGAGTAAGTGATTAGTTAATGAACTAAATAAGGGATGAATTTACAAAAATAAATTGGTTTACCAATTTGGTAAACCAAATAAACGTATATTTGTTTAGCGTAGCCTAAACGATTTTAAATTTATAAACAAATGAACTCACTTTCATCTTCAACTCGAAAAAAATTAGGCAAGGTAAGTACTGCAACTATAGCAACGTGTCTTTTTAAGAAAGGACTCAAAAACCAGTTCATTCAAGGAGTTGTTCCTTTAAAAAGTAGAAATGGAAATATGGTTGGAGTAGCCTTTACTTTACGGTATATTCCAGCTAGAGAAGATCTAAATCCTATATCAGTTTTCAAGGATAAAAGTCATCCACAACGAGTAGCAGTAGAAACATGTCCTGAAGGAGCGGTATTAGTAATTGACAGCCGAAAAGATGCTCGAGCAGCTTCTGCTGGTTCTATTCTTGCAACCAGATTGATGAAGAGAGGCGTGGCAGGAATGGTGACTGATGGAGGGTTTAGAGATAGCGAAGAAATAGCGAACTTAGATTTCCATTCCTACCACCAAAAACCATCAGCACCTACTAATTTGACCTTGCATCAAGCTATTGATATTAATGTGCCAATTGCTTGTGGGGATGTAGCTGTATTCCCAGGAGATGTGGTTGTTGGTGACAATGATGGTGTAATGATTATACCATCAGGAATTGTAGAAGAAGTTGCTAATGAATGTCTTGAAATGACCTTATTCGAAGATTTTGTATTGGAAAGAGTAAATGAAGGACAGAGTATCGTAGGTTTATATCCACTTACAAATCCTGAAATTCTCTCTGAGTTTGAAGCTTGGAAAAGCTAGAAATAAAGTCTAGATATTTTTACTGAACTGAATAAGAAAGGTTACTAAACTGCCCATTAGAAAGTGTATATACAGTACTAGATCCAAAAGAGCCAGATGCAGTAGCATTAAAAGAGCCAGAAATGGTTCTGTTTTCTGTATCTAAAGCAGTGATAGTTATCTGTCCGTTATCATTAGCCTGATATCCATTACTACCATCAAAATAAGTTAGATTCGTATTTGTGCTACCATCAATGAGGTAAGACCCTACTACTAATTCATCTGCGGCTCCAGACAAAGTTCCGATGGCAATTGTTATATTCTCCGAAGTGTTTATATTGGTCGCTGAGATCAGCAAGTAACGGTTTGAATTAGACATTTGAACTGATGGCAATGAAGTTGCAGAAAATTGTTGTCCATTAACAGTTACGCTAAAAATTGGCAGCGGTTCAGAACTATCGATATCATCGCTTCCACAAGAGGTTATTGATAATGTTATGAGCGCTATTAAGGATAATTTAAGGAGGTAAGTTTTCATAGGTTCTTTTGATTGAAAGAATTTCAACCAAATTAGATAATTAAATAAATAATAACAAGAAAACATTAAAAAGAAAAGCCTTAACAAATTTTGCTAAGGCCTCAGTACTCAAGGTGGGAATCGAACCCACACTCCCGAAAGAACTGGATTTTGAATCCAGCGCGTCTACCAATTCCGCCACTTGAGCATGTATGCAAAATTAATTTTTATCTCGAATTAACCGAAGTTTTTCTCTGCCAATTCCAGATTTCCAATATTTTTCTCGTTTTCTAGCCTCTGACCTTTCACCGTCCAAAGTTTCAGAATAAATTAGCTTAAACGGTCTGTAAGCTTTTGTTGTTTTTTCACGACCACTATTATGTCTTAGAAACCTATTCTCTAGGTTTTCCGTCATTCCAATATAAATATAATTTCTACTTAAACTTGAAATGGCATAAATGTAATACATGAATCAAAATTTCTATAAGCGCGCCTGCCTGTCGGCAGACAGGTCTACCAATTCCGCCACTTGAGCAAAACGGAAGGCAAAATTAGAAATAAATTCTTTAAAAACCCCAAAAATACTATACTTTATACTTTAGCAGTTCAAATAAATTTCTAAATTTGCACCTCATTTATCGAAGCTCATAATTATGTGGTTCGGAAACAAGAAATTAACAATGCCTAATTCTAATACAGAAGCTAAAATTTTTGCATGTTCTCAGAGTAGAGAATTAGCTGAAGAAATTGCTGCAGCTTATGGTGTAAGTCTTGGTAATGTTATCACATCTACATATAGCGACGGTGAGTTTCAACCATCTTACGAAGAGTCTATTAGAGGTACACGTATATTCATTATTGGTTCTACACATCCTGGACCAGAAAATTTAATGGAAATGTTATTAATGATTGATGCTGCTAAGCGTGCATCAGCCAGACACATCACTGCTGTTTTGCCCTATTTTGGTTGGGCAAGACAAGATAGAAAAGATAAGCCAAGAGTTCCTATAGCGGCCAAATTGGTTGCTAAAATGCTCGAAGCTGCGGGAGCTACACGAATCATAACTATGGATTTACATGCAGATCAGATCCAAGGATTTTTCGAAAAGCCAGTTGATCATTTATTCGCATCAACAGTATTTCTACCTTACTTAAAAGAATTAAACTTAGACAACTTGACAATTGCATCACCTGACATGGGTGGTTCAAAAAGAGCATATGCTTATTCAAAATTCCTAGAGAGTGATGTAGTAATTTGTTATAAGCAGCGTAAGAAAGCTAACGTTATTTCTCACATGGAATTAATAGGAAATGTTGAAGGAAAAAATGTTGTTCTGGTAGATGATATGGTAGATACAGCTGGAACCCTTACCAAAGCTGCTGATTTGATGATGGAGAAAGGAGCCCTAAGTGTAAGAGCCATATGTACGCATCCAATTTTATCTGGTAGCGCATACGAAAGAATAGAAAACTCTAAGTTGGAAGAATTGATTGTTACTAATACAATTCCGCTAAGAAAAGAGAGTAAAAAAGTAAGAGTATTAACTTGTGCAGATTTATTTGCAGATGTAATGCATAAAGTGCATCATAACAATTCAATAAGCTCAAAATTTTTAATGTAATTTAATATTAATATAAACACAAACAATGAAATCGATTACAATCAATGGATCTAAAAGAGAAAGCGTGGGCAAAAAAGCTACAAAAGCCTTACGTAATGCTGGAGAGGTTCCTTGCGTATTATACGGAGGAGACAAGCCAGTACATTTCTCAGCACCTGAATTGGCATTCTCAAAACTCGTATACACAGCAAATGCGCATACAGTTGTAATTGCCACCGATAATGGAGAAAAGTATGATGCAGTTATGCAAGACATACAATTTCACCCAGTTACTGATAGAATTTTACATGTAGACTTCTACCAGTTATTTGAAGACAAGCCTGTAACTATGAATATCCCTGTTAGATTAACAGGAAATTCACCAGGTGTAAGAAATGGCGGAAGACTATTATTTAGAAAAAGAAAGTTGGCTATTAAAGCGATACCGAGTAAACTTCCTGACTTTTTTGATGTAGATATATCTAAACTAAAGATTGGAATGCTCGTCGCTGTTGAAGAACTTAAGAATGAAGATTTTACTATTCTTCACCCAGATAGCCAAGTTGTTGTTCAAGTTAAAACAGCCCGTGCAGCTATTGTTGAAGAAGAGGAAGAAGAAGAAGGTGTTGAAGGTGCAGAAGCAACTGCAGAAGGAGGAGACGCTCCTGCTGCAACAGATGCTGAGGCAGCTCCAGCTCAAGAATAAGCTTAATAATTTATTATTATATAAAAAGCATCCTTCCCGAAGCATCGGGACAGGATGTTTTTCTATTTTTACATAAACGTTAATTTGCGTATATGTTTAGAGGTTTCATTAATTGGCTTAAAAATTGCTTCTCTTTAAGACAAGAATCATTAGAAGACACTATGAAAAAATTTCTTATCGTGGGTCTAGGAAATATTGGTAAACAATATGAAAACACAAGGCACAATATTGGATTTAAAATCTTAGATTATCTAGCAAGTGAAGAAAATCTTGATTTTGAAACTCTTAAACTAGGAGATGTAGCAACATACAAGTTTAAGGGAAGAACTTTTGTCTTGTTGAAGCCTAGCACATATATGAATTTAAGTGGAAAGGCTGTAAAATACTGGATGGTAAAAGAGAAAGTATCAATAGAGAATGTTCTAATAATTACTGACGACATTAATTTGCCATTTGGAACATTGAGACTTAAAACTAAGGGGAGTCATGGCGGCCATAATGGGTTAAAGGATATACAAGATAAACTTAATGCCTCAGTATATAATAGATTCAGGTTTGGTATCAGTGATGATTTTAGAAAAGGAAGACAGGTAGATTATGTTTTAGGTGAGTGGGACAAAAATGAGGAAGCTTCTTTACCCGAAAGGCTAGATAAGAGTATTCAGGTAATAAAATCCTTTGGTACTGCCGGCGTTGTAAATACCATGAACAGTTTTAACGGTAAATAAAAAGAGGCTCATATTATGAGCCTCTTTTTATAAATAATATTCAGTATAGATTAGTTATTATCAACAACTTCATCAGATGCATCACCGCCGAAATTAAAACGAATTAAAATTTCGTGTGTTCCGTCGTTTACATTATTAAGTTCGTCTCTTAGAGAACTTCCGTAAGAGTAACCTATTTGCATCCATTCTGCCAAGTCAATCACAGCCAATCCACCCAAAGCTTTATCAGTTCTATACACTGCACCAAGTTCAAATTTTTGGAAAAACTTGAAAGCAGCAGTAATGTCAGCAGAGACAGGAGACCCACTAACGTACCTAAGCATTGTAGAAGGTCTGAATTGTGTATCACTACCTAAATTAAAATTATAGCCACCCGAAAGATAGAAATGTGCTCTATCGTTAGAGTAAGTAACACCTCCATTATCAACACTTACCCCTTGTGTGCCAAATAAATTAGGGGAAGATAAGGATAGAAAATACTTCTCATTTTGTAAATAGGCACCAATACCAAAATTTGGTCTGAAACCAGTATCGATGTTTTCAAGAGCTGGATCTGCTCCAACACCCAAATCGATAAGTTGATTTGAGTTTACATCATAAGTACTACCTCCAGCTTTTAATCCTAGAAAAAGGTTGGTATCATCTGCCATTGGTAATTTGTATGAGAAATCAACAAAAAAACTGGTTTCTGTTTCGATAAAAGTTTTGTCATTTACAATGGAGAGCCCCAAACCAACACGTTCTCCTGCTGGCATAGAGAAGAAAAAGCTTTGTGTTTCAGGCGCATCTACAACCTCTTCCCATTGACTTCTTAGATTGGTAGTTAAATTAGTTGTACCATCGGCTCCAGCGTAAGCTGGATTAACGATATTCATGGTGTTTCTATAAAGAATATAGTTGTTTTCTTGCTGGGCATATATTGACCCAGCAAGAAGAAATACAACTAATATGGTTAGTTTATTTATGGAATGTTTCATTTCTTGATTTTATTAAATTAAATTTTACCTGTGATTAAAGTGTTATGTACAACCAACCATCCATTGGTTTACCACCATCTCCATCAACATCTATTTGGTAATAGTAAGAACCTGCTGGTAATGTTTTACCATTGCCATCAGAAGTACCATTCCAAGTGTTGCCATATCCAGTTGCGTTAAAGACTTCATTACCCCATCTGTTAAATACACGCACTTTAGCTTGAGGGAATCTTTCGATATTAAGAATCACCCAGGTATCATTAATGCCATCACCATTAGGAGTGAGGGTCTGACTAGCAATTGGACCATCACAGGCATCTCCAATTCCATTTCTGTTATAGTCTTCTTGACCAGGGTTGAACGTTAGAGGGCAATTATCTCTTTCGTCTAATATACCATCATCATCATCATCATCATCACAGGCATTACCTAATCCATCACCATCAGTATCAATTTGATCTGCATTAGCAACCATAGGACAGTTGTCATTTTCATTTAATAAACCATCATTATCAATATCAGGATCACACAAATCACCCAAACCATCACCGTCAATATCTGATTGATCATCGTTAGCGGTTAGAGGACAGTTATCGTCGGTGTTGACAATACCATCTTCATCTAAATCAAGAGCTGGTCTTAAGCCGCAAACCTCTAATGTAAAGAAGTTCACCGTTCCTGTATCGCCCGCAGCTTGATCTAAAATTAAGAATGTCCAAGTTCCACTAGCAGTCATGCCAGTATTATCAAAATTAAATGTTGATAATGGGTCTTCTGGCATAAATGAACCTGTAAAAGGAGGTGATCCATCCGCTATTGCAGTATCGGCATCATCATCAAAAACAGTATTAGTATAGTTGTCTCCACTTCCACCATTTCGGTTGGATAGGATAATAATATCCCCATTAGGATTTGCAAGACCAAATAATAAATCACTATCCCAAGTATGCGTAATATCTAGTGTCACATTGATATCCGTAGGCATGATGTTGGAAGGAATATCAACTTCCATAGCGTAAACAACCCCATTGGTTGCTATTTCTAGTGGTTCACTGTTAGTTGCAGAAATACAAGCAACTTCACAAGCGTCTCCAATACCATTACCATCAGCATCAAATTGGTCTGGATTAGCTGTAGTAGGACAATTATCTACGTCATCATTAAAGCCATCGTTATCATCGTCGTCGTCACAAACATCACCAATACCATCACCATCATTATCAGCCTGATCAATATTTGCCATCATTGGGCAATTATCAGCAAAGTCATCAATACCATCACCATCAGAATCTGGAAGTGGTACACCACAAATTTCAAGAGACCAACTGTCTAAAGTTCCTGATAAAATTGCTTCATCATCAATGGCATTAAGCGTCCATATACCACCAGAAGATTCTCCGTTAAAAGCCGATAGGCTTTCAGTTGGCTGGAAAGTCCCTGTAAAAGGAGGTGTTCCACTGCCTATTGGATCTGCTGCGTCATCATCAAAAACTGTATCAATATAGTTATCTCCAGTCCCACCGTTGTCCAATGTTAAGGCTACTCTAGTACCAGTAGGGCTTTCAAGATATACATCAATATCAGCATCCCAGCTATGGGTAATATTTAAAGTTACATTAACATCTTCTATTTGTGAAGGAGTAGTAATACTAATTGTAGAATTTACACCATCTAAATCACCATCTGGAATATCTAATGGCGTATCACTGGAATCCGAAGTAGTACAAGCAAAGAATGCAGTTGTAAATGAGTTTGCAGTACTAGCTGCTCCTTCACCACAAATATTTTTAGGTGTAATTCTCCACCAGTATTGTGTTTCACTTAGTAAGTTAGCAGTTGTATAGGAGTTTGTTGAGACCGTTTCAGTTTGAACTATTGTTGTAAAAGTAGCATCAGTTGCTAATTCTACATCATATTCAGAAGCATTCGAGTCAGCTGCCCACATTAACTCTGTTGCAGCTGGCTGATCTATTGCAGCGTCAGCTGGAGACGTTAGGCTACTTGCAGCAAATGTATCATCTAATATATTAAGAGCTACATTAACAGATTCAGAAGAAGATGTAGCTGTACCATTAATTGCTACATTATAGTTGCCCGTAGCTACGGCTCCCAATCCAGTTATTGTCATTGTTACTTCTGTGCCATCTGCATCAGCAGAAGTAGGACTAAATGTCGCAGTTGCTCCAGCAGGAAGCCCCGATGCTGTAAAAGCTGTACTTTCAGCAAAAGTTGGATATGTATAGTACGTAAAATCAATTACTAGGTCTGATGTTACAGGAGTACAGAATTCGTTTACGGCAGGTAATACAGCAGGAACCATGGCGAAATCGTACAAAGGCTCAGTCAGAGCATCTCTTGGACCTCCATCTTCTATTGTAGCTCTCATTCTGTCTTTTTGACCTTGAGTAAACAAGTTCATACAAGCATCGTCGGAGTAATCCATATAATTCTGAACCATGTCTACAGAACCACAAGATTCTGAACCTATTTGGCATCCACCATTGGATGAATCCGCTTCAGGTGTGTCCGCTACAAAATCATCAGTGCCACATGGTCCATCTCCCCAAATGTGTCTTAGGTTAAAATAGTGACCCATTTCATGAGTTGTAGTTCTTCCTTTATCAAAAGGGGCAGATAAAAAGAAATCTCCATTAGTGTCATAATCAGAAGACCCAAAAAAGTTAGGCCCCATTACGATACCATCAGTTTCAGGAGAACCTCCTGGGAATTGGGCAAACCCTAAAAGGCCTCCACCCATATTGGCTGTCCAAAAGTTAAAGTACCTTGAGGTATCCCATGGATCTTTTCCTCCACGATCTGTATACTTCATATCATCGGAGAAACCCCATGCTGCTACGGTTGTTTGAGTTCTTGTAATACCAGTGGTTGGATTGCCATCAGGATCTACACGCGCCATATAGAATTCGATTTCCATATCAGCTGCTTGAGACCAAACATCATCGGCATCATCATTTAACCTTCTGAAATCTTTATATATCACATCGATTTGAGATAATACTTGCGCATCACTGATGTTTTCTTGCTCCGTATTATAAACTACGTGAACAACAACAGGGATGTAAATTATCTCATCCATTCTGGCGTTAGGATTTTCTTTTTTCTCCTTGATTTTGTTTTGAATAAGTGTTTCAATCGCAGACATGCGTTGCTCTAAGTCTGGATTTTCTTGCATAGCTCTTTGTAATACTTCCATAGTACCGCAATTACGCTCTTGAGCGAAAATCGATAAGGAAAACAAGAAACAAGCAATTAATGCAAAGTGAAGTTTTCTTCTCATTGTTTTGTTTTTGAAATGTTAGTAAAGCAGTCTATCAATACCCTTCAAAATATTACAGTGTATGCAATAACTGAAAGCATTCATGTTGTATAGGAATGTGTTATAGAGGGATAAAGTAGTTTTTCTTCACAAACGTGATTATTGAATTAATTAGTGATCATTCTACTCAAAATTAAGACTTTTTTAAGATTTACCTCAATTTTTTTTGAAATATACATGTTAAAATTGATAAACGCAGCTTTTATTCGTTAAGTGATCTTAGTTCGTTGGCATGAACGAGAGTCATATTAACTATACAATTAAGTACATATAAAGGATAGTTTAATGATTCAAATAAATTAATTTTGCTTTAAAGTTTTTAGGTTGAAAATATTTAATTCCGAATTACCATCTTTATCAAACGAATCAGTCATAACGATTGGTACATTTGATGGTGTACACATAGGACATCAAAAAATTATTAAAGAGTTAATTGGTAAAACCGAGACAAATAATATGAAGTCGGTTGTCTTAACGTTTTTTCCGCATCCTAGGATGGTGCTGCAAACGGATGCTAATATCAAATTAATTAATACGCTTGATGAAAAAAGCCAAATACTGGAAAAACTAGGCTTAGATTACCTAGTTATAGAAAAATTCACAGAACAATTTTCCAGAATTACGGCTTTAGAATTCGTAAGAGACCTTTTAGTAAATAAACTAAATGCCAAACAGATAATTATTGGGTATAATCATAGATTTGGTAGAAATAGAGCTGCTAATATTAATGACCTTAGCGATTTTGGGGAAACGTTTGGCTTTAAAGTACATCAAATTTCGGCGCAAGATATAGATGAAGTAGCTATAAGTTCTACTAAAATAAGAATTGCATTAAGTAACGGTAATATTGAAAAAGCCAACAGTTATCTAGGATATAACTTTATGCTTACGGGTGTAGTTGCAAAAGGTAGAGGGCTTGGAAGAACTATTGGATTTCCGACGGCTAACCTATTTATTGAAGAATCGTACAAACTGATTCCAGAAGAAGGAGTTTATGCTATTTCTTGTAATTATAATGAGAGAACCTTATATGGCATGATGAATATTGGCGTAAATCCGACTGTTAATGGCAAGCATCAGTCTATAGAGATTCATTTCTTTGATTTTAATGAAGACCTCTATGGTGAGAAAATACAAATTGATATGCATAAAAGGCTCAGAGATGAAAAGAAATTTGAATCGGTTGATGCTTTAAAAAATCAATTAGTAAAGGATAAGCTAAAGGCTTTAGAGATATTAGAGCACGATGAATTTAAATAAAATACTTTTTAAGCAAATTGATAATAGTGCTTTAATTGTATTTAGAGTACTCTTCGGACTGCTTATTTTTTTAGAATCTGTTGGTGCCATTTTTACGGGTTGGATACGACGAACACTGGTAGAGCCAGAATTTACGTTTTCTTTTATTGGCTTCGAGTGGTTACAACCTCTTCCGGGGAATGGCATGTATTTTTATTATGCTATTATGGGTGCGTTTGGGTTTATGATCATGTTGGGTTATAAGTATCGCATGGCAATTATAACCTTTACCATTTTATGGTCAGGAACCTATTTTATGCAAAAAGCATCCTATAACAATCATTATTATTTACTGATTTTAATTTGTAGCATAATGGCACTCTTGCCCGCTAATAGAAACTTTTCTGTAGATGCAAAGAACAACCCAAGTATAAAAAGTATATCCATGCCTAATTGGTGTCGACTTATAATCATACTTCAATTGTTTATTGTATATACATATGCTTCTATTGCTAAAATGTATCCAGATTGGCTGGATATAACTGTTGCCAAGAATTTAATGGCATCTCGAAAACACTACCATATAATAGGAGACATTATACAACAGCAATGGTTTTTATATCTTATTACTTATATGGGGATTATTTTCGACTTACTTATAGTTCCCTTACTATTATGGAAACCGACAAGAAAATGGGCGTTTTTTGCATCTATCTTTTTTCATTTGTTTAACTCCATAGTATTTCAGATAGGCATTTTCCCTTATCTCTCTCTGGCTTTCATTTTGTTCTTTTTTGAAACTGAAACAATTCAAAAGCTATTTTTAAAGAAGAAAACACATTATAACAAAGAAGATATTATCGTTCCTAAAAATAAAAATATATGGATAACGGTGTTTGCCTTATATTTTGTAATTCAACTGGTTTTACCAATTAGGCACTGGTTCATCAAAGATGATGTTTTATGGACCGAAGAGGGTCACA
Source organism: uncultured Flavobacteriaceae bacterium (assembly GCA_937923735.1). GTDB lineage: Bacteria > Bacteroidota > Bacteroidia > Flavobacteriales > Flavobacteriaceae > JABABD01. The sequence continues at coordinate 6,123 of CALDUJ010000106.1, read as the reverse complement.
GATTATCATGGAGAATGATGTTACGTTCAAAATCAGGTATAACAACCTATAAAGTTGTAGATAAGAATACAAGAGAAGAGGCTATTATAAAATTAGACGATTTCCTTACCAAAAAGCAGAAGCGTATTGCCTCAACAAAAGCAGATGTAATGTGGCAATTTGCCCAAAGATTAAAGCAAATATATGCTGAAAAAGGAAAGGATGTTTCTGTGTATGTCGATTCTAAAATAAGTGTAAATGGCAAGCCTTATAAAAAATTCATTGATCCTAAAGTTGATTTAGCTGATGTGAAGTGGGACGCATTCAAACATCACGATTGGATTTTACCATCAGAATAACAAAAATTCATAACCCTTTATCCAAGATCTTTTATAATTTTGCCTTTCTATATTTCAGGCCATGCTACAAGTAACATTTATTAGAGAGAATAAGGAGTTAGTAATCGAAAGATTGGGTAAACGTAATTTTGATGCTTCTAAGATTGTTGAGGATGTCATTCAGTTGGATGAAGACAGACGTAAAACGCAAGCACAACTTGATAATGTCTTGTCAGAATCTAATAGTCTTTCTAAAGAAATAGGAAATCTTTTTAAGTCTGGTCAAGCACAAAAAGCCAATCTTCTAAAAGAAAAAACAAGTCAGTTAAAGAATGAATCGAAAGAATTAGAAGAACTTCTTAATAATAAAAGTAATACTTTAAATGAGCTATTGTATACTATTCCTAATGTGCCACATGAGTCTGTCCCAGAGGGAAATACAGATGAAGATAATGAAGAAGTTTTTAGAGATGGAGACATCCCTGATTTAGGAAAACATTCTTTACCGCATTGGGAGTTAGCTAAAAAACATGACATTATAGATTTTGAATTAGGTAATAAAATAGCAGGTTCTGGTTTTCCTGTTTACAAAGGAAAAGGAGCAAGATTACAACGTGCACTTATTGCGTATTTTTTAGATAAAAATACAGCCGCTGGTTATAATGAGGTGCAAGTACCACACCTAGTTAATGAAGCATCTGCTTTTGGTACTGGGCAGCTACCAGATAAGGACGGACAAATGTACCATGCAACTAATGTTAAACCTGACCTTTATTTAATTCCTACAGGAGAAGTTCCTGCCACTAATATTTTTAGAAACGACCTTTTAAAGCTAAATCAATTACCTCAAGCTTTAACAACTTACACACCCTGTTTTAGGGTAGAAGCAGGGAGTTATGGAGCTCATGTACGAGGCCTTAATAGATTACATCAATTCGATAAGGTCGAAATCTTAAGAGTCGAACATCCTGATAATTCTTATAAAGCCTTGGATGGTATGGTGGAGCATATAAAAGGCATTTTAGATGAATTAAAATTGCCTTACAGAATACTTCGTCTTTGTGGTGGAGATTTAGGTTTTACAGCTGCTTTGACCTATGATTTTGAGGTATTTTCCACAGCACAAAATCGCTGGCTAGAGATTAGCTCGGTATCAAACTTTGAAACGTTTCAAGCCAATAGATTGAAATTACGTTTTAAAAACAAGGACGGAAAAAACCAATTGGCACATACTTTAAATGGTAGTTCGTTGGCTTTGCCAAGAGTGTTAGCGGGCATTTTAGAGAACTACCAAACAGAAGAAAATATTGTTATTCCAGAAGTTTTAGTACCTTACGCTGGTTTCAAAACTATCTAAAAATGTATTTTTTAAGTAAAAGGGGCTTAACATTTACGTGTATATTAACCTTATTTTTTAGCTGCGGAGGAAATAAAATACCTGTAGCAGAAGAAATTTACACGTCTAATTTTGCTCCCAAAAAAGCCTACGTTGTAATCCGATCTGAAGGAGAGCCAGAAAATGTTCAACGAGCGAGAAATATCCTTGCTGCAGACTTTTCTGAGAACAATGTAAGTACAAAATATTCTTTATATAGGGCGAAACAAGCATGGAATCAGAACGAAATCTTCAATACTGCTTATAAGGGACAGTATGACTATATAGTGCTTATTGATCAAGTCGCTAAATTTACTATAGATAATAGGACTCAAGTAGGTGGTAAGTATCAAATACGATCTTATCATATAAAATCGCCAAACCCCGATTGGTTAGATCTTGGACAGTCAACCTGTAACTTGTCGGTTGTACCATCCGTTCAAAAGTTTTCGAGAGAAGTTATTAGAAGCATTGTTGGGAATCAAGCAGCCTTTAAAGGTCATGATTTTGAATATGATGAAACCATAACTGCTAGTACAAGCGAAAACAGTGATGTAAATAGTAGTGATTTATCCAAAGATTTAACGTCTGAAATCGAAATGCTTCGCAAAGAGCTTGAAGAAGAAAAAAAGAGAACTAGGTTAGCTGAACAGGAAAGAATAAGGCTCGAAAATCAGCTTAAACTAGAAGTTGAAGCTCAAAAACAAAAAACAAGAATAGCACAAATTGAAGCTGATGATGCAGCCCTAAAAAAAAGACAAAGGCAACGAGAGATTGCCGAAGCATATACGGCTAAGCGAGAAGAAATTAAAAAACGTGAAACAGAAGAAGCTTTAAGTGCTCCTAGTGTGGTAGAAGTAAAACCTAGTGAGACTACAAGAGAAGAGCGTAGAACGTTAAGAGAAGAAAGTAAAAAGCGTATAGCAGAAGAAAAAGAAGCAAAAAGACGAGCTTTAGCTAAAGCTGCTGAAGTAAAAAAAGAGGAAAGAAGAAGGCTTGTTGAGCTTGAGACTCAAGAAAGAAAAAGATTAAAGGAAGAATTTGAAACTCAGAGAAAGAAGAAGGAAAGGCTTGCAGAAGAAGACCTTAAAAGAATCAAAGCAAAAGTTGCTGAAGAAAGACGTCAAGCTGAGGAACTCGATAGACAGAAAAAAGAAGCAGAACGCCTAGCGAAAGAAAATAGAAAGGAAGAAGAACGTCAAGCTGAAATACTTGAGGCACAACAGAAAGAGCAATCAAGAATAGAAAGGGAAAAAGTTGAAGCATTAGCAATACAAAAACAAACCGAAAGACGTATAGCCAGGCAAGAAGAAGCAAAACGCCAAGAAGAAGCGCTTAAAAAACAGCGTGAAGAAGAGAAACATCAAGCAGAATTAAGACTTGCAGAATTACAAAAACAAGAGCAAGAACGGTTAGCTGAAGAGACTTCCAAAAGAAAAATCCAAAACGCAAAAAAAGGAGTATTAAATAGTACATCTATCAAGCCTAATGCCTATGTAATTATTAGAGGTAAAAAAGAGGATAAGAAATTATTTGAAAATCTTGAAGATAACATCGAGTTCGATTTTATGTTTGCAAAGGCTAAATCTAAAACGACAATATTCAATAAAGAACAATCGACATCTGCTGTAAAAATATTACCTAGACTATCAGATGAACATAACATTATAATTCTCGTAGACCAAAAAGACTATCTTAGTGAAGGAAAGTATAATTACGAAATTAAGGTCATTAACAAACAGTCAGACTCAAACTGGAAAATTAAGTCTTCCCAACCTTATAACCTCAGTAATAGAAGTGATTTAAAACGATTATCGAAAAAAATTGCCGAACATCTTTCAAACTAGATTATTCATATCATTTTCATAACTTGCATAGGCTAGATATTATTTATGAGAAGATTCTTACTTGCCTGTGTTTTAGTCATTTCAACCATTTGTTATGGAAGCAAATTGAATAATACTAATTATGAAGAATTGCATGTTGTAAACAAAAAGGCATATGTAGTTTTAAGTCTTGAAGGTTTTGAAGAAAACATCAGAAATCTAAGATTTGTCCTTTCTTCCGATTTTTTGGATAATCAAATAGATACTGATTTTGTTGTTTATCGCCCCTACGAAATTTGGAGCCCTGATAAGGTGATTGATAAAGCAATAGATGAACGATACGACTATATAGTTATCGTAGACTTAATCTCTCAATCTACAGATAATCCACAAAGCACTTATCAAATAAGATCTTACAAAGTAAAATATCAAAATTCAAATTTGGCAGGTGTCACACAAGAGCGATGTAATATTGAGATAGCGTCTTCGGTATTAGGATTTTCAAAAAAGATAGTCAGAAATACGCTAGGAAGTAATACCTCTTTCAATGATTCTAGCAGCAATTTAAAGACATTTAAAGAAAATTCTTCTAATTCTGAATTGGAAAAGATAAGTCAAGAATTTCAGGAACAGCAACAACGAATTGTCGAAGAAGAAGAGAGAAGAAAAATTACGGAAAACAAGTTGTTATTGCAAATGCAAACACAAAAGCAGAAACAAAGAACTGCTTTTCAAAAGACTACAGAATTATCCGAGAAAGAAACAAAAATTGCGAAGCAGAAAAGAATAGCTGAAGTGTATACTTCAAAAATAGAAGAAAGAAAAAGAATAGAAGCCCAAAAAATAGCTTTAGAAGAAACCAGATTAGCAGCTCTTGAAGAAAAGAAGAGGGTTATAAGGGAAGAAAAGAGAAAAGAGCCAACTAATGCCATGCGGATGAGTAGGCTGGATCGGGAAAAGGAGAGAGCCTTAATTTTAGAAGAGCGCCGACTAGCGGCAGAAAGAAAAGCAAAAGAGCGAGAAGAGAAACGTCAAAGAGAACTCCTAAGACGCGAAAAATCCAAGCAATTAAGAGCAGAGCTAAAAGAAGCATTGGCATCTCAAAGAGACATAGAGAAGCGTAAAAAAGAGGGATATGCCAGTCCAGAAACAAGAACGGTCTCTACACCAGAAAGTATCGAACGTCGTCTTGCTGAAGAAAACCAATTGAAAAAGGAAAATATCGAGACTACAGATATATCTGATTTAAATCAGTATAAAGATAAAGAGACTCTTGAGGTACAACAGGGGGAAACTTCAAAATTAGCGGAAGTTCAGAAAAAAGAAAGACAGAGGCTTGATGCAGAGCTAGACAAACAACCTAGAGAAGCAGAGCGTTTAGCAGAGAGACAACAAAAAGCCAGAGAGCTGATATTACAAAGGGAAAAGGCTGAGTTGTTGGCAGCCCGAGAAAAAGAGGCAAGGAGGTTGGCTGCCGAAAAGAAGCAAGAACAGCAGCGTCAAGCGAGATTATTGGCTGAACAAAAAAGAGAAGCTGATAGATTAGCTAAAGCCAAAGAGCGAGAAAAGAAGCGCCTAGCTTTAGAGCTTGAGAGACAACAAAAGGAAGCAGAACGATTAGCCGAAGCGAAAAAATTAGAAGAACAGAAAAAAGCGGCTGAACAGGAAGCGCAGAAATTGGAAGCGCGTCGCTTGGCCGAATTAGAAAAGCAAAAAGAAAAAGCTCGATTAGAGGAGGAACGTCGTCAAGCTAACTTGCTGGCAGAAAAGGAAAGAGAGGCAAAACGATTAGCAGAAGAGCGTCGCCAAGCCAAATTACTATTAGAACAACGGATAGAAGCAAAACAACTAGCGGAAGCAGAAAGAAAAGAAAAAGCTCGCCAAGCCGCAGAACTTGAGAGACAACAAAAGGAAGCGCAACGATTAGCGGAAGAACAAACTAATACTCAAAGATTAGCTAACGAATTAGCTGAGAAGCAAAGTGAAGAGAGAAGAATTAAGGAAGCCAATATCGAAAAGCAATGGCAGCTCCTTCTCGAACAAAAAAAGAAAGATGCTGAGCTTCAAAAACAAAGAAAAGAAGCTGAACGCCTGGCTGAAGAGCAAAGTCAAGCAGAAAAATTAAAACTAGAAAAAGCTGAAGCACTGCTAGAAAAACAGCGGGAAGCAAGACGTATAGCAGAGTCTAAAAAACTTGAAGAGCAGAGACTAGCAGCAGAGTTAGCAGCTCAACGTAAAGAAGCCAGACGTCTAGTTGAATTAGAGAAGCAAAAAGAAAAAGAACGTTTAGCCGAAGAACGTAGAAAAGCAGAATTGCTAGCGGAACAAAAAAAGGAAGCGGATAGATTGGCAAAGGCTAAAGAACGAGAAGAGCAACGCAAAGCTTTAGAACTTGAGAAACAACAAAAAGAAGCTGAACGCATAGCAGAAGAAAAACGTAAAGCACAATTGCTCAAAATAGAACGTGAAAAAGCGGTAGCATTGGTGGCTGAAAAAAAAGAAGCTAGAAGGTTAGAAGAAGAGCGACAAAAAAGAGTGTTACAAGAAAAAAAGCGTAAGGAAGAAGAAAGAGCCGCCGAACAACAAAGACTTGCAGAAGAACTCC
>CALDUJ010000105.1 GCA_937923735.1 uncultured Flavobacteriaceae bacterium | reverse complement strand
CAATTGCATTTGCGCTTTGCGATTGTTCTTCTTACACTGTTCAATAATGTCGATTGTTAGTCCTTGCACTTCTTGATTTTGGTTAGTTGCTTTTAAAAGACGATACAAAAAAGCGAATGTTGCAAAAAGTTACATAATTTTCTTGCACTTATAACAAATTCAATACATTCTCCGTTATTATAACTACCAACGATTCTGAATTTTTGAACTATCTTTATGCTTTAAATTAATCCTGAATTACTCCCTATGAATACGTTTTTAAAATGGATACTCCTACTCGTTTTTTGTGCAGCTATTGCTACATTCACTTATAGCTATTTTAATGGCGGTATAGGAAGTAAAAGGGCGAGTCCAAAAAAAACGGTAAGTTTTAGTGTGGATGATTTAGACCTAGAAGTATTTTACAACAGACCTTCTAAAAAGAATCGGGATATTTTCGGTGGATTAGTGCCTTACAATCAAGTATGGAGGACTGGTGCCAATGAAGCCACTACTTTTGAAACTAATAAAGCATTAAAAATTGGGAATGACTCTCTACCAAAAGGAAAGTATACATTATGGACTATTCCAAATGACACATTATGGACTGTCATGTTTAACTCCAAACAATATTCTTGGGGCGTTGACGAGAATATGAAGCCTATGAGAGAGCCTGGTTTTGATATTGTTACCATCAAAGTTCAGCCCGAAACTATAAAATATGAGGTAGAACAATTTACCATTGCTTTCGACAATTCCACAGATAACCTATATTTAACTATGGCTTGGGATATCACTAAAATTGTAATCCCCTTAAAATAAAGCCTTATTTTTAGATAATTATTTAGTGGCTTGTGGCAAAAGACAAAAAAACAGCTTTAAAAGTACAAAAAGGTGTTTCGGGTTCCGAAATATCTAATACCTCTTCAATTCAAAATATTCAGAAAAAAAGAAAAGCCCAGCCAACCCCTGACGAACTAATCAATGGTATTCTTAATGGGAACATTACCGATTTAAGTCGAGCCATTACATTAATTGAAAGCACCAATCCAGAGCATCTAAAAAAAGCAAATGCTGTTATTAAAGGTTGTTTATCCAATGCTAATAATTCTATCCGCATAGGCATAACAGGTGTTCCTGGAGTAGGCAAAAGCACTTTTATTGAAACCTTTGGAAAACACCTTACCTCATTAGATAGAAAAGTAGCTGTATTAGCAGTTGATCCAAGTAGCACATTAACAAAAGGAAGTATTTTAGGGGATAAGACCCGCATGGAGGATTTAGTTAGAGACGCTAATGCCTTTATTCGCCCTTCGGCTTCAGCTGAATCGTTGGGTGGTGTAGCTAGAAAAACACGTGAATCCATAATTTTATGCGAAGCTGCTGGTTTCGACACTATTATTATTGAAACTGTTGGTGTTGGTCAAAACGAAACCGCAGTACATAGCATGGTAGATTTCTTCTTACTTTTAAAATTAGCTGGGGCTGGTGATGAACTTCAAGGTATTAAACGAGGTATTATTGAAATGGCAGATGCCATTGCCATTAATAAGGCGGATGGTGAGAATAAAAAAGCCGCCAAAATAGCGAAAGCAGAATTCCATAGAGCGCTTCATCTCTATCCTCCTAAGGATTATAATTGGCAACCAAAGGTAGTTGTTTGTAGTGCTATTGAAAATGAAGGTATTTCAGATATTTGGGATATGATTCGCGAATATGAAACAACGGTGAAATCTTCAAACCATTTCAACAAAAAAAGAAATGAGCAGAATAAGTTTTGGTTAATCCAAACCATAGAACAGCGCTTAAAATCGGATTTCTTTCAGAACGAAACCGTAAAGAAAGAATTAAAAAAGCAGTTACAGCTTATTGAGGAAAATAAAACGACACCTTTTGCTGCTGCGGAATTTCTATTAAATTTATGAGAAGTTTTCCTTGTACCAATTTACTTGATGTGTAACACCTTCCAACAAAGTAGTTTTCGGATTATAGTCAAGCAATCTTCGCGCTTTATCAATATTAGCACATGTACGTAATTGATCACCGATTCTAGCCTCAACAACGTCAATATCTATTTTTTGACCAAGTACTTTTTCAACTGCTTCAATGCCTTCTTTGGTCGTGTTTTCTGCTTCTGTTCCTAGATTGAAAATCTCACCATCAACAACTTCTTCTTTTCCAACAACACTCACAATACCATCAACAATGTCTCCAACATAAGTAAAACTACGTAAATGTGTTTCACTACCCTTATACAAAGGAAACGATTTTCCATTAAGAGCATTTGCAATAAGTTTTGTGTACATCTTTTCTGGACGCTCTCTGGGTCCTATCACAGAATATAAACGTAAAGAACAGGACTTAAAATTATTCTCCCTGCTCTTTTGTAATATTAATTGTTCAGCCGCCAATTTTGTAACACCATAAAAGGAAGCTGGTTTGGGAGCAACATCTTCAGGAAAGGTAGCTTCTAATCCGTAAATTGACGATGTCCCAATGTTCACCATTAAATTTAACGAATCACACTTCATTGCGTAATCAACCAAATTCCTTGTTGCTATAACATTATTAGTCAAATAATCTTCAAAAGTCGATGTTTTGGAGATGCCTGGTTGTGCTGCGAAATGAAAAATATGGGTAATATCGGTTGGTAAAACACTTGCTAGGTTTTCATTTCTAAGGTCGGTTTTTGTAATACTGATTCCCTTATCTGACAAGGCTTTAGCATTCAGATTCTTAAGTTCTAGACTGTAATAGGGCGAAAAATTATCAACTCCTATTACTTCATGACCCAAGTTGTGTAAACGTTCTGATGTGTGCGAACCAATAAAACCTGCCGCTCCAGTAACTAATATCTTCATAATGATTATTTGAGCGTGCAAGTTAACATCTTTTTTATGTTTAAAATCGACAATATATAACCAGTCAACTAAAATCGCCTATTTTTGTAATACCTAACAACCAATTAATGGCTTACGACTTTACCATTATCGTCCCAGTATATAACGAAGAGGACAATTTAACTCGTGTTGAAAAAGAACTATTATCCTACACTAAAACTGCATCTAAGTCAACATGTATTTTATTTGTTAATGATGGTTCCAAAGATAGGAGTCAATCTATCATTGAGGATATTTGCTCAAGAAATGAGGTTTTTAAATACATTTCGTTTAAAGAAAACAGGGGATTAAGTGCGGCCATAAAAGCTGGCTTCGATTATGTTACTACTCCTCTGCTAGGATATATAGATTCTGATTTACAAACTGCACCAGAGGATTTCAATCTTTTACTGCAACATATTGGAGATTATGATTTAGTTACGGGAGTTAGAGCAGACAGAAAAGACTCATTCGTTAAGAATATGTCATCTAAAATTGCCAATGGCATCAGACGTGCATTTACCCACGATGGTATGGATGACACAGGTTGTCCGTTAAAAGTTATAAAAAGCGATTATGCAAAACGCATACCCATGTTTAAGGGACTACATCGTTTTTTACCAGCTATGATTTTATTGCAAAAAGGTAGAGTTATTCAAATACCTGTAAGACATTTTCCAAGAATTGCAGGAACAGCTAAGTTTGGCCTTTGGAATAGATTGCTCGGTCCATTGGCCGATTGTTTTGCTTACCTATGGATGAAACGAAAGTATATTAATTACGAAATTGGTAAGAAAAGTGAATGAGTGATTGGCTAATATATGGTATCGGATTCATTGCACAGATTCTTTTCTCATCGCGGTTAGTAATACAATGGATTACTTCCGAAAGGCAGAAAAGAGTCATCACACCTTCCTTATTTTGGATATTAAGCTTAATAGCATCTTTCTTACTTTTTATATATGGTTATCTGAGAGACGATTTTGCCATTATGCTGGGTCAAGCACTAACTTATTTTATTTACATCCGTAATCTTCAATTACAAAACGAATGGCAAAAAATACCGGGTTTTATTCGGCTTTTATTATATGGTATTCCAACTATTATGGCTATCTATTATTTCAACAATAATGTCATGGATAAGGACAACTTATTTAGGAATGAAGCCATCCCATTTTGGTTGTTGATGTTAGGTGTTATCTCTCAAATTGTATTTACGCTTCGTTTTGTTTACCAATGGTTATACTCAGAACGAATCAAAAAATCTGCATTACCTCTTGGTTTCTGGCTTCTGAGTCTTATTGGTTCATTACTTATTTTAGCATATGCCATTTACAGAAGAGATCCTGTGCTATTTATTGGTCATGTTTTAGGTGCTACAATTTACGTTCGGAATTTAATCTTATTACAGAATCAAGATGCTGGAAAAACTGAAACATAAACCTGTTCTTACTATTATTATTGTCGTTGGTCTGATGTTATTGATACATATAGACACCCTTCAAGTTACAATAATGGAGGCTCGTAATTTTATAACAGCGCGAGAAATGGTAATCGATGGTAATTGGTTATTAACTACTATGAATGGTGAACCTCGTTACCAAAAGCCTCCGCTTCCAACCTGGCTCACTGCTATTTCTTCAATGATTTTTGGCATCAAGAGTATTTTCGGATTACGTCTTCCAGCCATATTAATGGTCATGTTTACTGGCATATATGCATATTTTCTTTCTTTTGAATTATTACAAAATAAAAAACAAGCTTTAGTAAATGGCTTAATTACCATAACCTCCTTTTATGTAATCGCCATTATTATTGAAGCTCCTTGGGATATTTTCGCTCATGGCTTTATGTTGGTAGCAATTTATCATTTGTTTAAACTATTTGAAAAAACCAATGATTATTGGAGACATACAATTATTGCCGGAGTTTTTATCGGGTTTTCAATTTTAAGTAAAGCACCTGTTTCCATTTATGCATTGCTACTACCCTTTCTAATTGCTTATGGAATCACTTATAAGTTTAGAAATTTAAAACAGAAGTCTTTCTCAATCCTATCGCTATTAATCTTAGCTTTGGCAATTGGTGGTTGGTGGTTTTTATATGTTCGTTATAATGACCCAGAAACTTTTGCTGCAATCACCAATAGAGAAACTAGTAATTGGTCAAGTTATAATGTAAGACCTTTTTATTATTATTGGAGTTTCTTTACTCAAAGTGGATTATGGACAATTCCTGCTTTTATCTCTTTACTATATCCTTACTTAAAATCCAGGGTTAAAAACCTAAGGGTATATCGTCTTACCTTTTTCTGGACCATCTTTGCGGTCATCCTTTTGTCTATTATTCCAGAAAAGAAATCACGCTACCTCATGCCAGTGCTCATTCCTTTGGCATTAAATACTGGCTTTTATATCCATTATTTAATAGACAACTTCAAGGCATTGAAGAACAAAAAAGAAACCATTCCTGTATATTTTAATTTCGGCTTGATAGGCTTGATTGGTGTAGCTTTTCCGTTTGGATACTTCTTTTTGAAAGATAATCTAGAAGGGAAATATCTTGTTTGGTTTTTGATAGCTTCCATTTTCATGTTTTTTATTGGATTAAGTATTATTCTGCAACTAAAGCGAAAGAATATGAGTAATACTTTTTTATTAGTTATAGGGTTTATGGTTAGTGCGTTCTTGTTTGTTTTGCCATTATCTAAGGCTCTAGTAAGCGACAATTATCAGCCAATATCGGGCTTAAAAGAAGCCTCAGAAAAAGAAAATTTGAACATCTACAAGTTTAATTATGTTTCCCCTGAAATGCTTTGGCAGTTTGGAAATAAAATACCTGAAATAAAACTAAGCGATTCGACTTATAAATTTCCAAAAGAAAAAAAATTCGGTATGCTCGCCAATGGCATTAGCCATGAAGATCAAAATATATTAAAAGAAAAATATATGATTGAAAAAAGGCAAACATTCAATCTTAATGTTTCTAATCCGGAATCAAGACAGTATAAAGGCAGGTTGATTAACGATTACTATATACTTACGAAGAAGTAAATCGATTTTCTGCATAACCTTTCAACTTATAGAACATAAAACCTGAAAGCGCTCCAAATATCATCCCGCAAATAATGTCTAGCGGATAATGTACTCCAACATAAATTCTACTATAAGCCATTAGAGCTGCCCAAAAAAGCAATAAGAAAACTAAATACTTGTAATATGGTTTTAGGAGTAAGCCAACAAACACAGCCACAGCCATAGAGTTAGACGAATGCCCAGAAAAGAACCCATACTTTCCGCAACGAACGGCTATGAAACGCATATGTTCCATAACACCTTCTTCTCTGCAAGGTCGCAACCTTTCAAAACCATCTTTAAACAAATTAGTTACTTGATCGGTAAATGCAACCATCAAAATAGCCATTACGACAATAATCAGAAACACTCTTCTGTTATACTTTTTAAACATGACAAATAAAAGAAGTAGATAAAATGGAATCCAATTTACCTTATTGGTATAGGCCAACCAAAAACCATCCCATGTCGTATTGCCAAGATTATTAAGAAATAGAAATAATTCTTTATCGTACTCTATTAATGATTCTATCATAGTTATTCTTCGTAACGGGATACTTCTCGATCATAAAAATCGTAAGCCTCTTTCATTAGCGTTTCTGCCTCGGTTTCTAGTTCTTTTTGGTCATGTTGATCAAAGTCTTCTAACCATTGTACATCATCATTTTCAAGATTTAAAATAAATCTAGGGAAGTCTGTATGAATCACAAACTGGGAATCAGGAAAATCAGTATTATCTCCAAGAATGAATTTAGGAAAATCCATAAATTTAAGTGTGTTTTAGTTTTATTAATCGATTTGTTAAATAATTGAATCGAATATACAATAAAATCGCTGCAACAGTCAATCCTGCAAGCAATCCTAACCATATACCAAAGCTTCCATAAGCATCTTCTTTACCTAAGAACCAACTTACTGGAAATCCAACTAACCAATAGGATATAAAAGTAATTAGTGTTGGAATCTTGACATCTTGCAAACCTCTCAAGGCACCAAGAACAACCACTTGAATACTATCAGAAATCTGGAAAATAGCTGCAGCTAACAATAGTTTAGTAGCAATTCCTATCACTTCTGTATTATCCTTTAAATTCTCCGAATCATTCAAGTCCACATACATTTTTGGCAAATGCTCTCTAAATAACAAGAACACAATTGCAAACAAAGTTGCGAGTAATGTAGCTAGTAAGAAGATAGAAAAAGCTATGCGCCTCAATTCTCTAAAATTTCGCAAACCCTTCTGATTACCAACACGTATCATACTAGCAACGCTCAACCCCATAGCCACCATAAAAGTCATAGACGCAAGATTAAGAGCTATCTGATTGGCAGCCTGAGGATTCTTGCCTAGGAGTCCACTCAGCCATATAGCAGCGGTAAAAATAGCTACTTCAAAAAACATTTGCATAGCACTAGGAAAACCAAGATTAATTACTTTGTTAATCATCTTTTTCTCTAAAGAAAAGAACTTAATATTGGTAACATATGGTTTCGATTTTTTATGCGATTTTAGCAAGTACCATAAAAAAGCAACCATTACAATTCTAGAAGCCAATGTTCCGTAAGCTGCTCCCACTATGCCCATTTCTGGGAATCCGAATTTTCCAAAAATTAATAAATAATTCAAGATAACATTAACAACATTAGCCAATAATGTTGCATACATAGGATACTTAGTCATAGACAATCCGTCACCAAATTGTTTGAATGCTTGAAAAACAATTAAAGGAATTAATGAAGCCGCAACCAAATTTAAATACGGAATTGCTAACTCTACTACTTCAGCTGGCTGTTTCATATAGTACAGAAGTGGTTCAGCTATGAAAACCATTAGAAAAAGACTTATACCCAATACAGTACAGAGAAACAGACCATGTTTAAAAGATGATTTGCCAGAATTGAAATTATTTTCGCCATCAGCTTCTGCAACTAAAGGTGTTATTGCTGTTGAAAACCCTATTCCAAGAGACATAGCGATAAACATAAAACTATTACCTAAAGATACAGCAGCAAGTTCGGCAGTCCCTAACTGTCCAACCATTACATTATCAACAAATTGCACAAATGTATGCCCCAACATTCCAAGCATAACAGGGGCTGCCAGCTTCCAGTTGTATTTAAACTCTTTTGTGTATTGTGCTAATTGCATTGGTTGATTTATCGAATGTAAAGGTAGTAGAAAGCATATCGTTAAACCAATTTATAAATGTAAAAACCTATCGTTGATAAGTTGTTAATAACCCGCCGTAACATTCTTACAATGAATACATTAAAATATATATTTTTATTTGACCAAAAACATAAATAATATTGTACACAAGGTTTTTATAGACATTTTGCTATTAATGATGTCTAAATTCTACTGCAATGAATTTTACTTGTGTACATAAGAAACATTTTAGCTATTTATTTTAGAGGGATTTAAAAATAATGCTGTTGGTTAAAACGTTTCGAACTAAAGAGAGCTTAAAAGGGGCTCTCTTTTTTGTTTAATAGTTTTGATTTTGTAAATAATTTACGCAACCTTTATTACGTTTTATCATCTAATAAATAGTTTCTAAAGTCCTGAAAATGAAAAAAATACTAATTATACCGATATTTTTACTCTCTCTATTTTCATGTAACAACAATGACGATAGTGGTCCTCTTGAATTAGTCGGCACTTGGCGTTTAATAGAACAATATTCTGATCCTGGTGATGGCAGTGGTGATTATGTCGCTGTTAATAGTGATAAGACTATTACATTTACATCTAGTGGAACAATTACTTCTAATGGAAACTTGTGCTCAATGGACACAAATTCTGATGGAGAGACTACAGGCACCTTTGATGCTTCAGAAAACGGAATCTTTCCTGACGACTGTTCTCCTTCGGTTTATAGATTGGGTTATGAAATCAAGGGGAACAGGTTATTTGTGTATTATCCTTGTATAGAAGGTTGCGGTCAGAAATTTAGAAAATCCAATTAATCAACCATTAAGCGTTGAGAGAACACTTTATTGTTGTGAGAGATTTTTAAGAGGTACATGCCACTGGACAAATCCCTGAGATAAACTCTATTGTTTTCTTTAATTTTTGAATTTAGTATTGAATTACCTAACACATTAAAAATCTGCAAATTACTTTCTTGCTCAATGCCTTTGATATCTATGTAATTTGAAGCAGGGTTAGGAAACACCCTTATTTTTGATCTTTCAATTTGTTCTGTACCCAAAGTATTCATCCACACATCACCAACATTGTTTCCCCAAATATATTCTACTAAATCTGGCTGGTCTATAAACGGATTTCTGTTTTTTTGCCAATCATATATTACATTATTCCGGTTCATTTCAAAATCATCTGGTGGATCGTTTCTATGCCATTCCAATAATGTTGCTAAATCTCCTAACTGACCAACGGTTGTGTTTGATGGATTTCCATTTACTACATCTAATCCATTATATCTAATTGTCAGAAAAAATATCCCCCTTGCCACATCTCCTTGCCAACTTCCTTGATTACCTGAGGGCCCAGAATATTCGCCATAATCCTTATTGTTACGATAACTGTTTTCTGGCCCATCTGCTGCTCTTAAGCCATG
>CALDUJ010000104.1 GCA_937923735.1 uncultured Flavobacteriaceae bacterium | reverse complement strand
AAAGTCCCGAACGCAGAATTCTTTCCAATATCAGCTTTGGAAGGGTTTAATGTTAAAGAGGTATTTAATAGAATTATTGAGCTTCTTCCGGAATCACCAGCTTTTTACCCTAAAGACCAGTTAACAGACAAACCTGAACGTTTTTTTGTTAACGAAACCATTAGGGAGAAAATATTAATGCACTATAAAAAAGAGATTCCTTATGCTGTTGAAGTAGATACGGAAGAATTTTTTGAAGAAGAAGATATTATTCGCATGCGCTCAGTCATTATGGTAGAGCGTGAAACTCAAAAAGGTATATTAATAGGGCATAAAGGTTCTGCACTCAAACGTGTTGGGATTGAAGCGCGAAAAGACCTTGAAAAATTCTTTGGCAAACAAGTACATATTGAATTGTATGTAAAAGTGAACAAGAATTGGAGAAGCAATCAGAATCAGTTAAAGCGTTTTGGTTATAATAAATAGTAGTCTATTAAGACCTTAAAAAAGAGTATCTTTGCAGCCGCTTACAGGATATGTAATGCAGATTAAACTAAAAGATATGAGTAATATAGTAGCCATAGTAGGTCGCCCCAATGTAGGTAAATCCACATTTTTTAATCGCTTAATCCAAAGACGGGAAGCGATTGTTGATGCTGTTAGTGGTGTGACGAGAGACCGTCACTATGGTAAGAGTGATTGGAATGGTAAGGAATTCTCATTGATTGATACGGGAGGTTATGTTAAGGGTAGTGACGATATTTTTGAAGCCGAAATCGATAAACAAGTAGAATTAGCTATTGATGAAGCCGATGCTATTATATTTATGGTGGACGTAGAATCTGGTGTCACTGGAATGGATGAAGACGTTGCAACACTACTTCGTAAAGTCGATAAACCAGTATTTCTGGCAGTAAATAAAGTAGATAATGCCAAACGAGCTACCGATGCTGTTGAGTTTTATTCTTTAGGATTAGGTGAGTATTATACAATAGCGAGTATAAACGGTAGTGGTACAGGTGATTTATTAGATGCCTTAGTTGAAGCTTTACCAGAGAAGGAAACTAAAGTTGAAGATGACTTACCTCGTTTTGCAGTAGTTGGTCGCCCTAACGCCGGTAAATCTTCATTCATTAACGCGCTAATTGGTGAAGACCGATATATAGTTACAGATATCGCAGGCACTACACGTGACTCTATTGATACAAAGTACAATCGCTTCGGATTTGATTTTAATTTAGTCGATACCGCTGGAATACGTCGAAAAACAAAAGTAAAAGAGGATCTTGAATTTTATTCGGTAATGCGATCGGTTAGGGCTATAGAACATTCAGATGTTTGTCTTTTAGTAGTGGACGCCACTCGAGGTTTTGATGGGCAAGTACAGAACATATTTTGGCTGGCTGAAAGAAATAGAAAAGGCATTGTAATCCTTATAAATAAGTGGGATTTAGTTGAAAAAGACCATAAAACAACTAAAGAATTCGAGACTTATATCAGAAAGCAGATTGAGCCTTTTACAGATGTGCCCATTGTATTCATCTCTGTATTAACTAAGCAGCGTATTTTTAAAGCTATTGAGACAGCTGTCGAAGTCTATAAGAATAGAAGCAAGAAAATTAAAACCAGCGAACTTAATGAGGTGATGTTGCCTATAATACAAAATCAAGGGCCACCAGCAATTAAGGGTAAATACGTAAAAATTAAGTTTATTACACAGTTACCAACACCGCAACCACAGTTTGCTTTTTTCTGTAACCTTCCGCAGTATGTAAAGGAGCCTTATAAACGGTTTTTAGAGAATAAATTACGTGAGCATTTCGATTTTCATGGGGTGCCTGTAAGTATTTATATGAGGAAAAAATAATTCTCATTTCCATTTAACAATCAAAGAATCTAAAACAGAACTAATACCTTCAAAATAGTTTTTTTCTTTAAATGAAGGAACTATGGTGCTGTCAATAAGGTTCTTGCAAATAGAATCTGTCATGATCATTTCTGTTCCAGATCCAGTAGAGATAGCTATTTGTCTATCTAGGCGGGAAATTAGTATAAGCAATCCATTGTTTTTCTCTTTTTTACCTACTCCAAGTTCGTTAAAAATATTAGTAGCATGATATAATGGACTTATGTTACTTGGAATTGAGTCTAAGGTATAAATGCAAATCTCATTAGTGGTAATTTTTTCAAAATCAAGAATTTTTTTAGTGATTAAACTATTTTCAATTTCAGAGAAAAATTGTGCATAATCTTGGACTACTTCTTGAGAATATTTAGTTCTTGATTCACTTTTTTTGCAAGAAAAACAGAAGAAAATTATAATTAGTAGTATTATCTTTTTCATTCAATAATTGATTTAATAGAAATAATGGTTTACCAACCACCAGAAGCACCCCCGCCACCGCCGCTTCCGCCACCGAAGCCGCCACCAAATCCTCCACCACCAAAACTTCCTCCTGAACTACCGCCTCCAAAAATTCCACCACCAGAACTACGGCGATAGCCACCACGACCCATATTACTGAGGATAATGGCTTCAAGAATATCACTTCCTTGTGACCGATTTCCACGATTACCTTTGTTATTGCCTCCGCCGCGTCGACTTTTAGAAATAGCAATCATAAAAACTATAAAGACAATGAAAAGTAAAAGAAAGAAGCCAATCGGAAACTCTTCGTTACTATTAGATTGTCTTGTTCCATAATATTCGCCAGACATAACCTCAAATATAGCGTCAACGCCTCGGTTTAGACCTCCAGCATAGTCATCGCGTTTAAAATAAGGTATAATGTCTCTTTCAATAATACGCCTAGAAATGGCATCTGTTAGTAAATGTTCTACGCCATAACCTGTATTGATGGCAATACGTCTATCATCTCTCGCTAAAATGATAAGTACACCATTGTCCTTGTCTTTTTGACCAATGCCCCATTCAGCCAACCAATTTGCCCCTAAATAAGTTATGTTTTCACCTTTTGTAGATGTAATGATAGCTACAACAATTTGCGTAGATGTGGTGTCTGAATATTTTACGAGCTTGCGTTCTAATTGGGCTTTCTCAGAAGATGATAATAATTTATAATAATCATAAACAGCATCTGGGTTTGCTTTTGAAGGTTTTGGAGGAATATCATATTGCGCATAGATATTCTGATGAGACCCAACAAAAATCAATAATAATAATATGTATTTTAAATGCCTCACACTTACCCTTTAGAAATCTTATTTGGTAGCTCATCCTTATCCATGTCATCCCATGGAAAATGTTTTTCTAATTGTTCGCCAGCTTTTAAGACACCATCAATTAAACCTTGTTTGAAATCTCCGTTCTTAAAATGAGATAGCATAATGTCCTTTGTAGAGTCCCAAAAATTATCAGATACCACATCGTTGATGCCTTGGTCTCCAAAAATCACAAAATTTTTGTCATTGACTGCTAGATAAATAAGCACACCATTTCTTAAACGCGTTGTATCCATTTTTAAGTAATGAAATACTTCCAAGGCACGCTCGTAAACGTCTATTTTAGAAGTATGCTCAATGTGTATGCGAATTTCGCCAGAAGTATTGCTTTCTGCTTTACGAATGGCTGCAATGATTTGTTCTTCCTCTTCAAGAGAAAGAAAATCTTCAACTTTAGACATATAAAAGTATTAAGTCTTATTTGAAATCGAAATCGATATCTGGTGCTTTTTCGCTACCAGCTTCAGCTTTATAGCGTGGCATTTCCTTAAATCCAAACATTCCTGCGAGTATTTTGGCTGGAAACTTGGTGGTGAATATATCGTATTCATTTACTTTCTCATTGTAACGGTCTCTTGCTACATTAACACGGTTCTCAGTACCTTCTAGCTGTGACTGCAATTCCAAGAAATTTTGATTTGCTTTAATGTCTGGATAGCGTTCCACAGAAACTAATAATTTAGATAAAGCACCACTTAAGCCACTTTGAGCTTGTTGAAATTGCGCCATATTTTCCGGAGTTAGATCACCAGCGTTTATGGTTGTAGAAGTTGCCTTAGCACGAGCTTCAATAACTTCTCTAAGTGTTGTCCTTTCAAAGTCTGCAGCACCCTGCACAGTTTTTACAAGATTGCCAATCAGGTCATTTCGTCTCTGGTAAGAGCTTTCAACATTAGACCATGCTGTTTTAGCATTAGCCTCTAATTCTACTGCTGTATTGTTAACTCCTACACCCCAATTGTATAGTGCAAAAGCTATAACTCCAATGACGATTAAAGGAATGAGCCATTTTTTCATAATGATATATTTTAAAGTTGGTTTTTTATTTTAGTGAGTTGTGTTTTTATGTTTTCCAATTTACGAATAATCTCAAAATTGGTAAGACTTTTCTTCTTTTCTTCTTTTAGATGTGTTTTAGCACCCTCCAGCGTAAAGCCGCGCTCTTTTACTAAATGGTAGATAAACTGAAGGTTCTTAATATCCTCAGGAGTGAACTTGCGGTTGCCTTTTGCGTTTTTCTTGGGTTTTAACACATCAAATTCTTTTTCCCAAAAACGAATTAGAGACGTGTTAACGTTAAAAGCCTTGGCGACTTCGCCTATGCTATAATAACGTTTTTCGGGTAAATCAATGTGCATTAATCTAGAGATTGATTTTCTAATGAGGCCTTTTCAAGAAGTTTACTAAATTCTTCAGGAGACAAGTTGCCATAATAGAAATGAATAGGATTTATACGTTCCTTATCTTTAAATATTTCATAATGTAAATGAGGAGCTTCAGAGCGTCCAGTACTTCCAACGAAACCAATAAGGTCACCTCGTTTTACTTTTTGATTTTTCTTTACATTGTATTTGTACAAATGTGCATAGAGACTCGTATATCCAAAACCATGATCAATACGAATGTGCTTTCCGTAACCAGATGAATTATTATCCGCTCGGGTAACTACACCATCTCCAGCTGCATAAACTGCCGTGCCTCTAGGGGCAGTGAAATCCATACCATAATGCATTTTTCTCGCTTTGGTAAAAGGATCCGTACGCATACCATAGCCAGATGCCATTCTAGTAAGGTCCTTATTATTCACAGGTTGTATCGCAGGGATAGCTGCTAAGAATTTCTCTTTGTCTTCAGCCAGAATTGCTACTTCGTCCAAGGATTTTGATTGCACAACAATTTGCTTCTGCAAAATATCCATACGCTTATTGGCCTCGATGATTAATTTCGAATTATCGAAACCTTCAAGAGTCTTGTATCTATTAATTCCCCCAAAACCAGCTTTTCTTTGCTCTTCAGGGATAGGATTTGCTTCAAAGTAGAGTCTGTATATGGCATTATCACGTTCTTCGACATTCGCAAGAACTTCCTGAGCTTCGTCCATTTTCTTGTCCAAAAGTTGGTATTGAAGTTTCATGTTCTCTAATTCTCTGGCTAATGCCTTTTCTTTAGGAGATTCAAAGTAATGACTGCCAATAAAAACAAAAAGGAAACCGAAAAGCCCAGCAGCTAGTAAAAATACTAAGCCATATTTAAATGTAGTTCTCTTTTTTCGCTCTATTTTGCGATAAGATAATGTCTCGGAATCGTAATAATATTTTACCTTACTCATTGTGTAAAATGTTCTATTTTTGCCAAATCAGAGGCTCATCAAAGCAGCTGAATTAAAATCGAGAACGAACAAACCTACAAAATTATTATTATACTATTTTAGTGATTTTATAATTGTAGGTTCACGCTTTCCGAAATATAGGATAAAAATAGCGAGAGTAAATATAAAAATTGTTTCTCATTATTAATAATTTAACTTTTTAACAAGGTTTCAAACAATGACGTCCAGCGAGGTAAGAAAGAAGTTTTTAGAGTTTTTTGAAAGCAAACAGCATAGTATAGTAGCATCAGCGCCAATGGTCTTAAAAGATGACCCAACACTCATGTTTACGAATGCTGGAATGGTGCCTTTTAAAGAGTTTTTCCTTGGTAATGGAACTCCAAAAAATACGCGATTAACTGATACCCAAAAGTGTCTTAGAGTAAGCGGAAAGCATAATGATCTAGAAGAGGTAGGTAAGGATACTTACCACCACACCATGTTTGAGATGCTTGGTAACTGGAGTTTTGGAGATTACTTTAAGAAAGAAGCAATTGAATGGGCTTGGGAATTATTAACCGAAGTTTATAAAATAGATAAAGAGGCTTTGTATGTCTCTGTTTTTGAAGGTAGTGATGATGCTGACAATTTGGAGATGGACAAAGAGGCTTACGATTTATGGAAAGCCATTGTTCCTGAAGATAGAATCATCATGGGCAACAAGAAGGATAACTTCTGGGAAATGGGTGACCAAGGACCTTGTGGACCATGTAGTGAGATACATGTGGATATTCGTTCAGATGAAGAGAAAGCAAAAACACCTGGTAAAGATTTAGTGAATCAAGACCACCCCCAAGTAGTGGAGATATGGAATCTAGTATTTATGCAATACAACAGAAAAGCAAGCGGTTCTCTTGAAGGTTTGCCATCAAAACATATTGATACAGGAATGGGGTTTGAGCGTTTGTGTATGGTTCTGCAGGATGTTAAATCTAATTATGATACTGATGTTTTTACACCATTAATTAGAGAAATTGAAACTATTACGGATTCAGATTATGGAAAATCTGAAGATGTGGATATCGCCATTCGTGTGATTGCTGATCATGTCCGCGCAGTGTCATTTTCAATTGCTGATGGACAATTACCAAGTAATACAGGAGCAGGCTATGTTATTAGAAGAATATTAAGACGTGCTGTTCGTTATGGGTTTACATTTTTAAACAAGAAGGATCCTTTTATTTATCGTTTGGTGGACACACTTAGTGACCGTATGTCTGATGCGTTTCCAGAATTGAAATCCCAAAAACAACTGATTGAAAACGTTATTAAAGAAGAAGAAAGTTCTTTTTTACGGACTTTAGATCAAGGCTTGGTACTTCTTGACAGTATTATCAATTCCACAAAAGATAAAACAGTTTCAGGTAAAAAGGCTTTTGAGTTATATGACACTTACGGATTTCCAATAGATCTTACTTCATTAATACTAAGCGAAAGAGGCCTCAATTTAGATGAGGAAGAATTCAAAAAGGAATTACAGAAGCAAAAAGACCGCTCTCGTGCAGCGAGTGAAATGTCAACTGACGATTGGACAATTCTTCATAAAGACGATATACAAGAGTT
The DNA here is from genome assembly GCA_937923735.1 of uncultured Flavobacteriaceae bacterium. Taxonomy (GTDB): domain Bacteria; phylum Bacteroidota; class Bacteroidia; order Flavobacteriales; family Flavobacteriaceae; genus JABABD01. Next base: position 3,971 of record CALDUJ010000104.1, on the reverse strand, counting down.
CATTGGTTACGATGTTCTTGAAGCTCGAGTTAAAGTTACCAAGTATAGAAAAGTTACTTCAAAAAAAGATGGTGAGATGTATCAATTGGTGTTCAATATCACGCCATTTTACCCAGAAGGAGGAGGGCAAGTAGGTGATAAAGGGTATCTACAAGATGATAATGGAGATGTGGTTTATATTCTGGATACTAAGAAAGAAAATAATGTTATTATTCATTTTTCAAAAAACCTACCAAAGCGATTAGATGCCGTTTTAAATGCAGTTGTAGATGAAAAACAGCGTAATAGAACAGCACGTAACCACACGGCAACACATCTTCTGCATCAAGGATTGCGAGAAGTTTTGGGAGAGCATGTTGAGCAAAAAGGTTCTGCAGTACATTCTAAGTATTTACGATTCGATTTTTCACATTTTTCAAAAGTATCTACAGATGAACTGCGTCAAGTTGAAGATTTTGTGAATGCTAGAATTGATGGGAATTTACCTTTAGAAGAACACAGAAATATTCCAATGCAGAAAGCTCTAGACCAAGGAGCTATGGCCCTGTTTGGAGAAAAATATGGAGACACTGTTCGGACTATTAAGTTTGGGCAATCTATTGAATTATGCGGGGGAACTCATGTCAAGAGTACGGGAGATATATGGCATTTCAAAATTAGATCTGAAGGAGCTGTTGCTGCTGGAATTAGACGAATTGAAGCTATTACAAGTGATGCAGTTAAGGATTTCTATTTCGATAATAATAGAGCCTTATACGAAATCAAGGATATATTGAATAATGCAAAAGACCCTGTAAAAGCGGTCGCAAGCTTACAGGATGAAAATACAAGACTTAAGAAAGAGATTGAAAGTTTGTTGAAGGATAAGGCAAAGGGTCTTAAGGGAGAACTTAAAAACGAACTTAAAGAGATTAATGGTGTAAGATTCTTAGCGAAACAAGTTGATTTAGATGCATCAGGTATAAAGGATTTGAGTTTCGAACTTGGGAGCGAGTTTAAGAATTTATTCTTATTGTTTGCAACTAATAATAATGGAAAGGCAATGCTTACATGCTATATTTCTAAAGAACTAGTGGCAGATAGAGATATGAATGCTGGAACTGTTGTTAGGGAGCTTGGTAAGTATATTCATGGCGGGGGTGGCGGACAGCCATTCTATGCTACTGCTGGTGGTAAAAACCCTGATGGTATTAATGAAGCTTTAGAGAAAGCAAAACAATATATATAGACAAAATTTATAATGAAAGAAAAAGCAATTATTTACATTTTACTAGTCTTTCCAGCTATTTTGTTTGGACAACAATTTCCTAGCCCTCCATCAACAAGTCAAATGAATAATCAGATGGCTGCTCAGCATCAACAGATGATGCAACAACAACAGCAATTGATGAGGATGATGAATAATATTCAAACTGATGAGCAAAAGTTGGAAAAATGGGAGAATAAAAAGACAAAAATAGAACTAAAGATTAATAGCTTAAACGATACTATATCTAAGTTAAATGATGAATTGTTAGGGTTGGAAAGCTCTGATATAATGTCCAAAGAAGAACTAAAAGAAAAAGAAGATAAAATAAATAAAGCTATATCTAAAACTACTAAAAAGCTTGAAAAAAACACAGGTAAATTATTAGGCTCTGAGGGAGAAATAAAACTGTTGAAAGATAAGATTGAAAAGAATAAAATTGAGTTAGAAGATAAAAAGAAAGAGGAAGAATTAAAGAAATTAGAAAAAGAAAAAAAGAAGCGCGATAACTAATAGTCTTTTTAATACATTCATTAAGATTGCTGTTTGAAAAGTATCTGTTTCTAGAGTTATTAGTGAAAAATGAAGCTTCAAACAAAAGTACCATTACAGCCAGAACAATATCAGATTGATTATCAATCTAAAACACTACTATTAGGCTCATGCTTTGTAGAAAATATAGGTAAGAAGCTAGAATATTATAAATTTCAAAACCTTCATAACCCTTCAGGGATTCTTTTTAACCCAATAGTAATTGAACAATTGATTAAGTATTCAATTGAAGGAAAACAATATTCAGAGGATGATGTGTTTTTTAATAATGAACGCTGGCATTCATATGATGCTCATTCAGATTTGAGTTCTACATCTAGGGAAGAATTAATTCAGAATTTAAATGAATCTCTAAAGGCAACTAATCAAAAAATCGAAGAATGCTCACATGTTATAATCACATTAGGAACAGCTTGGGTTTATAGACTCATTGAAACAAATTCTGTGGTTGCCAATTGCCACAAAGTGCCTCAAAAGGAATTCAACAAAGAACTACTGTCTATTGACATAATAGTAGACAGCTTAAAAAAAATGGTGTCGAATATCAGGAAAGTAAATGCTGATGCAGCTATTATTTTCACTGTTTCTCCTGTACGACATTTAAAGGATGGGTTCATTGAAAATCAACAAAGTAAAGCGCATTTAATTTCGTCAATTCATGAAGTATTATCACTTCAAGGAGAGTCAAGAAATCTATACTATTTTCCATCCTATGAAATCATGATGGATGAGCTCCGTGATTACAGATTTTATAGAGAAGACATGATTCATCCTAATACAACGGCTATCAATTATATTTGGGATAAGTTTAAGACTGTATGGATATCTCCAAAGATACATCCTACAATGAGTGAGGTTGAAACCTTACAAAAAGGCTTATTGCACAAGCCGTTTAATCAAGAAAGTAAAGAATATAAAGCCTTTCAAAAGGATTTAGAAAGGAAAAAATCTCATTTGGAACAACAATTTCCATTCATGCAATTCTAGTTTACGAAAACGTTTTCGCTATTTATCTTTTTTTGATGCGTTTGGTCGAAAATACTTCAAGGGACTAATCTTAAATGTTATATTCACTCTGCTATTAATCAATTTTTAAGAAAAGCATCAGTTATTCTGTCAAAGCATAATCATCTGATGCTTTTTTAATGCAGTAAAGTCAATTTCTGATTCCATAAATTTTTTAACTTCACAGAAATTAATAATACATGCGTAAAATTCTTTTTGGAGTTGTTTTAACTCTAGCTATTTTGTTAACCCTGAGATACTGTCAAGACAGAAATCAGGACGAGCAAGTATTATTGCAGAGTTCAGGACTTATTCAGAAGCAAATTGAGCAGGTTGGTAAACTAATCGTTACAGAAGGACACTTCAGCGAAGTATTTAATTACAAAAACTCAGAAGCTTTTTTTGGTGATTTGTTAACTGCCGAAAAGAAAGCATTAGTTGTGGTAAATGCTGATGTAACTATTGCCTACGACCTTAGTAAAATTGAATTTGAGTTAGATGAAGAAAATAAGACTCTCATTATTTCAAGTATTCCCGAGGAAGAAATTAAAGTTAATCCAGATTTAGAGTATTATGATATTCAGGCCGACTATTTAAATCCTTTTGAAGCAGAAGACTATAATAAAATTAAGAATATAGTAAAGGAGTCCCTGCAAAAGCGAATTGAGGGTTCTGATCTAAAAAGTAATGCCAAAAATAGATTAATCAGTGAGTTGTCGAAGTTTTATATACTCACCAATTCGCTAGGATGGACACTTCAATATGATGACACCCCAATAACTAAACCCGAAGATTTACTCCCGATGCTTCGGGACTAAAGTTATAGTTTCTTACTAAGACTAAACCAACCTCCGCCGTTCATAGCTTCTATACCATTACTACGAAGAATAGCAGCTGCACTCCCAGAACGAACACCACTCGCACAGCATGTGATTACAGGCTTATCGAGTTTTTTTATACCCTTTACTTTAGTTGCAATAACTTGTAGAGGGATATTCTCAGATCCAGGTATGGCACCTGAATCGTATTCTCCTTTAGTCCTAACATCAATTATGATAGCACCTCTAGATTGAAAATCTTTTAGTTTCTTTGTTTTACTTCCAAAAAGGAAATCAAGTAACCCCATTCATTAAATTTTGGATAAATTTACAACTAATCATAAAACATG
>CALDUJ010000103.1 GCA_937923735.1 uncultured Flavobacteriaceae bacterium | reverse complement strand
CTTAAACCTGTTCATAGACGTATTTTATATGCTATGCACGAGACAGGAAACACCCACGACAAATCTTACAGAAAATCGGCACGATCAGTTGGTGACGTAATGGGGAAATACCATCCTCATGGAGATAGTGCAATTTATGATGCCTTAGTTCGTATGGCCCAAGATTTTTCAATGTCCCTTCCTCTTCTAGATGGACAAGGGAATTTTGGTTCTGTGGATGGTGATAGTCCGGCCGCAATGCGTTATACAGAGGCTAGATTAAAGAAAATTGCGGAAGAAATGTTGGCTGATCTTGAAAAAGAAACAGTAGATTTCACACCGAATTTTGATGATAGTTTACAAGAACCTTCAGTATTACCTTCTAAAATTCCTAATTTATTAGTGAATGGAGCTAGTGGTATTGCAGTTGGTATGGCTACTAACATGGCACCACATAACTTATCTGAGGTTGTTGATGGTTGTCAAGCTTATATCCAAAATAAAGATATTCCTGTTGAAGATTTATTGGAGTATATTAAAGCCCCAGATTTCCCAACGGGAGGTACAATTTATGGATATGAAGGTGTTAAATCTGCTCTGACAACTGGTAGAGGTCGAGTTGTATTAAGAGGAAAAGCCGAAATAGAGATAACAAAATCTGGAAGAGAACAAATAATCGTAACTGAAATTCCTTATTTGGTGAATAAGGCGGATATGATTAAAAAAACTGCTGATTTAGTTAACGATAAAAAGATAGAGGGTATTTCTGATATTCGAGATGAGTCGGATAGAAATGGAATGCGTATTGTTTATGAACTTAAACGAGATTCAATTCCAAACGTGGTATTGAATAAATTGTATAAGTATACAGCTTTACAAGGTTCATTTTCAGTGAATAACATTTGTTTGATTGATGGACGACCAAAACAAATGAATGTAAAAGAAATCATAGGACACTTTATTGATTTCAGACATGAAGTTGTTGTTCGTAGAACAAAATTTGATTTAAGAAAGGCACAAGAAAGAGCGCATATATTAGAAGGGTTAATTATCGCTTCTGATAATATTGATGAAGTAATTGCGTTGATTAGAGCTTCTGCTAATGCTGATGAGGCAAGAGCTAAGTTAGTTGAGCGTTTTAAGTTATCAGAAATACAAGCTAAGGCAATAGTTGAAATGAGATTGCGTCAACTTACAGGTCTGGAGCAAGATAAGTTGAGAGCTGAGTATGATGAATTAATGAAAACTATTGATGACCTTAAAGATATTCTTGAAAAAAAGGATAGACGTATGGACATCATTAAAACTGAACTGGAAGAAATAAGAGATAAATATGGAGATGAGCGTCGTTCTACAATTGAATATGCTGGAGGGGACTTGAGTATTGAAGATATGATTCCAAATGAAAAGGTTGTTATTACTATATCTCATGCTGGTTACATCAAACGTACATCTCTTAAAGAATATAAAACGCAGAATAGAGGTGGTGTAGGTCAAAAAGCTTCTACCACAAGAAATGAAGACTTTTTAGAACACCTATTTGTAGGCACAAACCACCAATATATGTTGTTCTTTACGCAAAAAGGAAAATGTTTCTGGATGCGCGTTTATGAAATACCTGAGGGAAGTAAGACATCTAAAGGGAGGGCGATTCAAAACCTTATAAACATTGAGCAGGATGATAAGGTCATGGCTTTTATATGTACTCAAGATTTGAAAGACGAAGACTACATAAACAGTCATTATGTCATTATGGCTACAAAGAAAGGACAGGTCAAGAAGACATCTCTCGAACAATATTCTAGACCACGTACAAACGGAATCAATGCGATAACTATAAAGGATGATGATGAATTACTAGAAGCTAAGCTAACAACTGGCGAGAGTCAAGTTATGCTAGCTTTAAAATCTGGTAAAGCTATTCGTTTCGAAGAAGCAAAAACGCGCCCAATGGGACGTAATGCCTCTGGTGTAAGGGGGATTAGATTGGCGGATGAAAAAACAGATGAAGTCATTGGGATGATTGCCGTTAACGATATGGAAAGCGACATCCTTGTGGTCTCTGAGAACGGCTATGGTAAGAGAAGTAGCCTAGAAGACTATAGAATTACCAATAGAGGGGGAAAAGGTGTAAAAACTATATCTATTACCGAAAAAACAGGTAACTTAGTATCTATCAAGAATGTATCTGACCAAGATGATTTGATGATTATCAATAAATCTGGAATAGCAATCAGAATGGCAGTCCAGGACTTAAGAGTTATGGGTCGTGCAACTCAAGGCGTTAAATTAATTAACTTGAAGTCTAACGATTCAATTGCAGCTGTAGCGAAAGTAATGCATGATGAAGATGATGTTGAAGATGAATCTGAAAATATTGCTGAAGGCACTGAAAATACTGATACTTCTCAAGATGGCACAACTCTTGATACTAATGAAACAGAAAATTAATTTACATAACACTTAAACATTATCTTACAATGAAAAAATTATTAGCATTTACATTCACGTTGCTTATTGCTACGGCTTCTTTTGCCCAAAAGAAGGAATTGAAAGCTGCGGAAAAAGCAATTAAGAACAGCAATTTTGCTGAAGCTAAAAACCTCTTAGGAAAAGTAGAATCGTTAATATCATCTGCTGATGATAAGACGAAAGGGAAATATCAATTTCTTTTAGGAAAAGCACTTTATGCAAATGGTTCAGGTTCAGAGGCTGATATGGACAAAGCCATTGAAGCTCTTGGAAAATCTGGAAATGTCTACAAAGCTGAAGCAACCGAAATGAAAGCAGCGATGATTAATTCATTTTTGACTAAAGCTAATACTGCTCTTGAGCAGAAGAACTATGTTAAGTCCTCTGCGGGATTTGAAAAGGCTTACAGATTATCTCCAAGAGATACTACATACCTTTTTTATGCTGCTTCTATAGCAGTTAATGCTCAAGAATATGATAGTGCATTGAAGTACTATAATGAGTTAAAGGACATGGGTTACTCTGGTTCCGAAACACAATATGTAGCTATAGATAAAGCGACAGGAGAAGAAGAGGTTTTTGCAAATGAGCAAGTTCGCGATATCTCAGTTAAAACTGGGACTCATATAAAACCTTCAGAAAAAAGGACTGAAGCACGTTCTGCTGAAATAATTAAGAATATCGCCTTGATTTATGTTAGTAAAGGAGATAATGAAAAGGCTATTGCCGCTATTGAAGACGCAAGAAAAGTGAGTCCAAATGATTTGAATTTGCTGATGTCTGAAGCAAATGTTCAGTATAAAATGGGTAATGTTGATAAATACAAGGCTCTGATATCCGAAGCAATTAAGATGGATCCTGAGAATCCTGAGCTCCTTTATAATCTCGGTGTGACTAGTGCTGAAAGTGATCCAGAAGCTGCTAAAGGGTTTTATAAGAAGTCTATTGAATTAGACCCAACTTATACAAATGCATATATCAATCTTGCGGCACTAATTTTGGCTGAAGAAACATTTATCGTTGAAGAAATGAATGGATTAGGAAGTTCTGCTGCAGATGATAGAAAATATGACGAATTGAAGGCAAAAAGAACACAAGTATATCAAGATGCTATACCATATTTGGTTAAGGCTCTAGAGATAAAGCCTAGTAATGTTGATGCTGCAAAAACACTAATGAATATTTATAGCGCATTAGGTGAGACATCTAAGTACAAGGAATACAAAGCTAAAGTTGAATCATTAGAGAATGGTGGAAACTAGCAAAAAGCTATTTGAAATAAAAAAAGCCTCGCACAATGCGAGGCTTTTTTTATATTATTTTTTTAATGACTCTTAGTTTGTGAGTGTGCGTTCTTCTTTCAGAATTATAGATTCCTGTATGGTCTAGCCTATCAATTCTCACCTTACCATGTGCATGAATGATGTAATTATCTTTCATTATGATGCCAACATGAGTGATATTCCCTTCGTCATTATCAAAGAAGGCTAAATCACCAGGTTCGCTTTCTTCAATAAAACTTAGTGCATCTCCCTGTGTAGCTTGTTGAGATGCATCTCTTAATAAAGCGTGACCATTTACTTTATAGACCATCTGGGTCAGACCCGAGCAATCTATTCCGAAAGGTGTTTTGCCACCCCATAAATATGGAGCGTTTAAATAGTTAAGCGCCGTTTCAACTAGACCAGATTTTCCCAGTTTACCAGAAATACTTTTACCATCATAGTTGTGATTCAAATACTTAGAAGAATGAACAGACGACCCCATTACTAGTGTGAGTAATTGATTTTCACTCTGTATGACTTCAACTAAATCTAAACTGTACTCAGGTTTCAATTCATTTAAGGATGCATAGTCTTCCTTAGTAATTTCTATGTATTGTTTATTATCTACCCAACCCTCGTATGTATCGAAAGCAAGACGGATACGGCTCCATTTTTTGCGCTTTTCTAAAACTTTGAAATGTTCTCCATATAATATTTGAGAAATCATCTCAGAACTATCCTGAGGAAATTCTCTAAGAGGAACAATACTTAAGTTACAAATGCCGTATTGCATGGGCGCTTAGTTTCTTTCTATAACCATTGCAGATGCACCACCACCACCATTACAAATCGCTGCTGCACCAATTTTAGCATTGTTTTGTTTCAATACGTTTAATAGGGTGATAACAATTCTAGCACCTGAGCATCCTAGTGGATGCCCTAATGATACAGCACCGCCATTCACATTAACATTACTGTCATCTAGCCCTAGTATTTTCATATTGGCTAAGCCAACTACGGAAAAAGCCTCATTAAATTCAAAATAATCTACATCTTCAAGCGATATTCCTGCTTTACTTATAGCTTTTGGTAATGCCTTTGCTGGTGCCGTGGTAAACCACTTTGGTTCATGCGCAGCATCTGCATAACTTTTTATTGTAGCTAATGGTGTCAATCCTAATTCATTTGCCTTTTCCTTGCTCATTAATACTACAGCCGCAGCACCATCATTTATGGTTGATGCATTTGCTGCAGTGACTGTACCATCTTTTGTGAAAGCTGGACGCAGTGAAGGGATTTTCTCCATCTTCACATTGGTATATTCTTCATCCTTAGATACTATTATTGGTTCTCCACGGCGTTGAGGTACTTCTACAGGAATCACTTCATCGTCAAATTTACCTGAATCCCAGGCTGCAGCTGATCTATTATATGATTGTATCGCAAAAGCATCTTGGTCTTCTCTAGTAAAGTTGTATTCAGTAGCACAGGCATCCGCGCAAACGCCCATAGCGGTTTGGTCATAAACATCTACTAATCCATCTTTTTGCATGCCATCTTCAAAAGTGGCTGGTCCGAATTTTGTTGCGGAACGGGCATGATAGTAGTGCGGTATAAGGCTCATGTTTTCCATGCCGCCAGCAACTACTATGTTAGCATCTCCAAGAGCAATTGCTTGAGCTCCTTGCATGATAGCTTTCATTCCAGAAGCACAGACTTTATTAACGGTAGTGCAACCAACAGTATTTGGTATGCCAGCGTAAATTGCAGCTTGTCTGGCAGGAGCTTGTCCAGACCCAGCCTGAACTACGTGCCCCATCAATACCTCTTCAACCATTTCTGGTTTTAAGTTTATTTTGTCTAGAGCACCTTTTATTGCGACAGCGCCTAGTTTAGGTGCGGCAACAGTTGATAATGCACCAAGGAAGCTTCCTATTGGAGTGCGTAAGGCAGATACGATAACAACCTCTTTGTTCATGAAAATTGAATTGAATTTTTATACTGCGAAATTAATCAAATTTATCCGAAAAAGGAGAAAGCTTGTCTTGGTTTTAATGCTATTAGCTATCATAGAATTTATTACTTTTGAGAGAACCTAAACAAATCAATGAAAGACTTCATTAATAAGCTATACAAGAATCATGGACTTATCTACAAAGTACTACTCTTTATAGCGACAACATTTGTGATTGTTTATTTATTTCCAAAAAGTGGACAATTTAAATATAGCTTTGTACAAGGGAAGCCATGGCAATCAGAAAATTTATATGCCCCTTTCGATTTCGCCATAGCGAAAGCGGAAGAAGAGGTTAATAAGGAGTTGGAGAGGGTAAAGAATAATTCAATACTTTACTTTCAAAGAAATCCAAGTATTAAAGGTGCTGTTTTAAAAGATTATGATAATAAGTTTGAAACTTATATCCCTGACTCATTGTCAAGACAGAATAAGAGGTTTTTAAAAGCGAAAGGGAGGCAGGTTTTAGAACAGCTTTATAGTTTTGGCATTTTGTCAGATACTTATACTTTCAGTAGTGAACGTCAAACAGTAATTCTAGAAGACAGGGTCCAAAAAGGAACAGCTAATTTTGGCAAATTAATTGCTCAAGAAGATCTTAAGAACACAATTCAGGAAAAATTAAAGAAAGAAAGTATTAATGATTTTTTAGTGCCATTCACTTCTCTTTTCTTTGACGTAATTGAACCAAACCTCGCACAAAATAAGGAGTTAACTCAAAAAGCACTTCAAGAAGAACTAGATAAAATATCATATACAAGAGGACGTGTAGAAAGAGAAACGCTGATAGTCTCTAAAGGAGAAGTCGTTGAAGGTGATACATTTCAGATTTTAAAATCTTTAGAAAATGAATACCAATCAAAAGTTTGGAACGAATCGAACTATAATTGGGTGGTAGCTGCATATACGTTATTGGTTGCCTTAGCATTGTTAATGCTATTATTGTTTTTGAGGAAGTACCGATATGATGTTTTTAGGAACAATACTAAAGTTACATTTATATTCTTCAACATTGTTTTTATGGTCTTATTAACGACGTTGGTTGTTAATTATAATTCTATTTATGTTTATGTGGTGCCTATAGCTATTTTGCCACTCGTTCTCAAGGCGTTTTTTGATGCACGTTTAGGTCTTTTTGCCCATGTTATTACGGTATTGTTATTAGGATTTATAGTGCCCAATAACTACGAGTATATGTTTCTCCAGATTCTTGCTGGAATAGTAACTATCCTTACAGTATCAGAACTATACAAGAGGGCTAATTTATTTATATCTGTTGGGCAAATAACCTTAATTTACATAGTGGCCTATTTTGCGTTCTTTGTTATCCATGAAGGCTCAATAGACAATATTAGATGGGAAACATTTGGATTGTTCGTTATTTGTGGACTGGCAACTTTGTTTGTACAGCCCCTGATATATGTTTATGAGAAAATCTTTGGCTTGGTGTCGGATGTATCGCTGTTAGAGCTGTCAGACACCAATAGTAAATTATTGAAAGAACTTTCGAATAAGGCACCTGGAACATTCCATCATTCGTTAAATGTTGCAAATTTGGCTGAAGCGTCAGCTAATGAAATAGGAGCCAATGCTATGATGATAAGAGTAGGAGCTTTATACCATGATATTGGTAAAATGAAAGACCCAACTTTTTTCACTGAGAATCAGGCAACGGCAATCAATCCACACAATGAACTATCAAATAAAGAAAGTGCTAGGATTATTATAAATCATGTTATTGATGGTATTGAGATTGCAAAAAAGAATAACCTTCCAGATAGGGTTATTGATTTTATAAGGACACATCATGGAACAAGTTTGGTTTACTATTTTTATTCGCAAGAAAAAAGTCAAAATGAAGATGTTGATGAAAACGACTTCAGATATCCGGGGCCAAAGCCATTTAGTAAAGAAACAGCAATACTAATGATGTGCGATAGTGTTGAGGCGGCCTCCAAAAGCCTTAAAGAGCCTACAACTGTTAAGATTGATGCTTTTGTTGAAAATATTATTGACAAACAAATGGAGGAAGGACAGTTTTTGAATGCAAACATTACGTTTAAAGAAATTCAATCTATCAAGAAAGTTCTAAAACGCAAGCTTGCAAATATTTATCATCTCAGAATTGAATATCCAGAATAACAACTAAAAAAATAAATAAAATAGTTGTGTTCTTTAAGATGATAAACTACATTTGCAACCGCAAAAATATGTTTGCGAAGTTCATTTATAATCGGAGAGGTGCCAGAGTGGTTAATGGAGCAGATTGCTAATCTGTCGACGGGTAACTGTCGCGTGGGTTCGAATCCCACTCTCTCCGCTTTTTTGAATCTTTTTCGGGGTGTAGTACCGTATCAAGTACGGTATAAACTACGCTCCATTGAAATTTTGAATTATTTTAGAAAATTAGTTTTTTAACAAAGAGTTTATTTTCTATCGTATTTCGGGGTGTAGAGTAGCCCTGACGAAGATGACGCCTTAGCGTTATTATCGCGCCGCGTTTGGGAAGCGGAGGTCGTCACGCTAGAGGCGTGACCACTCTACTAAAGAGTTTAATATGTATGTGTACATTCTTTTTAGTGAAAGACTTTTAAAATATTATGTTGGTCAAACTTCTGATATTGAAAAAAGATTAATCAGGCATAACAAAGGTTATGTAAAATCAACAAAAAGAGGAATTCCTTGGGAGTTGATTTATAAAATTGAAGTATTGAATAGAAGTGAAGCACTTATTTTGGAGCTAAAAATCAAAAAAAGAGGAGCTAAACGATATATAGATAATCATTTCGGGGTGTAGCGTAGCCCGGTTATCGCGCCGCGTTTGGGACGCGGAGGTCGCAGGTTCGAATCCTGCCACCCCGACAAATAAAAGGTGGAGTTCTTGTAGAAAGCGTGCTTTCTTAATAGAACGGAGGATTTTATTTATAAATTAAAGCCTAGCTTTAATTTGCAACACCTCCAATCAGGATGAACGAAGTTAATCCTGCCTCCCCGACAAAACAGGAGGTCGTCATGCTTGAAGTGTGACTATCCTAATTTTTTTCAGAATTTATCCTTGAATGGTGGCATAGCTCAGCTGGATAGAGCACCTGCCTTCTAAGCAGGCGGTCCTAGGTTCGAATCCTAGTGCCATCACAAAAAGCTTTACTAGAGATAGTAAGGCTTTTTTGTTTTTTCATGTTACTTATCGGATTTTTTTGTTTGGTTTTGTTACTTAACGAGTATTTTTTTCGATTTATCGATGTTTTGCATTAAAACCTTTAGTGCTGGTCTATGTTTGCAGTGTAATTATTTATTACGCCCCAAACCTAAATTTAATTATCATGAAAAAAATAGCCTACATCCTTTTAATATCTATATCAGCTTTTACTTTTAACTGTTCGTCAGATGGTGCATACGAAGACGCTTCTGAGTTTAACACATCATTTGCTGCACGTTTTATCAACGAAAGCCCTGCTGATGTAGATTTAGTTGTTTATGATTTAAATGGTAATGTTGTGAGTACTACTAAAGATATTCGCCCAGGAGGTTCGTTTGACATCTCTGACTTAAACCAAGAAGAGACTACTTTTAGAATTGTAACTGATGCTTCTGATAGAATTGCAGTTCTTGATATAGAAGATACTAACAAATACTATGTTGTTCTTAATGACGAAAATCTAGTTAGTACTATCCAAACTGCCAGACTTTAGAACACACTAGAACTATTCGTTGTTCATTTACATCTGTTGTAAAGAATAAATAGATTGTCCCACCATCTCTCAGGTTGAATTTCTTTTTAAGTTGTTCAACTGATTCAGAGAAGTTACGAATACTAATATTCGCTTTGCTAAACGAAAACTCCTTTTTAAGGAGTTTTTTGTTATACGGCAATGTCTTTTCAATTTTAAATTGCCTACCAGGAAAATCAATGAACTCTTCTGATGTATAAAGATGAGAATTGATATGTAGCTTATTAACTTTAAGTTTTTCAGATAAGAATTTAAAAGCTCCAGATTTAAGGATAGCACTGTTTGGTTCGAATAAATAGGAGAGTGGTTCAGAATAACTCACTTTTGCTTCTAATTCATCTTTCATTTCAAAAGTGAATTCTTGTGTATCCTCTTTCTTGAAGTTTATTGTTTTTATTGTAATTGAATCTGAATACCTTTTTTCAAGAATCCATAGGAGCTCTTTTACGTCATTATCTATGGCTACAACATGTATTTCTTTTACTGAATGTAATTCATTCAACCCAGCCTTTATATCTAGTAGTGGGGCTGTCTTAATCATGATGTTATTTGAATGCTCGAATAACAATTCTAAATGATTAGGAGCATTTGGCAGGCAATCTCTAAGAAAAAAGACTTTGCCTTTTGTGTCGTGTCTTCTGGATGGGTCAACGTAAATCCAATCGAATTCCTGTTGAATTGATTTTAGATATTCTATACCGTCATTTGTAATGGTGGTGATATTGAGGACTCCTAATTTCTGGTAATTATGTTTTACAATAGTTGAAAGGGTTTCATTGATTTCGCAATGCTCCACATGTTCCACCTCTTTAGAAAAGTAATATGCATCTATGCCAAACCCTCCAGTTAAATCTATTAATGATTTGCCAGAGACTAAATGTGATTTATATTGAGCTGTTATTTCTGAGGAAGTTTGTTCAATGTTGAGTTTATTTGGATAATAAATTTCAGGTGTATTAAACCAAGTAGGAAGCTTAGTTTTACACTTTTTTTTTGCTTCAATTTGCTCAACTATTTCTTTTATTGAAACGTTTTCTAGGTCAGGGTTTTGAAATAATAATTTTGTGATATCTGAATCCAAATTATTATTTATAAATTCTTGATTTACAGTATTTAAAATGCAACTATTCAAACTAACACTATAAATCTTTAGTTAGCTGTTTAACTATCTTGTTATCGGATAAAAACTCTTTTAATATTACTTTAATAGCAGTGTAAGCAGGTACAGCGACTATCATGCCTATTGGACCAAATAATATGCCTGCAATAATGATAATCAAGAAAATTTCAAGCGGATGAGATTTAACACTCTGAGAGAATATAAAAGGTTGACTAAAGAAATTATCTACTAGTTGCCCAATTATAAAACCAATCATTACATAGATAGTAGTTGGTAATATGACTTCGCTAAAGCTTTCTCCCAAGTTGCTACTCATTGTCAAGACTATCATTAAGACACCACTAATTAAAGGCCCCACATAAGGTATAAGATTTAGTAACGCACACAGAAACGCAATAACTACTGCATTTTGAACACCAAAAATTAATAAGACGATGGTGTAAATAATGAAAAGAATTAATATTTGAAAAAATAAGCCTACGAAGTATCGAGACAACAGGTTTTTGATTTTTTCAAAGGAGCGTTTCGAACCTGTTTCTTTATCATCTGGCACCAAAGTCATAATACCATTTTCTAGCAACAGGCTGTCTTTCAGTAGGAAAAAGCTAATGAATAATACAGAAAATAGCCCAACACTAAAGCTGCCCAAGCCACTGACTACAGAATTCAAAAAATTTGGTATGACTGCAAAATCCAGTTTAGAAAGTAAATTGGAATCCTTAATAGATTGCTCCACATCAATATTATTAATGCTGAAATAATCCATTGCTTGTTGATAGAGGTTTTCAATATTGCCCTGAAGCTGGTCAATGTCTAAAAGGGCTAAGTTTTGTCCTTGCTCGACTATTAGGGGAATGAACATCCTAATTAGGCCAAAAAGAAACCCTAACATCAACGCCATTGTAACGATAACTGCTATGGTATTTTTGAACTTAAGCTTGTTTCGTAAAAACCTAACAATAGGTAATCCAATAAGCGAAATAACAGCAGCAACGGCAATGTAAACAATAACAGCCTGTATTTTGTATAAAAAGAATAACACCAAGAGTATACCGGCGATAATACCAATGGCTTGCAAAATACCTTTACTGATGGTGTTCGAATTCATAATGTAAATATACGTATTGGAGTTGGAAGAACGAAGTTAGGAGTTTGAAGTTTTAACGAGTTGCTTGGTCATTTCATATAAACAGATGTTGGCGGCTTGTACCACGTTCATACTACTATTTTGCCCAAACATATCGATATGGATAACAGCATCAGATAACTTTAGAATATCCTCTGAAACACCAAAATTCTCATCCCCAATAACTAAGGCTAAAGGTTTGTCTTTTTTGAATTGATAGGAGTGAAGTGCTTTACTTGTATCTGTTATTTCTAAAGAGATAATAGAATAATTCTCTTTTTTTAAGGATGCAATAACATTTAAAATATTTTCGCAAATCTCATACTTTACTACTTTCTCTGTAGCTCTAGAGGTTTTTGTCATTTTCCGACCAAACGGAATATCACTACCGCAGAAGATTAATTTCTCAATGCCAAAAGCGTCAGCTATTCTAAATAAACTACCAATGTTAGGAGCATTAGTAACGTTATCACAAACCAAAGTTATTGGAAAGGTCTTTTTACTAAAGCTAGTATTATAATGGTTGAGTTGCAATTAGTTGTTTTTTAAACGATAGTATAATTTTAACCCAAAACTAAATTCGACACCTATTTTTTTGCCTTCTTGTTTGTAACCTTTAATATGTGATCTGTAGAATTCATTTTCTTCAGGGTTTACGACATTAGAATATTCGTTAATTCTAAATCTGATACCTAAACCAGTATAAAAATTTAAACCAACTCTATTTGAAATATTAACAAACATCCCGAATTTTGGTATTAGACCAAATTTTTGTCTATTAAAATCTGCTTTATCAAACCTGATTGGGTTGCCACTTTCAGGATAATAGGTTTTATTCTCTAATATTAGATTATGATTAAGATAAAATAGTTCGGCAGAAAAGTATTTTAACGTTTTTTTATTTGGGTTGATTATATAATATAATTCAGGTCGAACCTCCCAAATACTATTGTCTCCTTCTGGTCTAACAATAGAAATAGCATCGTTTCCATAGCCAAAATCTAAACCTACTTTTAGATTTGAATCTAGGTTTTTTATATACGAAACTCTATACCTGCTCGAAGCGTAAATTGGAGATAATAAATCTAAAGTTATGAAATCTTCATTTTCAGCTTTTACGCTTCCTTTGTTTTGAGCGTTTAGTTGGGAAAACGAGCTGTAAAGTGAAGTAAACAGTAATACTTTAATAAGAATCTGTTTCTTCATGTAAAAATTAATTCTCAAAAGCATACTTGACAATATTTGCTCCCATTTTCAGGGCTTTAAGTCTTACATCTTGGGGGTCGTTATGCACTTCTTCATCCTCCCAACCATCACCTAAATCAGACTCAAAAGTAAACAATAATACAAGTCTGTCTTCGATAAATATACCCATAGCTTGCGGGCGTTTACCATCATGCTCATGTATTTTCGGTAATCCGTTAGGGAATTTATATGCCGTATTGAAAATAGCATGACTGTTTGGTAGCTCAATCAATTCTTCGTTTGGAAATACTTTTTTCAATTCTTTTTCAATATATGGCTGCATACCGTAGTTATCGTCAATATGAAGAAAGCCACCGGATGTTAAATAGTTCCTTAGATTCTCAGCATCATCATCACTAAAAAACACATTGCCATGACCTGTCATGTGTAATAATGGATATTGAAAAATATCTGTGCTACCAACTTCTACCGTTTCAGGCTTTGCGCTCATCGCAGTATTTATGTTGGCATTGCAATAG
>CALDUJ010000102.1 GCA_937923735.1 uncultured Flavobacteriaceae bacterium | reverse complement strand
TGAATGATTGGATATTCAATATTAAAAAGTTCTGTAATTCTGTTAGCCATAATTTCAAGAGATTACACCAGACCCTAAAAGCTCATCATCTAAATACCAAGCCACAAATTGACCTTCCGTTATGGCCGATTGTGGGTTTTCAAATTCTACATATAAGCCACTTTCTACTTTATAGAGTTTAGCCTTCTCAAGTTCTTGTCTGTAACGTATTCTTGCTAGAACTTCTAAAGTATCATCGGTTTTCAGAGCTAAATCTTCACGAATCCAATGAAGTTCTTCATTACTCACATACAATGCACTTCTGTAGAGTCCTGGATGAGACTTCCCTTGTCCTGTATATATCACATTCTCATCGACATCTGTATCTATTACAAATAATGGTTCTACTGTTCCACCAACAGCCAAACCTTTTCGCTGGCCTTTTGTGAAATAATGAGCTCCTTGGTGTTTACCTACGACCTGTCCATCTTCAACAGAATATTCTATCTTCTTTGACAAAAATTCCAGCTTTTCCTTATCAGAGGAGAAAACAGGTCGTTCAACATTATAATAGTGCTGTCCTTCTGGGATTTCAACAATTATGCCTTCTTTTGGTTTTAATTGTTGTTGCAAAAAATCTGGTAATCTTACTTTACCTATAAAACACAATCCTTGCGAATCTTTCTTTTCTGCTGTAATTAAATCTAAGTCTGCAGCTATTTTACGAACTTCAGGTTTAGTTAATTCCCCTATTGGGAATAAAGCTTTTGATAATTGTTCTTGAGATAATTGACATAGAAAATAAGACTGGTCTTTATTATTATCCTTGCCCGCTTTTAACTGATAGATAGTTTGTCCGTCTTTTTCGATGTTATCTTTTCTACAATAATGTCCTGTCGCTACATAATCGGCTCCTAAATCTAGCGCGATTTTCATGAAAACGTCAAACTTAATTTCGCGATTACAAAGCACATCAGGGTTAGGTGTACGACCTTTTTCGTATTCATTAAACATATAGTCTACGATACGTTCCTTGTATTCTTGACTTAAATCAACGGTTTGAAAAGGAATACCCAATTTTTCAGCAACAAGCATGGCATCATTGCTATCATCTAACCAAGGACATTCATCAGAAATCGTGACAGAATCATCATGCCAATTCTTCATAAACAAGCCAATAACTTCATACCCTTGCTGCTTCAATAAATAAGCTGCAACGCTAGAATCTACGCCTCCAGAAAGTCCTACTATTACTCTTTCCATGCTGCAAAATTACGATAAAAGGATGAGAACTTACGCTAAGTGAATGTTAAGTAATACCCATTAATTCTTATGAAATGTCTTGGGGTTAGAATAGTTCTTTTCCTTTGACAATTCGCCATTTTCATAATATTTCCAGATGCCATGCTTCTTGTTGTTTTTAAATTGCCCTTCGACAACCAAATCACCTTTAGACGTATAATCTTTATAAAGACCATGCAAGTTACCATCCTTGTAATTGAAGTCTTTCAATACAATTCCTTTCTCTGAAAAATTTTTGGCATTACCATCTTCTTTACCGTTAACATAAAATAATTGCTCGGCGATTTGACCATTTTCAAAATACACCAACTTGTCTCCTACTAAAAGTCCTTCATTATTGTAGGTTTCTTTTGTCATAATTTTATCAGAGTTATTATGATAATAAATCCATTCCCCTATGTAGGTTCTGCCATTCATTTTTCCTTTACTAATTGGCTTACCATTGGATGCCAAAAAAGTAACCTCAGCAATATCATTATTTGTATTGAAAGCCTTTGTGGCTGTGAGGATACTCTTCTTTCTTACTAGTTTATAGAATTTAAAAAGCCCAACTTCCTTGCCATGCTCAAATTGACCTTCATATCGCACCTCTTTTGTATCTTCAAAATTCTTCTTCCACTTACCATGTCGTTTACCACTTTCATCCAATTGATTGAAAACTTCTTGAGCCTGAACATTCATTAGACCAAATGTTAAGAAAACTATAAAAAATAATTTTTGTTTAATCATTTTAACTTTTTTTTAAACAAAATAACAACTCTAACTGCTACTTTCGTCGTATATATAACATTATTAACAACAAAAACTCAAAAAAATGAACATTATTTCAAAAATTTCAAAGATTGTGCCAATGCTTCTACTAGTATTTGTTTTTCAATCTTGTAGTAGTGATGACGACAATGGTCCAGCTCCTACACCAAACATTGTGGAGCTAGCAATAGCAACTCCAGATTTAAGTAATCTTGTCGCAGCATTACAAGCAGCAGATGGTGATTTAGTAAACGTATTAAGCAGTGGTACTTATACAGTTCTAGCGCCAACAAATGCTGCATTCGATGCTTTTTTAGCAGCTAATGGGTTTGCTTCATTAGATGATGTGCCAACTGATGTGCTAGCAAATATTCTCTTAAACCATGTCATCAGTGGTAATGTAACCTCAACTGATTTGGTAGGTTTAGGTGCAGGTTACACTAACACAAATGCGACCAATGTTGATGGGGACAACCTTAGCTTATATTTTGATACATCCAACGGTGTACAATTTAATGGTATCTCTACTGTGTCGGGTGCAGATGTATCTGCTTCTAATGGGACCGTACATATAGTTAACGCTGTTATTGGTTTACCAACAGTAGTAGATTTTGCCTTAGCGAATCCAGCATTATCAAATTTAGTAGCAGCATTACAATCAGCAGACTCGCAAGATCCCTCACCGGATTTAATCGGAACACTATCAGGAACTGGGCCTTTTACAGTATTTGCTCCAACTGATGATGCTTTTGCGGATTTATTGATGGAATTAGACCCAACAGGTAATACAGCTCTAGGAGATGTCGATCCGGCAACTGTAGAAGCTATTCTAACGTATCATGTTGTTAACGGTAATGTGAGGTCTACAGATTTGATGACTGGTACAGTAGGGACTTTAGGAGGAGATGTTGAATTAGATGCTACAGCACTTACAATTACTGATTCTAATGATAGAGTGAGTGGTATTATCACATCATTAGTAGATATACAAGCCTATAATGGTGTTGTACACGCAATTGATAAGGTTATACTACCTCCACAATAATATTATTTTATGATGGTTACTCCAATGATTGATTAATAGCAAATAACCGTCATAAAAAGAAAAGCCCAGACATATTTGTCTGGGCTTTTCTATTATTAATCTTTTATACTATTTCTTTTTTTGAGCTTGTTTTTGCTGCTCTGCCTTTTCCATCATCTCAGCCATTTTCTTCTGAAAACGATTCTCTTTTTTAGGCTTCTTCTTATTTGTTTCAATTTTAGCAAGCACTTTATCTTCATCAATGATGTAGTTTTTAATAACTAGCATAATACCAATAGTAATTAAATTAGAGATAAAGTAATACAAACTCAGTCCTGATGCATATTGGTTAAAGAAGACTAACATTAATAATGGTGAAAAATATATCATATACTTCATCATCTTACCCATATCTGGCATACCTTCTTGTGTTGGTTGCGATTGCACCTGTTGTCCTGTTGTCATTTTCATATAGAAGAAAATGGCTATAGCCGCTAATATTGGGAATAAACTTACGTGATTACCATAAAAACTTGATATAATTGGAATATTTGTATCCCATTCAAAAATAGAATCATAAGATGACAAATCATTTGCCCACAAAAAACTTTTCTGTCTTAAATCAAATGCCGTTGGAAAAAACATAAATAAAGCATAGAATACGGGTAATTGTATAAATGCTGGTAAGCAGCCACTCATAGGACTTGCTCCGGCTTTACTATACAACGCCATAGTCTCTTGTTGAGACTTCATTTTATTGCCTTTATGCTTTTCTTGTATTGCCGCAATTTCAGGTTTCAGGATTTTCATCTTAGCCTGAGAGAGGTATGATTTGTATAGTACTGGAGATAGTACCAATCTTACTAAAATAGTCATCACTATGATAGCTATACCAGGAGCTAAAAAACTACTTAAAAAGCCAAATAACGGAATAAATATATTTTTGTTAATCCATCCAAAAATACCCCAACCAAATGGAATACTCTCATCTAGATTTTTGCCGTATTGTTTAAGCACCTTACTATCTGTAGGCCCATAATATAAACCAAGAGATTCGTTAATTTCTCCACCTTGTAACTCTAATGGCATCTTAGCAGCATACGCTTTTGTATAGACAGTATCTAAACTCGAATCCTCAACTAAATCCAAAGACTTTAGCCGTGCTGTTTTAAAAGGCTTGTCAGTAACCATTATTGAACTGAAAAAGAATTGTCTGTAAGATATCCAACTTACATCTTCTTCAGTTTCATCATCCTCACCTGCCTGTGCTAATTTATCAACACGACCATCATCATATTCGTAAGTAAGTCTTGTATATCTATTTTCATAAGTAATGCTTTTGGCATGTCTCATACCTTTCAATTCCCAATCCAAGCCAACTTCTTGAGAGCTATTAATAACATCACTTAAGCCTTGAGAACGCACTGTAAAATCCAACATATAATTGTTTGGTTTTAACTCGTATCTATATTCAAGATATTTACTTTCAGACACCTTTAACTTCATAGACAATACCTGATTGTCACCGTTTTTGGTTAAGGTAGGTTGAAATGGCAGGTCTTTAGTATTTAAAACACGACTATCTGTTGTATTGAGATTTATATTAAGTAAAGCATTATTATCCTTAATCATGTAAATAGGAACAGAGTCGTAATTAACAAACTTCTTTAGTTTGACTTCTGTTAGATAACCTCCCTTATTATTAACCTTGAGATACAGAACATCATTTTCTAATACTGTTTCTCCCCCATTAGCAGATGGTAATGTAGATGCATATGCAAAATAACCTAACTTGTTTTTTAATGCTGCTAACTTTGTAGAATCAGCCTTACCTTCTGCTCCAACTGCAGAATAATCTTCCGTGACTGTTACTTTGGTATCAACTTTTTCTTGCTCAGCCTTCTTTTCAGCTTCAACCTGTTCTTGTTTAGCTTTTTCTCTTGCTTCAATAGCTTCTGGGCTATTAGATTGCTGCCAAAGCATGTACATTAAAATAGCTCCTATCAGAATAAATCCGATAATTGAGTTAATGTCTAATTTCTTTTCTTCCATATTTTATCATTTAGACCTGTCAGGTTTTAAAAACCTGACAGGTCTTAAGTTTTAATCAAAAAGTTATCCAACAATTATTCTTGCGCCATACTGACACCTTTTCTCTTTTCAGAATGATTTAAAGCAGCTTTAACAAACGCTACAAATAGTGGATGAGGGTTTGCAACTGTACTCTTATATTCCGGGTGATACTGAACACCTACAAACCATGGATGTTCTGGTAGTTCTACAATTTCAACAAGCCCAGTATCTGGATTATAGCCCGTCGCTTTCATCCCAGCGGTCTCTATTTTTTCTTTATATATGTTGTTAAATTCGTAGCGATGTCTGTGTCGCTCTTTAATAGTTTTAGTCTTGTATACATTAGAGGCAATACTACCTTCAAGCAATTCACAATCCCAACCTCCTAAACGCATCGTACCTCCTTTGTCTGTAATGGATTTCTGTTCTTCCATTAAATCGATTACTGGATGTGGTGTTTGTTCACTCATTTCGGTTGAGTTGGCATCTTTTAATCCTAGAACATTTCTAGAATATTCAATCACCGCCATTTGCATACCAAGACATATTCCTAAAAATGGAATATTTGCTTCTCTTACATAACTAACTGCAGAGATTTTGCCTTCAACACCTCTCTCACCAAAACCTGGAGCCACAAGCACACCATCTAAATGACCTAATTTGAATTTCATATTATCATCATTCAAGTATTCTGAATGAATAGATTCTATCTTCACTTTCACCTCATTCTCAGCGCCAGCATGAATAAAGGCTTCTAGTATAGATTTATAGGAATCCTGAAGCTCCACATACTTTCCTATCAATCCAATATTTACCTCTCCCTTCGGGTTCTTGTGTCTGTTTAAAAATTCATTCCATTGGGTTAAATCCGGAGTAGAACTATCTAGATTCAATTTCTTCAATACAACTTTATCCAGGCCTTGTTCCAACATTAAATTAGGGACATCATATATAGTTGAGGCGTCTATAGATTGTATAACAGCTTCCTCTCGTACATTACAAAATTTAGCCAGCTTTGCTCTTAACTCTTTAGGTAATTCATGCTCAGTACGACAAACAAGAATATCTGCCATGACACCACTTTCCATTAATGTCTTTACACTATGCTGAGTAGGTTTTGTTTTCAATTCTCCAGCGGCTGATAAATACGGAATTAATGTTAAGTGAATAGAAATAGCATTGTTTTCTCCTAAATCCCATTTTAACTGCCTTACAGCCTCAACATATGGAAGAGACTCAATATCACCAACGGTTCCACCTATTTCCGTAATAACAATATCATAATCGCCAGAGTTACCTAATATCTGTACGCGCTCTTTTATTTCATCAGTAATGTGAGGAATTACCTGTACGGTTTTCCCCAAGAATTCACCACGTCTTTCTTTTTCGATAACACTTTGATAAATTCTACCTGTGGTAACATTATTTGCTTGAGAGGTAGGAACATTTAAAAAGCGTTCGTAATGACCTAAATCCAAATCAGTTTCAGCACCATCATCAGTGACATAACACTCCCCATGCTCATAAGGATTAAGAGTTCCAGGGTCTACGTTAATGTAAGGATCTAATTTTTGAATGGTAGTTCTGTAACCTTGGGCTTGGAGTAATTTAGCCAGTGATGCTGCGATAATCCCTTTACCGAGCGAAGAGGTTACACCTCCAGTTACAAAAATATATTTAGTGGTCATGTTGCGTTGTTAAACGCAGGCAAATTTAGTGATTTATGATGGATTTTTAAGAACTAATTTAGGATTTATGAGACTTAGGGAATTGTTGTTGGATATTCCTTACGATATACTCTAGCCCATTGACTTTTAACTCGTATACTGTTGTGAGCATTTGCCCCAATTTTCCTTTTGGAAAGCCTTTGTTATGATACCAAACCACATAATACTCTGGTAAATCAATTAAATAGCGTCCTTCATATTTACCAAAAGGCATTCTTGTATGCGATAGGTCTATTAAAAATTGTTTGTCAGGTTGTATATTCATCTACTTAAAAAACAGATTAATAACAAGCACTTCGACTCCGCTCAGTGTGACAACTTTTAAGTAAAGATTGAAAATATTCTATTTTTATGATATGGAAAAAGCTATCAATAATCCGTACTACAATATATTCATAATTTTTATTTGTGGTGTTATTTATTGGGTAGCTTCCATAAATAGTATAAAATTAAGCTCCAGAATAAGTCTTTTTGTATTTATTTATTTACCGTTTGTTATTACAGCAATAACAATAGTAATTTACTTGTTAAGTAGGATATTTATAAA
>CALDUJ010000101.1 GCA_937923735.1 uncultured Flavobacteriaceae bacterium | reverse complement strand
ATTTCTGTAATTTTGAAGAAACCCTAGTTTAAATGAAAAACATTAAATCTTATATCGATGAGCACAAAGACCGTTTTCTGAATGAGCTTATCGAACTTCTTAAAATACCATCTATTAGTGCAGATTCAGCTTATAAAAATGATGTACTTAGAACTGCTGAAATAATAAAGATAAGTCTTGAAAAGGCTGGTTGCGACTCTGTTGAAATATGTGAAACAGAAGGCTACCCTATTGTTTATGGCGAAAAAATAATTGACTCCAACCTTCCGACGGTTTTGGTTTATGGTCATTACGATGTACAACCACCAGACCCTATGGATTTGTGGGATTCACCTCCTTTTGAACCTGTTATTAAAAAAACAGACATCCATCCTGAAGGGGCAATTTTTGCTCGTGGGTCTTGTGATGATAAAGGGCAGATGTATATGCACGTTAAAGCGTTAGAGTTTATGACATCTACCAATCAATTACCTTGTAACGTAAAATTTATGATTGAAGGCGAGGAAGAAGTAGGTAGTAAAAGTTTAAGTGGGTTTGTAAAAAAGAATCAAGAAAAACTGAAGAACGATGTCATTCTGATTTCGGATACTGGAATGATTGCTAAAGATGTCCCGTCAATTACTACGGGATTACGTGGATTAAGTTATGTTGAAGTTGAAGTTACTGGCCCAAATCGTGATTTGCACTCTGGATTATATGGTGGTGCTGTTGCGAATCCGATAAACATTCTTACAAAAATGATTGCATCATTACATGATGGAAATAATCATATAACAATTCCTGGCTTTTATGACAAGGTTGAAAATCTGTCGAAAGAAGAACGTGCTGAAATGGCAAAAGCGCCTTTCTCTTTAGAAGATTACAAGAAATCTTTAGATATAGATGCCGTTTACGGAGAAGAGGGTTACACAACTAATGAGCGTAATTCCATCAGACCAACTTTAGATGTCAATGGTATTTGGGGCGGTTATACCGGCGAAGGCGCTAAAACGGTCATAGCAAGTAAGGCCTATGCAAAAATATCTATGCGCTTGGTACCAAATCAAGATTGGGAAGAAATCACCCAACTATTTAAATCTCATTTTGAAGGTATCGCACCAAAAGGCGTAACCGTAAAAGTAACACCTCATCATGGTGGCCAAGGGTATGTGACTCCAATAAATAGTCTTGGTTATAAAGCTGCAGCCAAAGCTTACACAGACACCTTTGGAAAAACACCAATTCCCCAAAGAAGCGGAGGAAGCATTCCTATTGTTTCACTTTTTGAACAAGAATTAAAAAGTAAAACGATACTTATGGGCTTTGGTTTAGACAGTGATGCTATACATTCTCCTAACGAGCATTTTGGCATTTGGAACTACTTAAAAGGCATTGAGACCATTCCGTTGTTTTATAAGTATTTTACTGAAATGTCTAAATGAAAAACCAACACTTAAGACAGTTACTTCTTCTTAATCTAGCAACACTTTTTATAAGTACTTCTGGTGCGTTGGGTAAGTTTATCGACATGCCAACACCTGTTATTGTTTGGTGGCGCTGTTCTTTAGCTACGATTTTCTTATTTATCTATTGCAAATACAAGAAAACTGACCTTAAGCTAAAATCAAAGAGAGATTATACTACATTTATTATTAGCTCATTATTTTTAGGTGCTCACTGGATTACGTATTTCTACTCGTTAAAATTATCAAACGTAGCGATTGGCATGTTGTCTCTTTTTACATTTCCGATTATTACCGCCATACTAGAACCACTCTTTATAAAAGTAAAGTTTGACCCTATACATATCATTTTAGGGTTAATGGTTTTAACTGGCATTTATATTTTGGCTCCAGAATTCAGCTTAGAAAGTGACCAAGTAAAAGGTATCTTACTTGGGGTTCTTTCAGCTACTTTTTATGCTATACGTACTCTTTTATTAAAACAACATGTATCAAAATACAACGGTACAATGCTCATGTTTTATCAGGTATTTATTTTAACGCTAGTACTGGTTCCTGTACTACTATTTATGGATTCATCTGGTATACAAAGTCAGTACCCATTTGTTATACTATTAGCACTCCTGACAACTGCAATCGGACACACAATGTTTGTTTCTAGCTTAAAATACTTTAAAGTAAGTACCGCAAGCATTATTGGTAGTATGCAGCCTATTTTTGGGATTATTATCGCCTACTTTTTCTTAGAAGAAATACCTACTTGGAATACTTTTTTTGGCGGTTTATTGATTCTTGGAACAGTGGTGATTGAAAGCCTGCGATCTAAAAAAGATGCTACTCCTTGACCATTTTTATAATACGCTCACCCCTTTGGTTTTTAAGTTTTACAAAATAAATTCCTGAGGAAAGCTCAGAAACATCAATACTTTCATCAATATTTGAAATTCTTGTCTCCCTAATATTTTTACCATTAATATCTACAATATTTAAACTGGTTTCAATAATTTCTGACGACTTAATTTTCAAGGTGTTTTTCATCGGGTTAGGAAACATTTTAATTTCAATTCCGTCAAAATCGGCAACCGATAATGCGTTTAATCCAGCTTTTGTAGCCGTATACGCCATTGCTAATTTCACCATGTCATGGTAATAGTCCAAATCCATTGTAGATATCCTGTCTATACAATTTTGATTATGCCAACATGGAGTACGATCTCCAGTCGACCATGCTTCTCCTAAAAGCACTGCGGAAAAACCTTCATCCCAAAATGGTTTATGATCGCTTTGAGGCGTACCAGGATTCACAACATTAGCAGTTAGATTTATATCATTACTGACTTTATATGTGTTAAGAGCACTAATTATATCATCTTTCATGGCAAGAGAGTTTCCTATATCACGAACATCAATATCAAATTCGTTATCACCATCATTTTCATATCCCATCATATCCATATTTAATACCGCTAAGATATTGTCTCCAGCAGCAGACGCAGCTTCAGCATAATTATTAGCTCCAATAAGCCCAATTTCTTCTTGGTCCCATAATGCAAAAATAATCGTATTGTCAAAATTATATTGAGATAGTATTCTAGCGAGTTCTAAAACTGCAGCAGTTCCACTAACATTATCATCAGAACTATAATTTCCTACAGAATCATAATGCGCACAGACAATGTATATGTTATTTGGATTTGTCTGCCCAATTTGAGTCGCGATAACATTTCGTCCTCCGTTAGCCCCAGGGCTGTAAACATCGTCCGTTACAGTTAGCCCAGATATCGCATTCAATTTTTGAAGTAAATACTCTGCCGCTAAGTTATTATCGGTATTACTCACTCTATTTAAAATAGTCACCGTATTACCATTGACAACAGTTGATTGCTCTCCGCTAAACTCATTAAGAGTCAGCGTTAATTCAGTCAAACTAACCTCATTAATAAGGTCACTTACAGTCTGAGAAAACCCATAATTGAAGATTATTAGGCAAGAAAAAAGGAATAATTTTTTCATCATAAGGTGCTTTTTGTTCTATATAAAATTACACTTTTTAAAAATCTTAACATTGAAATATTTGGATTTTATAATTTTTATTCTACATTTGTAGAGTTAATTCTAATCATGTAGAGCAAATAACACATCTAATGAAATTATCTAAGACTGAAGAAGATTTAATGAACTACCTCTGGAAGCTTGAAAAAGCATTCATGAAAGACCTTCTTGATGCTTACCCAGAACCCAAACCAGCTACCACAACAATTGCTACACTATTAAAGCGTATGACTGATAAAGGGTTTATAGATTATACGCTTTATGGAAAATCAAGAGAATACTACCCTTTAGTAAAGAAAAAGGACTACTTCTCTAAACATGTAAATGGATTGATAAAGAACTTTTTTAATGACAGTGCCTCTCAATTTGCATCATTTTTCACCAAAGAAACAAATTTGACAAAAGATGAACTGGAAGACTTAAAAAAGATAATAGATAACGAAATTAAAAAGAAATAAGGATGGAAATGTATTTGCTAAAATCCGCAGCATGTCTAACAATCTTGTTAGCTTTTTACAAGATATTTCTTGAAAAAGAAAGCTTCCATATCTTCAAACGTTTTTATTTGTTAGCAGGATTATTAACATCATTTATTATTCCGTTAATTACATTAGTTATTTATGTAGAACCAGAGTATGTATTGGGGTCATTTCAAGACCCAATCCTTGAAAACATATACTATCCTGATGCATCAACTAATACCGAAATAATCAAAGAAAATTTTGATTGGACATCTATATTATGGGTTCTATATGGTCTTGGAGTATTGTTCTTTTCTACAAGATTTTTACTCAACTTATCTAGAATCTTCAAGAGAATAAAATCCAACCCAAAAGCAAAACGTCAAAACTTTATAAACGTATTATTGAACGATTTGATAATACCACATACCTTTTTCAACTACATATTCCTGAACAAATCTAAATTCGAAAAGGGGGAGATTCCTGAAGAAGTATTGTTACATGAACAAACTCATGCAAAGCAAAAACACTCCATAGACATATTATTAATTGAAATTTTTCAGATAGTTTTTTGGTTCAATCCATTAATTTATCTATTCAAAAACACTATAAAATTGAATCATGAGTTCTTGGCTGATAAAGCAGTCATGAATCAAGGAGCAAATCTTACAGCTTATCAGCAATTATTACTAGCATTCTCATCAAATGCTTCAGAACCACAATTGGCAAACGCCATAAATTATTCATCAATTAAAAAACGATTTACAGTTATGAAAACACAAACATCGAAGAAAGCCTTATGGCTAAAGAGCCTTGTTCTTCTACCGTTACTAGTCTTTATGGTTTACGGATTTAGCAGCACTGAAGAAATTGAAAAAGAAGTTATGCCTTTAATGGACATTAACTCAACCGAAAAACACACCGCCAGAAGTATCGATTTAAAAATTTTAGAAGACGGAAATTATTCAGTTGATGGAGTTAATATCTCCAAAAACATGTTGGCATCAACAGTAAATAAATTGCATCAAGACATTACTTCAGAGGTACGTAACAACATAATGAATATTCATGTGAGTAGCACAAAAGAGATTTCAAAAAAAGAAGTATGGTTTATCTACAATACACTTTTAGATTATGGTTTTTACCGCATTGTAACACCTAATCAAGAGGTTCTGAGAGGAAAAGGTAATACATCTTTTAAAGTAGCTGATTCTGAAGAAGATAATTCACCAAACATCGATGAAACATTAGAACTATTTTTATCACCTGATGGAACACTTTTTCATGAAGGAAAGGCCATTGAATTAACTGATATTGAAACCATTCAACCCTTAAAAGATAATATGAGTTTCAATATTAAAACAAATCTAAATACCAGTCAAGAACTTGTAAAAGCAACAACTCAATCTATTTTTAGATATGTACGCGATAAAGGAATTAAAAAAGTAAGTGTATGTGTTGATTCTTCTGAAGATAACAAGAGTGAAATTGATAAAGTAAAAGAAGAACTAAAGTCTATGGGGGCTCTCAAAATAAATTATAAAGAAGCTTATCCAAAACAATTACTAGGTTTTTGGTATAACGCTGAAAAAGACATCACTTTTTACATTCAAGAAAATAATGGAGGGCTTCTTTGGGATATTAAAACTAAAGAGAGTGATTTTGTAAGATACTACCCTAAGAAAAAAAATAACGGATATACATTTACTTACAAGGGTAATCAATTATTTTTCGTGTTAAAAAACGGTATTCTAATTGATTCCAAAGAAAATAAATACACGAGAATTGATAAACCTAAAATCACTCAAAAAGCGGCGACTAGCCAACAAATGCATGATTATAATAATAAAGCTAAATATTATAATGCCATGTTAAAGAAAAATGTTTCGATAAAAATGAGTGACGTAAAACGCCTAAAACACCTCTACAGCATTATGTCAGAAAAACAACGAAATGATGCTGAACCATTTCCCGATTTCCCGAAACCACCGCCGACACCTAAAACTCCTAATATGCCAAAAGTTTTAAAAGCAGATACAATTTATATGGGAATTAACATTCCACCACCCCCACCAGAAGCTTATCAGTCGGCGAAACGCGTAAAAATAGATACTGAGTTCAAAGTTATACCGCCACCGCCGCCAAAAACACCACCAACTATAGAAGAAATGGCAGAAAAAAAGGCAATATTCTATTTGGAAGGCAAACGGATTTCTTCTGATGAAGCCATAAGAATAGTCAATAAAAATAAAGATATTAATATCCAGATTATATATGTTGATTCTAAACATCCAACAGTAAAATTATCTAAAAAGGGTATTCGGGTAAAGACAAAGAATTAGTTTCCATTACTGTTATTAGAGTCGCTGTCACATTGAGCGGAGTCGAAATGTCTTTCAAAAGATTTCTCGACTCCGCCCCAAATGACATTACTCTTTTTCTGTTTTTTGTAACAAATAACCATTATCTGCGTTCTAATAGTCAATCAACCTATCATGCCTTAGGCATGGTCTAATCAAAAAACGACATGCTAAAACAATTTTTCCTTATATGTTCTGGTTCGGATACTGATATTTTAGAAACTTGTTCAGCAGGAGAACAAAATAAATATGCCGGTATTGGCGCTACCGTTTTCTTTACAGCGGTCATGGCC
>CALDUJ010000100.1 GCA_937923735.1 uncultured Flavobacteriaceae bacterium | reverse complement strand
AACTTCAGGAAGTATTACTTTAATGGAGAATGGTGATGCACTTTTGGTGAACAATTTTGTGGAGAATTATATAGAGATTAATCTAGGAGGTGGAACTGCCAATGCTTACAATCAGAATAATCCAGCGGCCAATTCTGTAGATTTTGCAACACTTGGAATAGATAATAATCTGTTAGAAAGCAATGCTATTTCTGTCTATCCTAATCCTACATCAGACGTTATTAATACAGAGTCAAGTTATAAAATATATTTAGTAGAGTTGTTCGATTTGTTAGGCAAACAGGTTTTAAAAACCAATAAGACAGAACAGATAAGAATAAACCACCTACCAGCTGGTGTATATTTGCTGAGAGCGTATTCTGAGGCTGGAAAAATCACGAAGAAAATTATCATCGAATAATTTAATTTCGACGTAGAAATATTAATAAGGCCCGAATAACTTATTTCGGGCCTTTTTTGATTTTAATCTAACTATTGGATATTGCCTTTAAGTTTGCTATTGTATTTATTGGATTATCACTTTTAAAAACATGACTTCCAGCAACAAATACATTAGCTCCGGCATCTACTAACTTTTTGATATTTTTATCTGTTACACCCCCATCTATTTCGATAAGAGTATCTAAGCCTTGCTCGTCTATCATTTTACGTAATTTTCTGACTCTTTGGTAAGTTATATCTTCGAATTTCTGACCTCCAAATCCAGGGTTTATAGACATTAATAGTACCATATAGCACTCAGGTAAAATATCTTCGAGTACAGATACAGGGGTGGTTAAATTCAACACAATACCAGCTTTACATCCTACGTCTTTTATTTGTCTTAATGTTCTGTGTAAATGGACTGTAGATTCATGATGTACGGTAATGATATCTGCTCCAACTTTTGCAAATTCTTCAATATAACGTTCAGGTTTTTCTATCATTAAGTGTACATCCAGAGGCTTTTTAGCATACTTTTTTATAGCTTTAATCACTGGCATGCCATAAGAAATGTTTGGTACAAAATGCCCATCCATCACATCAATATGAAACCAATCAGCATCACTATTGTTAACCATTTCTGTGTCACGTTGTAAGTTAGCAAAATCTGCTGCGAGCATTGAAGGAGCAATTAGTTTTGTAGCCATTTATTGTATAATTTATCTGTTATTGCAAAGATAGATAAGTTGAAAAGATGGTTTACTAATAGCTCGAAATATTTGCTAATAATTGTCAACACTAGATGTATTAAATGAGTGAACCCAAGGTAATCAGCCCTGGGTTCTTTCATCAATCAAAAAACGAACAGTTATGTTGTAACTGTCAGTTACTTTTATTTAGTCGTAAAGCCTATGCGTTACTAACCTAAATATGTTTTTAATATTTTGCTTCGCGATGTATGTTTTAATCTACGAATTGCTTTTTCTTTAATTTGTCTAACACGCTCACGAGTTAAATCAAAAGTTTCACCAATCTCTTCTAAAGTCATTGGATGCTGATTGCCTAAACCAAAATACAATCTTATTACATCAGCTTCACGAGGCGTTAATGTTTCAAGGGCTCTTTCAATTTCAGTTCTTAAGGACTCATGCAATAACTCTCTATCAGGGTTAGGCGACTCACCACTATTTAATACATCATATAGGTTAGAATCTTCTCCTTCTACCAAAGGTGCATCCATACTGACATGACGACCAGAATTCTTCATAGATTCTTTAACGTCATTAATTGTCATATCTAATTCTTTAGCAATTTCCTCTGCACTTGGCGGACGTTCGTGGGATTGCTCTAAGAATGCAAATGTTTTATTTATTTTGTTAATAGATCCAATCTTATTTAAAGGCAAACGTACAATTCTAGATTGTTCAGCTAATGCCTGTAAGATAGATTGACGAATCCACCATACCGCATAAGATATAAATTTAAATCCACGTGTTTCATCAAAACGCTGAGCAGCTTTAATAAGACCTAGATTACCTTCATTAATTAAATCTGGTAGGGTTAAACCTTGATTTTGGTATTGCTTTGCTACAGATACAACAAAACGCAGATTCGCTTTTGTTAGCTTTTCTAGTGCTAATTGATCTCCAGCTTTAATACGTTGAGCCAATTCCACTTCTTCATCAGCGGTAATTAAATCAACTTTTCCAATTTCTTGTAGGTATTTGTCTAATGAAGCAGTTTCTCTATTCGTAACCTGCTTGGTAATTTTGAGTTGTCTCATTTAAGTTTATCTAAATTAAGTGTATTACACTGTCCTATTGTTATACGTAGATTGTGAGGTAAATGTTACAAAGAATTTGATTATTTGTGAATATTATCACTAACTAATTAATAATGAAGTGTTTTCTTATTGAATTTGTTTATTAGTGATTACTATAATATTAGAACTTATGATATTTAACTTAAATTGGAGTAGTTTATCGGGTAATTAAAAGATCATGTCTATTTTTCTTTAAATTTCGAGTCTAAAGCTGGAAAGCATTATCAATTATGAAAAAATCCCCTATTTGTTTAATTATTTTTCTGATTTTAATTATCAACCCAATCAAGAGTCAAGTCAAACTTACCTTAGACGATTGTATAAACTTAGCTTTAAAAAATAATCTTAGGATAAAACAGATTGTACTCGATGTTGAGCGCCAAAGATTAATAAAGAGTAAAGCCACTTGGAACAATCTACCCAGAATTAATTTTTCGGCATCGCAAGATTATGAATTTGGTTTTACAATCGATCCAGTGAGTAATAATAGAACAAAAAATGATTTTTTGTCTAACGATTTCTCACTTAGGGCAAGCTTGGATGTTCTGGACTTAGCAAAAATTAAGGCAGTTGGAAAAGCATCTGTTGATTACGAAAAATCCATTTTAGATTATGAAGTAGGAAAGAATGAAGTGTTATTAACTATCGCTCAGTATTATCTTGACGTTATGTTTAGAACGGAGTATATAGAGATTTTAAAGAATCAATTCAGAGAAAGTGAGAACCAACTTAATCGTCTAAAGGAAGCTTTAGAATTCGGCTATATAGCTAAGAGTGAATTATATGATGCAGAAGCAGAATTTTCGATTGATAGAAAAGCAGTATTGCTAGCGGAGAATAACAGAAAACGTGCAATTCTTAACTTAATTAACTTGATAAACTATGAAAGCACTTCAGATAGTGTAGAATTTTTCGATATCATTTTTCAGGCAGATACAACTTCTTTAACAAATAAATTACAGTATTTTAACGAAGCATTTTCCAATAACCCAAGAATGATAAGTGCTCAATACGAAGTTGAAAGTGCAAAGAAAAATGTTGGGATAAATCGGGCATATGGATTACCTTCTTTGCAGTTAAATTATCAACTGGGGTCATTTTACAGTAGAGGCTTAGATGAAAATAGTCCACCTTCTTTTGAAGATCAAATAGATGAGAATAAAAATCAGTTTCTTGGTGGAACTATAAGAGTGCCGCTTTTTAATGCGGGACAGAATAGACATGATATAAAAATTGCCAAGGTAGACTATGAAAAATCTAGGATAAACGAAGATATAGTAAAAAGCGAACTCCGCTTTGAAGTTGAGCAAACCATACAGGATTTGGAAAATGCCATTTCTGCCTATCAATCTTCTCTCGAAGTCTTAAACGCTGCCAGAGAGTCTTTTAGGACCTCTAAGTTGAAATATGAACAAGGAAAAATCAATGCTTTTGATTTTGCTACTGCAAAGAAGAATTTGCTGCAAACAGAATTTGACTTACTGGACTCTAAATTTAAGCTTTATTATAATCGAACCCGTCTTAACTTTTTGACCAAGTCGAATTTTAAAATTTAACTAAACTTTCGATGAATGGAACTTTTTACTGATAATTTGTTAAATCCTTATTTATTTTTAGATAATACGTGCTTTTATTCGTTAATCGACTGTTGAAATTCCTATAATTTAAGTTAACTTTGGTTAGTAAGAATTAATTATCCATAGAATTTTACTAAAAACTAAATATTATGATAAATCTTAATGACTTAACAAAAAATCTCAATATCGAGAGTGTAGACGAAGTTGTTGGTGGAAGGTATAGAAGAAGACGCAGAAGGCGCAGAAGACGTAGAAGTTATAATAAAACATGGCAAAGATGGTGTGGCGGAGGAGCTTCTTCATCTAGCTCTAGTGCTTCAACTGAAACAGCTAATAACGACAACAGTAATAATGGTAATTCTGGTGATTAATTAAGTATTTATCGCTAACTGACCAAAAAATTCATATTCATTAAAACACACTGGGGAACTGGTGTGTTTTTTATTTATGTTAAACCGAAATATCTCATTTGTATAAACTAGCTAATAATATCGAATTAATTACAGAACAAGATGAAGCAGGTTCTGATGAATATTTAGTTGCAGTTTTTACTAATAAATATAAAGACTTTGTTGTAAATAAAATCACTTTCGACTTTATGCAACATTTTAATAAACCAATATCTTTAGAAGATGTCATCTCTCACTATATAGAAATTACTGAAGCCAAAGAGCTCGAAGTCGAGCTAGTGAAAAATCAGCTAACTAATTTTTTTAATGATATCCTAAATAAAGGATGGATTGTAAAAGAGGGAGAAGTAAAGGTTGAGCAGAGTAGTCATGAAGCATTCTTCAAGAAGGGAGATTTTATTCATGATTATAAAGTATTAAAAGTTCTTGCTAATAATGAGTTGACAGATGTTTATCAAGTTAACTTACATAATAGTAGAAAAAGGCTCGTTCTAAAATATCTCAATAAGTCAAAGTTTAAGAACAAGGATAGATATTACCGATACCAAGATTATTTTTTTAATGAGTTTGAATTTTTGAGAACATTCAACTCTATGTATATAAATAAAGCAATCGATTTTAAAAAAACACCTGAAGAATGCTTTATGTTGCTACAATTTATAGATGGTATTAGTATTTCTAGATATGTGAGACATAAACGTTTATCAACTGACGATAAAATAAAGTTAGTTACTAAATTGCTTAGGGGTTTTTCTGTTATCCATAAACACTTAATATACCATGGTGATATCCATTTAAGCAATATTTTAGTGACTCGTACTGGTCAAATCAAGATTATTGATTTTGGCTATTCTAATTTTGCAGATAATACAGAAATTAACCATCGTAAAAGAAGGAATGGAGGTGTTCATGCTTTTATACCGCCAGAGCGTGCCTTACGGTCTATAAACAGAAAATTTAGTGCTGTTGAGCAATTTCAATCGGAAGTTTATCAAATAGGACTAATTGTGTACTATATATTCGCGAAAGAGTTACCGTTTCAAGCAGAAACTTGGAAGACTATGGTAGACGAAAAAAAGCAATTCAAACTTAGCGCTTATCAGCCTTTTTTAAAGCGTAGAATGCCTAAAGGTGTGCGCCAAGTAATTACTAAAGCTTTAGAAAATAATCCAAACAATCGTTACGAAAATGCTACAGCAATGCTTAATGCATGGAGAAAATATCTGTAATAAAGGTTTCGCTTAAAACTAACTAAGGCATGTGCTTACTGCATTTTGTCCAATAAA
Source organism: uncultured Flavobacteriaceae bacterium (assembly GCA_937923735.1). GTDB lineage: Bacteria > Bacteroidota > Bacteroidia > Flavobacteriales > Flavobacteriaceae > JABABD01. Next base: position 5,904 of record CALDUJ010000100.1, on the reverse strand, counting down.
TGTAACAATAAGCCCCCAATTACACTTAATACTAAATAATTGAAATATATTTATCTTCCTAATTGATAGATGTTTTGGTTTAAATGATTGATCAACAGATACGACATAATGATTGCGGAGTAAGTGCAGTAAAGACTGTTTACAATATCCTTGGTAAAGAGATTAGCAGAGACTACATTAAAGATGCTGTTTTCCTAAACCAAGACGGTTCTCGCCTTTCTGATATAAAAGAATTTTTTGATGATAACGGCTGTGAGGCAAGTTTTAGTCTTCTAGATGTAAACACAACAAAAAACAAGAGCGATTTTTTTAATGAGCTTTTTCCGTTTATTCTACCTGTTAAGATTGAAAGAGGTCTCCATTATATCGTTGTTGATGGAATGAAGAATGGCAAACTTAAGGTCTTCGATTCTACCAGAGCAGAAACCTATTATTTGAGTTTGCAGGAACTAAAAAAAATAGCTCATTTCTCCGATAGTTATCTTGAGCAAGTGTCAATGCACGAACGTTTAAAAGTGTTGATTAATGATGAGCTTTCCAATTACAATGTAAAAACTGAGGACGCTTTAAAGACGAATGATATCTCAGTACTTTTTAACAAACTAGCGTATTTTGGTTATTACAAAGAGAATTACCCGTTTCAGAATGAAACATTAGAAAAGAAGTTTTTACTAGATATTATATATAATCAAGAAATCCCATTATTGCCCGAGCATTTTAGAGCTTTGAGTTATAATGAAGAAAAAATCAAGGTAAAAGCACCTTTGATTTTAAGTGTTAGGGCTAAAGATGTAAAGCCAATTGCCGACCCTAACAATCCTGAGGTCAAGGAAAATATGTACATGAAATTGTTAAAGGGAATCAAGTCCAATAAAAAACTTTGGTACATCTATATTTTCACTGCTGTTTTTGCAGCATCGGTGACACAATTGGCAGTCTTCATAAATCAAATACTAATCGATAAAGTATTACCAAGCTTTCAATTAAATATTCTGATATTATTTGCTATTGGCGTCGGTATTTTTAGAATATTCAATTTAGTTATCTCAGTCTATAAAAGTTTTGTAAAGATTCATTTGGGTAATATTTTGGATAAGTATTTTCTTGGAGAATTTGACCAGAAACTAAACGATTTTTCAATTTCCTTTATACAGACATTTAGAAGAGGTGACCTTACAGAAAGATTGAGTGATTCTCGAAAGCTAAAATCCTTCTTTTTAAATTTTTTCACTAGGATATTGGTGGATGTCATTGTTTCAATCTATTCGTTGTTTTTACTTATGTTCATTAATTGGAAGCTAACTATGGTTGTCGTTGTAGTTATGATACTTTTCTATATCTGGTTCAGGGTCATGACACCTATATTAAAAGCTAACGAAATGAAGCGATTTGTAATCAAAGCCAATTTCTTTTCAACAATGATAGAGAAGATTGAAGGGATACAAGTAATAAAGAGCTTCAAGATAGAAAATGTGTTTTCTAATAAGGTAACTAACAACATTAATAATTTAATCGATATACAGACAAGGGTTAAGTATTACAGTTTATTTAACTCAGTTGTCGTTTCGCTCATAACAATAATAGCTGGTTTACTCATACTTACTTTATTATCTAAGGATGCTATAGAGAATCAATCGATTACTCTAGGTCAAATTATAACGTTTTTGGCACTTACTTCTACAATATTTGCTGCTTTAAGTGGTATTTTGAATGAAAACCTAACACTACAAGAAAACCTAGTTATTCTTAAACGGTATTTCGATTTTAATGAAAAAGAAGCTGATGATTTACCTGAAGCAGAAAATGCTATAAAAAATGTTGATATAAATACTGTAGAATTCAAAGATGTCGGTTTTGAGTACTTGCCAGGTTCGCCAATACTAAATGATATAAATATTAAAATTGAAAGAGGAGATAAGATAAAAATTGAAGGAAAAAATGGCTCTGGTAAATCAACATTTTGTAAAATATTAGCGCTTTTATATCCTGTATCAAGTGGCGAGATAAAGGTTAACGACGTTGCTTCTAAGTTATACAATAAAAATACTCTTAGAGAATCTATTCTTTTGGTTACAAACGAAGATATTCTGTTTAATGATTCATTGCTTTACAATATTACCTTTGGTAAGAAGATTTCTGTAAAACGTGTTATAGAGATGGCAAAAAAGATAGATTTCTATGAATACATAGTCTCTAATAGCGAAGGTTTAAACTTTGCAATTAGTGAGAATGGGAACAACCTTTCAACAGGGCAAAGAAAAAAGATTTTACTAATGAGGGCTTTACTGTCCGAGGCTGAAATCATTATTTTGGATGAGGTTTTATCGGGGATAGATCACGATTCTCGATTAATAATAGAGCAAACAATAACGGAAACCGAAAGAACTATTCTAGTGATTTCGCATGAATCAACAGAAAAAATAGAGTTCAATAAATTATACCAGCTCGCGGACGGTAAATTGATCTTTAAAAATATTTGATATGAATCTAAAGAAACTAAATAACATAGATTTATACAATTCTAAAGAAATCAATTTTATAAAGATTTTTTTTAGAATACTACTCGTATTCACAGTACTTGTTGCTTTATGTATGTTCATAATACCCGTTAATGATAGTATTTCTTATGCTAAAGGAGAAATAGTATCCAATAACCCAGAAATAGATTATAAAGCCCCCTTTGAGATTATACCACAGCAAACCTTCGTTCGTAAAGGAGATGAGGTTAAAAAAGGCGATACCTTGCTTTATATTACTAATGCTGGTTTAGGTAAGGATTTCTCTACAACGCAAGGAGAGTATTCGACTTTATCTCAGCAGACTAAGACCATAGATATTGACAAATTAAACATAAATGAAAAAATTGCCTTTTTAGAAAAAGAGAAGCAATTAAATGCTAGTCAGTATAATAACAATAAGAACAAGACTTATAGTGAATTAAACGGTATCAATCGAAAGTTAAAGCTCTTGCAAGAACAAGAACAATTAAAATTTAGGAAACTAAGTTCAGATTCTTTAATGTATAATAAAGAAGTTATTAGTCTTGTGGATTTGCGTAATTCTTATAACGATTATCTCACGATTAAAAATGAGGTGATAGAAAGTCAAAATCGAGCAAATCAATTACGTATCCAGATTAAGACCCTAAATAATGAATATCAACAAAAAACAAATGCATTGGATATTCAAATATCAGATTTTAAAGCAACAGAGGGACGATTGGCACAACAACAAGAAAATGTAAATACGAAGCTAGAAACACAAGAAAAATCTATTGATTTTATACAGTCGGAATTAGATAGGCAGTACGTTATTTCTGATATCGACGGTGTTGTAATATCCATTTTTAACGAAACCCAAAACTTTAATTTCATTAATAAAGGCGAATCTTTAGTAAGCGTTGCTCCCAAAGAGGAAACTTTTTATGCTAGAGCTAAGGTTAATGAGCAGGACTTAAAGTATCTAAAAGTAGGGCAGACAGCGCATCTAAAATTAGATGCTTATTACTATTATCAATATGGTGCTATTAAAGGTTATGTGAGTTATATACCTGATAGAAAAGACAAGAACAACGAGTTTTATGTGCTTATCGAATTGCCTGAAAACCAAGCACTAAATCTTCGTTCAGGGTATACCATTAAAGGGGAAATCATACTCGAGAAAATGATTTTGGGCAGATACATTATTAAAAAGTTATTTGAAAAATACGATAACCAGATGAGTATCGAGAGCCCTACCAATAAAGTGGCTACTCAATAACTAAAATAAATATCATAAGAAAGACATATTCTTTTCAAGATTTATTCTTTGCTTTATTATGCCTATTTTTTGATGCATTTTATTAAAGAATAAAGACCTGTCTTTTTCTCCAGCATTTACCAATAATTTTGAATTCATCATCTGTTTTTTAAAGAATTCATCCATAAGGTTACATGTTCCCTGATGTTCCACTTTAAAATAACTTAATACAGTAAAAGGAGTAAAAAAGACTTTATGATGCTCAGTCTTTACCATAATCGTATTGCTCATGGTTAATAAATCACTTTTGTACAAATTATATGTCGACTTGTTCTTAGAGCCAATAATACTTTGTTGTATGGTTTGCTTTTCCACATGATCTACTACCTCTTCCAAATCTTTACAGATAAGTAGTGCCAGTTCTCTTGAAAGCAAACCAGATTCGAAGAAATACATGATTTGTTGTAATGTGCCATTGATGGTGTTGTCATTCCAGAATTCGGTAATATTAATATAATTATAAGTCTCCCCTAATCTGTAGGCACTTTGTAAAAGCGAATCTGGAATTGTTTTGGTGAAGTCATCAAACGAAGTTTTATTTTTTGCCATACCCTCATTAATTAACTTTAACCAGACATAAATCTTGTAGCGAGTTAAATAAGAATCCTTTAATGTGTAAAATAATGGTATGTCCTTGGCAGAGTACAGAATCGACGCACTTTTTGACCTTGCTATTGGTAGTAGGTTTTCTAATGATGTTTTAAAATATTCCTCTAACCCTTCTTCATCCTTTATTTGTACAGATGTATCAATTAAAACTGTATTCTGCTCACCGACTTCATAGAGTTTATTAAGTGAGATTTTAAAGTGCTTGGCCAATAAAACTGCTTCTTCTAAGGATAAACTTGTTTTTCCTGTAATTCTTCTGTAGGCCGCATCATAATTAATATCTAAAATAGTCGCTATAGTGTCTGTTGGTGAGGTATTCTCAGGAATTTTAGATTTCAGGTATTTAATAAATGCTTCTTGCATAATTTAAAGGTATATTAGAATTACCCTTTAGTATTTGTGAAAAATACAAAAATTAGATAAAAAATTCGTGATAAATGAAATTTGATATCAATTATTGCAAGTTAAGTTTGATATTATTATTAATTAGATACAAGCTATTATGAAAACTAAACTAAAATTAACAATGGTATTTTTATTGCTCTATTCATTATCATGGGGGCAATCAGAAAAAGATGGTTTGGGAGGGAGACATGAGCTAAAACTCAATGCTTTGTCAACCCTTGCAGGTTATTTTGAAGCAAGCTATGATTACATCTTAAATGATGAATCATCTCTTGGTATATCAGCTGGTTTCTCTTTTGATCAGGATATTGAGTACAATTTCATGATTGTACCTAACTATCGTTTCTTTTTTGGTAAAAAACCTGCCTCAGGATTTTTTATTGAAGCGAATATGGCCATTTTCTCGCAAGAGGAACAGGCAAATGCTTTTATAGGAACTGTTAATGCCAATAATGGTAATAATCATCTAGGTTTAGGTGCTGGCATCGTTATAGGTGGAAAATTTATATCGACCAAAAATGGTTTTGTAGGAGAGCTTTTTGCTGGTGGAGGTAGAAACTTCTTAAATAAAGATTTGATAGATAGTGGTTATCCAAGAATTGGGATTTCTATTGGTAAACGATTTTGATAAATGACATTAGAAAGCCCAGCAGTAATGCTGGGCTTTCAAATATATTAAGTCTAAAAAGTAATTACTGTTTTCTTTTAGATTCTTTGTAAAATCTCAAATTCTATTTGTTATATTCGGATGTTAGCAACTGGCGTTTTTCATTCATTCAGTCGAGATTCTAAATCCATACTTTGGTGTAATACTCTTATTATCTCAATTTGTTCTTTCTTAAGATTAATTTTGTAGAAAATAAAGTGTGATTTTATTCGAGCCCGAAAATACCCTTTTCTTATTTGATTATAATCCTTTCCAGATTTAGGATTTTCAGTTAAATATTCAATTTCATCAATTATCAAATTCAAATATCTGTCAGCTTGTTCAACGGACCAATTCTCGAATGTATAAAGCCATATATTTTCAATATCTCTATTAGCTTCTTCACTGATTATATAGTTCATTATTCAGTCAGATGCTTTTGATGT
>CALDUJ010000099.1 GCA_937923735.1 uncultured Flavobacteriaceae bacterium | reverse complement strand
CCAATCAATCCAGAGTTGACTTTAGTTAAGAGTGCAGCTGTAGGCGGCGGTGGCTTAGTAGGCGATGTTATTACCTACACGTTCACAGTAACCAATACAGGTGTACAGACTATCACAGGTGTAACGATTGATGATGCGTTGACAGGCAGTGTAGACTTACCAGTAACACCAGGTACATTAGCACCGGGTGAGACAGGCACAGCAACAGCTACGTATACGATTCAGCAGTCAGATTTAGATACAGGCTATGTAGAGAATACAGCGACAGCGACAGGTCAAGATCCAGATGGGAATGATGTAACGGATACATCGGATACAGGGACAGACAATGCAGGCGATCCAATCACAGATCCAGAAGGAACAGAGACAGCAGATGGTATGGGTAATACAGATGGAGATTCCACGAATGACCCAACGGTTACTGATGTACCAATCAATCCAGAGTTGACTTTAGTTAAGAGTGCAGCTGTAGGCGGCGGTGGCTTAGTAGGCGATGTTATTACCTACACGTTCACAGTAACCAATACAGGTGTACAGACTATCACAGGCGTAACGATTGATGATGCGTTGACAGGCAGTGTAGATTTACCAGTCACTCCAGGTACATTAGCACCGGGTGAGACAGGAACAGCAACGGCAACGTATACGATTCAGCAGTCAGATTTAGATGCAGGATTTGTAGAGAATACAGCGACAGCGACAGGTCAAGACCCAGATGGGAATGATGTAACGGATACATCGGATACAGGTACGGACAGCGATGGCGATCCAATCACGGACCCAGAGACTGTAGACGGACCAGATCCAGATACAGATCCAACGAATGACCCAACGGTAACGACTGTACCAATCAACCCAGAGTTGACTTTAGTTAAGACAGCAAGCGTTGGAGGTGCAGGAGGCTCACTAGGTGATGTTATTACTTATACGTTCACAGTAACCAATACAGGTGTACAGACTATCACAGGTGTAACTATTGATGATGCGTTGACAGGCAGTGTAGATTTACCAGTCACTCCTGATACATTAGCACCGGGTGAGACAGGAACAGCAAGTGCAACGTATACCATTACGCAAGCTGATATTGACAGAGGTTATGTAGAAAACTCTGCAACTGTAACTGGTCAGGATCCTAATGGCAATGATGTAACGGATGTTTCTGATGCAGGCGATGAAACAGTAGAGAGTCCTGATGGAGATGGTGAATTAGATAACGATCCAACAAATGACCCAACAGTTGTAAATACCATTCCAGAGGATGAGGAATTTGAAATTTTTGATGCTATTACACCTGATGATGGTGATGGCCAGAATGATGTGTTTACTATATCTGGACTTCAAAATTTCCCAGATAACAATGTGAAGATTTATAACAGATGGGGCGTACTTGTCTATGAAAAATCTGCATATCATATTGGTGAAGGATTTAATGGAACTTCTAATGGAAGAGTTACAATTCAGAAAGAGAAGAAGTTGCCTTCAGGTGTTTACTACTACGTGTTAACATATGTTGATAACGGAGAAGGAAAAAGTGTAGCAGGACCATTATACATTAAGCGATAATCATAAACCATAAAATTATTAGGGAGACTAATACTCTCCCTAATTAAAACCACAATAATGATGAAAAAAATATCTATTCTAATATTATTTTTTGTGTTGACGACATCAGTATCATTTTCTCAACAAGATGCACAATACACTCAATATATGTATAATACCATAAGTGTTAACCCCGCTTATGCTGGATCGAGAGATGTATTGAGTTTAACCGGTTTATATAGAACGCAGTGGGTTGGCCTTACTGGAGCACCAAGAACATTTACTATTGCTGGGCATTCACCATTAAAAAACGAAAAACTTGGTTTGGGTGTGTCTTTAGTAAGAGATGAAATTTGGGTACAAGATGAAACATATTTAGACGTTGATTTTTCTTATACGATAAACACTTCTGAAGCAGCTAAATTAGCTTTTGGATTAAAAGCTGGGGCACATTTGCTGAACATCGATTTTTCTAAAACAAATCCTGAAGATACTAGTGATGATGGTTTTGATCCGTCAAACAATGTTGATAATAGGTTTTCACCGAATATAGGTTTTGGATTGTACTATTATACAGATAGATTTTATATCGGATATTCAGCACCAACATTATTAAGAAGAAAATATTATGAAGACGAAAGTGTTGGAGGCATCTCTTATTTATCCAGAGATAATGTTAATCATTATTTAATCGCAGGTTATGTATTTAATCTCAGTGCAACCACTAAATTAAAACCAGCCCTATTATTTAAAGCGGTACAAGGTGCGCCATTACAGGCAGATTTATCTGCTAACATGCTGTTTAATGATAAATTTACTTTGGGCTTAGCATACAGATGGGATGCTGCCTTGAGTGGATTAGTTGGCTTCCAGCTGAGTGAAGGTTTTATGATTGGATATGCTTACGATTGGGAAACAACAGAATTAAATAATTATAACAGCGGATCACACGAAATATTTTTGAGATGGGAGTTTAAATCAAGTAAAGACGGAATTATTTCTCCAAGATTCTTTTAAAACATTAACTATATAAGTAAATTATGAAAGTTATTAAAATTACATTATTGCTAAGCTTTATAGCATTGACTTTTAATCCCATATATTCTCAGAGTAAAACTGTAGAAAAAGGAAATGAATTGTTCAAGAATTACTCTTATGATAATGCTATAAAAGTGTATTTAAGAGCGGTTAAGAATAAAGAAAAGGGATTAGATCTCTTTGGAAATTTAGCGGATTCGTATTACCAAAATGCAGATATGGAGAATGCTGCCAAGTGGTATGAAGAACTGATGAATTTTGATTTAGCTTCTGTAAAAGGAGAATACTATTTTAGATATGCTCAAGCCTTAAAAGCTTTAGGAGAGTATACTAAGTCTGATTTGTGGCTAGAAAGATTGTCTATGCTTAACTCAGACGATTCTAGAGCGACATCTTTAAAATACGACCCTAATTATCTAGAGCGTATAGAAGCGCAATCCAATCGTTTTTCAATTACACCGGTATCTATAAATACTGAATATTCAGATTTTGCTACGGGCTTTGGAGATAGAGGAGTTGTATTTGCATCCTCTAGAGATCAAGGTGTTTCAACCAAAAGGATTCATACATGGACTGGGTTACCATTCCTAGAATTGTATTCTGCGAAAATGACAGATGATGGAAATTTAAATTCTGCCCAAAAATTAGAAGGAGATTTTAATAGTAAATTCAACGAATCTACTGTGTCTATTACCAATGATGGTAAAACCATGTACTTTACAAGAAATAGCTATAATGATGGCTATCAAAAAGATAAAGCTGGAATTATTAGGCTAAAACTTTATAAAGCGACCAATGATGATGGTGCTTGGAGAAATATTGTTGAATTACCATTCAATAATAAAGAATATTCTGTTGCACACCCTGCTTTATCACCAGATAATACAAAGCTATACTTTGCTTCAGATATGCCTGGAACTCATGGATTGAGTGATATTTATGTGGTAGACATCAATAGCGATGGTACTTACAGTGAACCAAGAAATTTAGGAGACCAATTTAATACAGAAGGTAGAGATACATTTCCTTTTGTAAGTACTAATGGTGATTTATATTTTTCTTCAGACGGACATTTAGGTTTAGGAAATCTTGATGTGTTTGTATGTCTTGATGCGGATAATCCTTCGAAAGACAATATTTACAATGTTGGTAGACCTATCAATAGTAAAAAAGATGATTTTGCATTTGTAATCGATGATGATACAAGCTTAGGCTACTTCACTTCCAATAGAGCAGGAGGAAGAGGTAGTGATGACATCTATAAGCTAAGACAACTAGAACCACTTAATACGGAATGTTTACAAGAAGTGACAGGAAAAGTTGTCAATAAAAAAACTGGCGATATAATTCCTAATGCAACAGTAACAATTTATGATAGTAACCAAAAAGCTATTCATAATATGATGTCTGATGCTAATGGAGCTTTTAAGTTCGATATGGATTGTAAAGAAGCAGGCACTTACAGAGCTCTAGGAGAAAAAGAAACCTTCAAACAAGATGAAGAGACATTTACTATTGACCCTAAACTAGAGTTAGCTTTAGAGTTATCACTCGATTTAGAACCAGCTCCTGCAGCTGTCGGTACTGATTTATTTAAGTTACTTAACTTAAATCCTATCTACTTTGATTTTGATAAATCTTTTATCAGACCAGATGCACAAATAGAGTTAGCCAAGGTCATTGCATATATGAACGAATATCCATCAGTAAAAATAGACGTAAGATCCCATACAGATGCTAGAGGGCGTGATAGTTATAACTGGGCACTTTCTAACAGAAGAAATAAGTCTACTAAAGAGTGGATTATAAACAAAGGAGGTATTTCTAGCGATAGAATTTCTGGTGATGGTTACGGAGAAACGCAAATTCAAAACCAATGTACTAATGGGGTTAAATGTAGTGATGAAGAACACGAGTTTAACAGACGTAGTGAGTTTATAATTGTGTCTAATTAGTAATCACATATCTTATACTATAAAAAGCATCCTCATTCGTAGGATGCTTTTTTATTTGCAAATAGATTAACCTAATTATAAAATTGTTTGGTATTTTTGAAAGCTATGCAAGAAGAAAATGTAATACTCGTTAACGAAAATGATGAGAAAATAGGGTTAATGCCCAAAATGGAGGCGCATAAGAAAGCAATATTACATCGCGCTTTTTCAGTATTTGTTTTTAATGATAAAAATGAACTAATGCTTCAGCAGAGAGCTCAAGATAAATATCATTCTCCTGGGCTATGGACAAATACCTGTTGTAGTCATCAGCGAGATGGAGAAAGTAATATAGAAGCAGGGATTAGGAGATTGCAAGAAGAAATGGGTTTTGAAACTGAATTGAAAGAAGTAGGCTCTTTCATCTATAAAGCACCTTTTGATAATGGGTTAACAGAACACGAATATGATCATATTATGGTTGGGTATTATAACCAAGACCCGATGGTTAATCCTGCTGAAGTTGCATCATTTAAATGGATGCCACTTGATGATGTAAAGGTTGATATTGCATGTCATCCTGATTTATATACAGAATGGTT
>CALDUJ010000098.1 GCA_937923735.1 uncultured Flavobacteriaceae bacterium | reverse complement strand
AAATAAAAAAATCATTTTAAGAAATAGATAAGCGATTATGTCAGCAACAGTAGATACACACGGTCACGACGATCACGACGTACATCATCATAAAGAAACTTTTGTAACTAAATACATATTTAGTCAAGATCATAAAATGATAGCCAAGCAGTACTTAATTACTGGGGTATTGGTTATGGGTCTTATTGGTATTTTGATGTCACTAATGATGCGTATGCAAATTGCATGGCCTGAAGAGCCAAATGTAATTTTTGAAGCATTATTAGGTAAATGGGCACCAGATGGTGTTATGGATGCAGATATGTATTTGGCATTGGTTACAATACATGGAACTTTAATGGTATTTTTCGTGCTTACAGCAGGACTGAGTGGTACGTTTAGTAACCTTTTAATTCCGTTGCAAATTGGTGCACGAGATATGGCATCTGGGTTTCTTAATATGATATCCTACTGGTTATTCTTCATATCATGTGTTGTAATGGTTGCTTCATTTTTTGTAACAACAGGACCTGCGGCAGCAGGGTGGACCATATATCCTCCATTAAGTGCTATTGAATTAGCTCAACCAGGTTCAGGGATGGGGATGACCTTATGGCTTGTGTCTATGGCTATATTCATAGCTTCCTCATTATTAGGGTCTTTAAATTACATTGTTACGGTAATTAACCTCAGAACTAAAGGGATGTCTATGACAAGACTTCCTCTAACAATATGGGCATTCTTCATTACAGCTGTTATTGGAGTTATTTCTTTCCCAGTATTACTGTCAGCTGCATTGATGTTGATAATGGATAGAAGCTTTGGAACGTCATTCTTCTTATCAGATATTTTTATTCAAGGAGAGGTGTTACATTACCAAGGAGGTTCGCCAGTTTTATTCGAACACTTGTTCTGGTTCCTAGGGCATCCAGAAGTATATATTGTATTGCTTCCAGCACTAGGAATTACATCTGAGATTATAGCTACTAATTCACGTAAACCAATTTTTGGTTATCGTGCAATGGTTGCTTCAATCTTAGCAATAGCATTTTTGTCAACAATTGTTTGGGGACACCATATGTTTATTTCGGGAATGAACCCATTTTTAGGATCAGTATTTACATTTACTACGTTATTGATAGCAATACCTTCTGCGGTTAAAGCCTTCAATTATATAACCACATTATGGAAAGGTAATCTCCAATTTAATCCTGCAATGCTATTCTCTATTGGATTAGTATCGACATTTATTACAGGTGGATTAACAGGAATTATTCTTGGAGACTCTGCTTTAGATATTAATGTACACGATACATACTTCGTTGTTGCTCATTTCCACCTAGTTATGGGTATCTCTGCATTGTATGGGGTATTTGCAGGTGTTTACCATTGGTTCCCAAAAATGTATGGTAGAATGCTCAACAAAAATTTAGGGTATATTCACTTCTGGGTAACAGCTATCGCAGCATACGGTGTATTTTTCCCAATGCATTTTATAGGTATGGCAGGATTGCCAAGACGATATTATACAAATTCTAACTTCCCACTGTTTGATGATACAGCAGATGCTAATGTAGTAATTACCATATTTGCATTAATTGGAGGTCTTGTTCAATTGGTATTCTTATATAACTTTATTAGTAGTATTTTTTACGGTAAAAAAGCAGAACAGAATCCTTGGAAATCAAATACATTGGAATGGACTGCTCCTGTAGAACATATGCATGGTAACTGGCCAGGCAAGATTCCTCATGTATACCGTTGGGCTTACGATTATAGTAAACCAGGACATGATGACGATTTTGTGCCACAAAACATTCCATTAAAAGACGGAGAAGAAGAGTTGCAACATTAGCATTCCCACGAAAGTGGGAATCTCATAATCGAGATTCTATAATATTATTTAAAGAGCCTTTCCAACCTGGAAAGGCTTTTTGATTATGGTAACTTTCAGTATCTTTAAAGAATCTTTTCAATAAATGAATTAAAAGAGATCCCCGCTTTCGCGAGTAATGTATATGAACGAGAATCTAGACCCAACAAACGATAATTTCTCTACAGAAGAACTTGACATCGAAAGAAAGTTAAGGCCTTTCGCGTTTGACGATTTTACAGGCCAAGATAAAGTGCTTGAAAACCTTCAGATATTTGTTCAAGCTGCAAATCAGAGAGATGAAGCTCTGGACCACACCTTATTTCATGGGCCTCCTGGGTTAGGAAAAACAACCTTAGCCCACATTCTTGCTAATGAATTGGATGTCGGAATAAAAGTCACTTCTGGTCCTGTATTAGACAAGCCAGGAGATTTAGCAGGATTACTCACTAACTTAGAAGATAGAGATGTTTTATTTATTGATGAGATACATCGCTTGAGTCCTATTGTGGAAGAGTATTTATATTCTGCAATGGAAGACTACAAGATTGATATAATGATTGAATCTGGACCTAACGCAAGAACGGTGCAGATAGAGCTTAATCCATTTACTTTAGTTGGAGCAACAACAAGGTCTGGATTGTTAACATCACCTATGCGTGCCCGTTTTGGTATCTCCAGTAGATTAGAATATTATAAGACCGAATTGCTTACAACTATAGTACAGAGAAGTTCTCAAATACTTAATGTTCCAATTTCAATGGAAGCTGCAGTTGAGATTGCTGGACGAAGTAGAGGAACCCCAAGAATTGCCAATGCATTGTTGCGCCGCGTTCGAGATTTTGCCCAAATAAAAGGCGATGGAAAAATCGATATCAAAATTGCTAAGTTTGCTTTAGAGGCCTTGAATGTAGACACACATGGGTTAGATGACATGGATAATAAAATACTATCCACTATTATTGATAAGTTTAAAGGCGGTCCAGTCGGAATCACCACTTTGGCGACCGCAGTCAGCGAAAGTGCTGAAACCATTGAAGAAGTGTATGAGCCGTTCTTGATTCAACAAGGCTTCATTATGCGAACGCCAAGAGGAAGAGAAGTTACAGAACTAGCCTATAAGCATCTTGGGAGAATAAAAGGGAGTACGCAAGGTGGGCTATTCTAATGACTAAATATAAGTATCCATATAGCTTTTCTATTTTTAAATTCATTTTCAATTCGTCATCTATAGCGAAGGACCCAATACCATTTCATAAGGCATTATTTACTAAAAGTGAAGGTAATTCATTCTCAATAAAGCCTTTTTTTTCAAAACCCGTTGTGTTAACAAGAGATGCAGAATTTGCTAAGTATGTTCTTCAAAAGAAGCACAAGCATTTCGAAAAATCTAAAATTCAAACAACCTATTTGTCAAGATATATTGGTTATGGGTTACTGACATCCAAAGGAGAATATTGGCTTAAACAGAGACGTCTAATACAGCCAGCGTTTCATAAAGAGAAAATAAATAGCCTTATCAGTATTATTAATACTGCCGTTAAAGAACAAGTAAATGCCATTGAACCGAGAAGAGATTTTCAATCTTTATATCCTTTAATGAATACTTTAGCTTTTGAAGTCATTGCAAAATCACTCTTTAATTTTTCTGCGGAATTAGAAACTTTAAATAGACTTCAATATGTTATTGAAAAGCTTCAGAAATTCATAATTAAAGAAATAAGGCAACCCCATAAGAAAATTTGGTATACTGTTAATGGGGATATCAGAAAACACATGAAATTGGTAAAGGAAAGTCGTGACATTATTGATTATATAATTGAAGAACGAAAAGCCTCAAAAGCCGAACACAATGACTTATTAGATATGCTCTTACAGGCTAAATATGATGATGGGACATCTATGACTAATGAACAACTCATAGATGAGATTCTTATCTTGTTTGTTGCAGGGCATGAAACAACAGCTAATGCTTTAACCTTCGCGTTATTTTTATTGGCAAATCATAAAGAAGAGCTTAATAAAGCTCAAAAGGAAAGCGAAAAGTTTTCATCCGAAGACTTATCAATGTATAGTTTTTCAAATTTGAGTTATATAAAGCAATGCATTGAAGAAAGTATGCGATTATATCCGCCAGCCTGGATTACAGATCGTGTGGCTTTAGAAGATGAAACCTTAGGAGACTATAGAATAGAGAAAGGGACAATGATTGGGGTTTCTTTTTATGAAATGCATCGAAACCCTGAGTATTGGGATAAGCCAAAACTCTTTAATCCTGAACGTTTCTCAGAAGAAAACAGAAAAGAGAATATGCCTTATTATATGCCCTTTGGAGCAGGACCACGATTATGTATTGGTAATAATTTTGCTATGTTTGAAATGATGCTAGTTATTCAGAATATATTAAAGAATTATGATATTGAGGCCATTAAACGAGATGTAAAGGTTAATCCATTAATTACATTAAAACCTGTTGATGTAGAACTGAAGTTTTCAAAACGTTAGTAATGAGTTTTAAGACTAAATATAGTAACCTTATAAAATCTGAAGCCAAACGCCTCGGTTTTTTGTCATGTGGTATAAGTAAAGCTGAGTTTCTTGAAGACGAAGCACCACGCTTAGAAACATGGCTCAATAATCGTATGCATGGAGAAATGAGATATATGGAAAACCATTTTGATAAGCGTTTAGACCCTACCAAATTAGTTGAAGGTTCAAAGAGTGTTATTTCGTTGTTGCTCAATTACTATCCTTCAGCAGAACAAAATGATAAAACAGCTCCTAAAATCAGTAAATATGCATATGGGAACGATTATCATCATGTTATTAAATCAAAACTAAAAGAGCTTACTCATTTCATTCAAGAAGAGATTGGTGATGTGCATGGACGAGCTTTTGTGGATTCTGCACCAGTTTTAGATAAAGCATGGGCAGCAAAAAGCGGATTAGGATGGATTGGGAAACACAGTAATTTATTAACTCAACAAGTTGGGTCTTTTTATTTTATAGCAGAACTAATTGTTGATTTAGATTTGGAATACGATACACCAGTAACAGACCATTGTGGAACTTGCACAGCATGCATTGACGCTTGTCCAACGCAAGCAATTACAGAGCCCTATGTAGTTGATGGTAGTAAATGTATATCCTATTTTACTATTGAGTTAAAAGAAAATATTCCGACAGAATTTAAAGGACAATTTGATGATTGGATGTTTGGATGTGATGTTTGCCAGGACGTTTGTCCTTGGAATAAATTTTCGAAACCACATAACGAACCACTCTTTAATCCAAAACCAGAATTACTTTCCATGACTAAAAAGGATTGGGAAGAAATCACAGAGGATGTCTTTAAAAAAGTGTTTCAGAAATCAGCGGTTAAGCGCACTAAGTTCTCTGGCTTAAAGCGAAATATAGAATTCCTTAAATAAGAATAACGCGATTAATTTCGCTATTAACAAGTTCGTGTTACCTTTGTAGCTTCCATTGCAACTAAAACTTTATGA
This sequence comes from uncultured Flavobacteriaceae bacterium, assembly GCA_937923735.1. GTDB lineage: Bacteria > Bacteroidota > Bacteroidia > Flavobacteriales > Flavobacteriaceae > JABABD01. Next base: position 3,858 of record CALDUJ010000098.1, on the reverse strand, counting down.
GTAAACAGAGCAAACGTCGTGAAGCCCTTATTTATCACGCTAAGCCAACCCCAGGAAAAATAAAAGTTGTTCCAACTAAAAAATATGCAACGCAAAGGGACTTGTCTCTGGCCTATTCTCCTGGTGTTGCAGAACCTTGCCTCGAAATAGAGAAAGATAAATCTTTAGCTTACAAGTATACAACTAAAGGAAACTTGGTAGCTGTAATTTCTAATGGAACAGCTGTTTTAGGCCTTGGTAATATTGGCCCAGAAGCTTCCAAGCCAGTCATGGAGGGAAAAGGGTTGCTATTTAAAATTTTTGCAGATATTGATGTTTTTGATATTGAAGTTGACACCGAAAATGTTGAGGAGTTTATTCAAACCGTAAAAATGATTGCTCCTACATTTGGGGGCATCAACTTAGAAGACATAAAAGCTCCAGAAGCCTTTGAAATAGAAAAGCGTTTAAAAGAAGAGTTGGACATTCCGGTAATGCATGATGACCAACACGGTACAGCAATTATTTCTGCAGCAGCATTGTTGAATGCCTTGGAGCTTTCAGAAAAAAAGATAGAAGATGTTAAAATGGTAGTAAGTGGTGCTGGAGCAGCGGCTATATCATGTACTAGATTATATCAATCGTTTGGTGCCAAAAGAGATAACATTGTTATGCTAGATAGTAAAGGTGTTATTAGGAAGGATAGAGATAATTTGACAACTCAGAAGGCAGAATTCGCAACGTCCAGAAAAATAGATACGCTTGAGGAAGCGATGAAGGATGCCGATGTTTTTATAGGCCTATCTATGGCAGATATAGTAAACCCAGCAATGCTTAAGAGTATGGCCAAAAACCCAATTGTATTTGCAATGGCAAATCCAGACCCTGAGATTCCATATAAATTAGCGATAGATACAAGAGACGATATTATAATGGCGACCGGTCGTAGCGATCACCCTAATCAAGTAAATAATGTCCTAGGTTTTCCTTTCATATTTAGAGGCGCTTTAGATGTTAGAGCTACTAAGATTAACGAGGCTATGAAAAAAGCTGCAGTTGTTGCGCTTGCTGAACTTGCTAAAGAGCCTGTTCCAGAGCAAGTGAATCTTGCGTATAACGAAACAAGATTATCATTCAGCAAAGAGTACATCATCCCAAAACCATTTGACCCAAGACTCATTGCGGTTGTTCCACCTGCTGTGGCTAAGGCGGCTATTGATAGTGGTGTGGCCAAAGAGCCCATAGAGAATTGGGAAAAATATGAAGATGAGTTATTAAATAGAATGGGTTCTGATAATAAGATTGTCCGATTGCTATTAAGCCGTGCAAAAACAAATCCGAAGCGAGTAGTGTTCGCTGAAGCAGACCAAATAACAGTACTTAAAGCAGCTCAAATAGCGTATGATGAAGGTATTGCAAAGCCAATACTTTTAGGCAGAAAGGACACTATAGAAAAGCTCATGAAGGAAATTGAGTTTGATGCAAAAGTGACTATTATTGACCCAAAATCTGACGAAGAAGAAGCTCGAAAAAATAAATATGCAGAAGTTTATTGGAAACAAAGAAAACGTAGAGGCATAACAAAGTTAGCAGCAGAAAAACTCATGAGGCAGCGTAATTATTATGCTGCTATGATGGTAAACGAAGGCGATGCAGATGCTTTAATCTCAGGTTTTTCTCAAAGCTATCCTACGGTTGTAAAACCAATGATGGAACTAATAGGTATGGCAAAAGGAGCTGAAAGAATAGCAACGACCAATTTATTGATGACCGATAAAGGGCCTTTGTTTTTGAGTGACACTGCTATTAATGTTAACCCTACAGCTGAAGATTTAATCAATATTACTAGAATGACAGAGAAGGTTATAAAGATGTTTGGGTTAAATCCAGTAATAGCCATGGTATCTTATTCTAATTTTGGTTCTGCTACAAATGTGACTGCTTCCAAAATTCGTCAAGCTGTATCACATTTACATGAAAATTATCCTGATTTAATAGTTGATGGGGAATTACAAACCGATTTTGCATTAAATAGAGAAATGCGAAAAGACATTTTTCCTTTTTCTAAATTAAACGGCAAGAAAGTAAATACCCTGATTTTTCCAAACTTAGATTCGGCTAACATCACTTACAAATTATTAAAAGAACTTAATAAGGCAGATTCCATTGGTCCAATTATGATGGGAATGCGCAAGCCAGTTCATATTCTTCAACTCGATGCAAGTGTCGATGAAATCGTAAATATGACAGCTGTAGCTGTTGTAGATGCGCAGGAAAAAGAAAAGCGTAATCTATAATCCTTTAACTGCTGTATTTCACGACCAAAATGTAAATAATTTTATTACATTTGATTTTTAACAAAAATCAGTAAATGATTACACATATTCAGGGAAAGCTGGTAGAAAAAAACCCGACAGATGTTGTTATAGAATGTTCAGGAGTAGGGTATTTATGCCATATCTCTTTGAACACATTTTCTCAGATTCCTGAATCAGAAAACTTAAAGCTCTACACTCATCTTCAAGTTAAAGAAGATTCACACACTTTGTTTGGTTTTGTTGAAAAATCAGAACGAGAAATCTTCCGATTATTAATTTCTGTTAGTGGTATAGGTGCAAGCACTGCTAGAACTATGTTGTCTGCCATGACGCCAAAACAAGTAAGAGAAGCAATAGCTTCGGGAGATGTAGCTAAAATACAATCTATTAAGGGGATTGGACTTAAAACTGCTCAGCGAGTTATCATAGATTTAAAAGACAAAATTCTTAAAGTTTATGATATGGACGAAGTTTCCATTTCGCAAAACAATACAAGCAAAGATGAAGCGTTATCTGCTTTAGATGTTCTTGGCTTTAATAAAAAGCAAGCAGAACGTGTAGTGGATAAAGTAATTTCTACTCAACCAAATGCAAAAGTAGAAACGTTAATAAAAGAAGCCTTAAAAAATCTATAAACTGTTTTGAACAAAACTAACCAGCTCTCATTTTATATATCGCTTAAGACTGCTATGCTATTAGCCGTCTTAACTTGTTTTACTGGTTTAACGTATGCTCAAGAAACCGAAACTGAACAAGACTCCACTGCCACAGGTTTTAGTATGGGAAGCATTGAACTTCCGAACCCAGATAGTATTGTTTCGAAGTATACATACGACCCACTTACTGATCGTTACATTTATACGGAGACCGTTGGAAATTTCAATATAAACTACCCCATTATACTTACTCCAAAGGAATTTGAGCGCTTAGTGATTCAAGAAAATTTAAAATCTTATTACAAACAAAAAATTGATGCTGCTGATGGAAAAAAGGAAGGAAGCGAAGAAGAACAAAAAAATTTACTACCAGATTTTTATGTAAACTCAAGTTTCTTCGAAAGTATTTTTGGAAGCAATGAAATATCGGTAGTCCCTCAAGGATCAGTCGAAATGGATCTAGGGGTATTGTTTACAAAACAAGACAACCCAGCTTTTTCACCCCGAAACAGACGAAACTTCTCTTTTGATTTTGATCAAAGAATAAGTTTGAGTCTTTTAGGTAAAGTAGGTACAAGGCTTCAAGTAACTGCTAATTACGATACGCAATCTACTTTTGACTTTCAACAATTAGTTAAGTTAGAATACACGCCAACAGAAGACGATATTCTTCAAAAAATTGAAGTCGGTAATGTTAGCATGCCATTAAATAGTTCATTGATAACTGGTGCGCAGAGTCTATTTGGTGTAAAAACGGAATTGCAATTTGGCAAAACCAGAGTTACGGCAGTATTCTCAGAACAAAAATCTCAAACACGATCTGTCACAGCTCAAGGTGGTGGTACACTAGAAGAGTTTCAGTTATTTGCTAGAGATTATGATGAAAACAGACACTTCTTTCTAGC
>CALDUJ010000097.1 GCA_937923735.1 uncultured Flavobacteriaceae bacterium | reverse complement strand
TCGGCTTTACATTCTGGAAAATTTTAACTTCCGTAGCGCCTAGTCCGTATTTTTGGTAGTTGGCATCATAATAGGCTATGTTATTATATCTCCCAAAAAGATATTCCAGTTCTAATTTAAGCACACCTTCTCCTACGCCATGAATAAATACTATTTTAGGAATTCGCTTCTTTATTGCAAATTCTAATTGCCTCCTCGCAGTATCTAACTGTAAGGTGAGCATATCATGATTGGTCATACCTCTTGTTGAATTGGTCAGTTGAGGAATATGCAAATCCACCTCCATTGCGGGATGCTCTTTTTCTTTCTTTTTTGGTTTTACAGCTTGTTTTTTCTTAAGCGATTCCTTTTCAGAAAGTACTTCTTTTACAGATGTTTTTGAGAAGATATTTTGTTGTAATTCTTGAGATTCGATTTTAATAAGCTCAATAGAGTCAAACTCCATATCAAAACCATCTGAGGTTTCTACAGTTACGCTCGAACCATCAATTTTCGTAACAACACCTGATATATCATCATCTAACACTGATACTTTATCTCCAATCTTAAACATCTTCTTTTTCAGTTTTCACAAATCCTTCTGGGCCTTTAGGTTTATCTCCTATATTCTTTGAAATGCGGTATATTCCAACCATTAATACAACAATTCCGATAACCAAAATTTTAGTATCCTGAGCTTCCCCTGCTTGCGCATATATAGCGATTACAGCACCAACAAGAATAAGTATATAATTGAGAATCTTACTAAATGATTTCATGTTGTTAAGTTTTACGACTACAAGTTTAATGAAATTACATCCATTTTACATTTTATAAGTCATAAGAATTTATAAATTTGTCTTAATGACATTGCCATCCATTATAACATCTCCAGAGGAATATATGTTACCGTGCTTAACAAAAAAGTACTTTGGTTTTGATTGTTTTGGTTGTGGCTTACAACGATCTGTTGCATTATTGTTTCAAGGAGAATTTGTTGCTGCGTTTCATATGTACCCAGCTATTTACACGCTAATACCATTATTTATAGCTTATGCAATAAGTCTATTTTACAAGTATAAGCACGCTATCAAAATAATTAGTACACTCGCCATAGCCAGCATTGTTATAATAATCATTAATTTTATCTTTAAACTCAACTATTAAAAACAAACTCATGAAAAAACAATTAAACCCAACTTTAGTCTATATTTTATCTGCTGTAGGTCTATTATGCTGCTGCTTTTTAGGATCTGGTATATTTCTAGCTGGACCAGCTTTCTTTATTGCCAATAAAAATATTAAAGATGCCGAGATGAATCCTGATGATTACGAAGGTGATATTAAAGGCATGAAAACGGCAAAGATAATCGCATTAGTAGTTCTTGTGTTAAATGTATTGATGGTTATTAGAACTATATATGTATTCTCTACAGTAGGATATGATGGTATGATGGAAATCTATAATGAAGCTTTAGAACAAGCCCAAGCACAACAAAATCAATAATTTATTTAGCTATATAGTAATAAAAAAGGCGCCCAATGGGCGCCTTTTTTATTATTGTCTGTTTGGTTTAACTATTCAAACTCTTTTAGTGTCTTTGTAATAATATCCACACAATCTAACAATTGGTCTTTTGTCATCACCAGAGGTGGCGCAAAACGAATGATATTACCATGAGTTGGTTTAGCTAATAAACCATTATCACGCAGTCTTAAACAAATATTCCAAGCAGTATCACTTTCTTCATCGTCATCAATTACAATGGCATTTAGTAGGCCTTTACCTCTTACCAATTGCACAATTTTACTGTTTGCTATATATTTGTTCATTTCTGAACGGAAAAGCTCCCCTAGCTCAAAAGCATTTTGAGCTAAATCTTCATCTCTTACAACTTCTAATGCGGCTATAGCAACCGCAGCAGCTATAGGGTTACCTCCAAAAGTACTACCATGGTTACCAGGTTTAATAACATTCATGACATTATCATTTGCTAATACAGCAGATACTGGATAAGCACCACCGCTCAATGCTTTACCAAGAATTAATACATCAGGTTTAACTTCAGGGGTCGAAGAGCAATTTTTATCTGAACAATCGCAATTGCCACAGGTAGCTAATAATCGCCCTGTACGTGCTATTCCTGTTTGCACTTCATCAGCAATGAATAATACATTGTGTTTTTCACATAACGCCTTTGCTTTTTTCAAGTAATCCTCATGCGGCACATAAACACCAGCTTCACCTTGTATAGGTTCTACCAAAAAGCCTGCAATATTGTTATTATTTTTCAAAGCTTCTTCTAAAGCCTCTAAATTATCATATGCTATCTTTATAAAACCCTTGGTGTAAGGTCCAAAGTTCTTTCTTGCTACTGGATCATTAGAAAAGGAAATAATTGTGGTTGTTCTTCCATGGAAGTTATTCTCGCAGACAATAATTTCAGCTTCATTTTCATTAATTCCTTTTACTTCATAAGCCCATTTTCTACAAAGTTTCAAAGCAGTTTCAACAGCTTCGGCACCTGTATTCATAGGTAAAAGCTTATCAAAACCAAAGTATTCAGTAGCATACTTCTCGTACTTGCCCAACATGTCGTTATAAAATGCTCTTGAAGTCAAGCTTAGTGTTTGCGCTTGATTCGCCATTGCATTAACGATTTTCGGATGGCAATGCCCTTGATTAACCGCAGAGTATGCAGAAAGAAAGTCGTAGTATTTTTTTCCTTCAACATCCCATACATGTACACCTTCTCCTCTACTCAGTACTACTGGTAATGGATGGTAATTGTGTGCGCCATACTTGTTTTCGAGGTCCATCGCTTGTTGCGATGACATGTTTTCTAAAACAGCCATTTTAATATAATTTTAAAGTTTAATGCCTAACAAAAGACACCGTTTGACATCATTTTACAGATGCAAACATTAATAATTAAACCTCGCTTAGCGAGTAAAATAACCATTCCTACTGTACCTTTTTCCTTTCGAAGAGTCGAAAATTCAGCGTGGGAGAGAAATCATCCCTGAAGGCTTGCAATTTAATGAAATTATATGTGGCACTAAAATGTTACGAAGAGATTTTTCCTGATAACGAAGACACTTGTAACTCTAATCGTTTTATTTCTCTTAACAAGGCATTCTTGTCCATTTGCATCCAAACAAACACTTTCAAGATACTTACTCCTAACAAAAATGTGATGGCTCCTGCACCCCATTTAATCAATTCGTTGGTATTATCTGTTCCAAAAAATTGAATGGTACAATACACAAAAAGCCCAAAGAAAGCAACGGTAACAATATTCATCATTACTAGTAACCAAGCGTTTTTACCTTTAAACAAACCGCCAATCATTCCGATAACGCCTTGTTCGTCTAACTCTTCATAAAATTTAGCTTCTTCTTGTGTTAGTGTTTCTTTTATTAATCTGTCGATGTCTTCCATATTATTTTTCATAATAAAATTCATTTTATTATTTCCGCAAAAGCGGAAATCTTATTAATAGTTCCTTTTTTCTAATGATTTCTTCAATTTTTCTCGCGCATGAAACAGCCTTGATTTTGTTGTACCTACACTTATACTTAATATACTACTAATCTCTTTTAACGAATACTCTTGGATGTAAAACAGTTTGATAACATCCTGTTGATGACTGGGTAGCTGTTTAATACTTTCAAGTAATCTAATTTTTAGGAGCTTGCTATCTTGTTCATCTTCGGAGAATGATTCCTTCTCTAGTTCTTTTTTGTATGCATCTTGCTTAATCTGCTTTCGAGAGTTTTTTCGCAACTCGTCTAAGGACTTCGAATACACTATCCGCAATGCCCAACCACCAAAACTGTGGCTCTCTTTTAGCAAATGAATCCTATCAATTATAGTAGTCCAAGAATCTTGAGCTATGTCTTTAGCTAAATCAGCATCCTTTACAATCCAATATGCCTTATTACAGAATGGTTTATGCCAACGCTTCACTAGCTTAGCTAATGCTATCTGATTTCCAGATTTATAGTCCGAAACTAGTTGGGCGTCAATATTCTTATCCATTATGAGACATTGTCGCTTTTACATGCGTTAAGCTGGTATTGATAAATAGCCATCGCCATAATTTAACCCACGGACTCCATTTGGATGCTTTTTTCACTTCAGAAAAATGATTTTCAATATTATCGAAAGCATCTTCAATTAAAGCATCATGCAACCATCTTATAAAAACCAACCATTGAATCGTTGCTATACCATGCGTTTTCATATTAATGATATGGCTTACCTCAGTACTATTTTTGCCTAACTCTAACATTTTAAATTCGTGAGTACCATCAAATCCTTTTGGGCTTGAAAACTGAAATTTTATTCCACTCTCGGGATTATATTCAATTATTGTATATCTAATAATACCGTGTCCGCCTTTGGCCCCTACTTTTAAACCGTCCTTAAATCTCATGGCCGACCATTTATTATAAGGCCATATTTTATCTTCTTTAGAAGCCAACTTCTTAATAAGTTCTGAGATCTTATGTTTAGGCTGGTTAACTACTCGTTTGTGTTGGTTTAGTACTTTCATATACACTAAAGACGTCGAAAAATGAAAAAGGTTCAATTTAACTAAAGATAATTCAATTAAGCTGAATTTTGTTTTCAACGATTCTTATTTTTGCGCCATGTCAAGAAGAAACAAGAAACAAGTATTTACTAACATCGAGGTAATTGATGCTGGTGCCAAAGGAAAGTCTGTAGCCAAAGCACCTGACGGTCGTGTTATATTCCTAAATAATGCTGTTCCTGGTGATGTAGTTGATATACAAACCTTCAAAAAACGAAAATCTTATTACGAAGGCAAAGCAATAGCATTTCATACACTATCAGATAAACGCACTGAGCCGGCATGTGAACACTTTGGTACTTGTGGGGGTTGTAAATGGCAATATATGAGCTATGATGACCAACTGTTCTACAAGCAACAGGAAGTGGTTAACAACCTTACTAGGCTTGGACATTTAGAACTTCCTGAAGTCAATACTATTCTTGGAGCTGACGAGCAATATTTCTATAGAAACAAAATGGAATTCTCTTTTAGTGACAGCCGATGGTTAACTTTAGAAGAAATCCAATCGGATAAAGATTTAGGAGATAAAAACGCTCTTGGATTTCATATCCCTGGTATGTGGGATAAAATATTGGATGTTAAGAAATGCCATTTACAGGCTGACCCATCAAATGCTATTAGAAATTTTGTTAAAGATTTTGCTATTAAAAATGGGTTAGAGTTTTTCAATACCAGAAACCAACATGGGCTACTAAGAACTCTTATGATTCGTAATTCAAGCATTGGTGAGGTAATGGTTTTGATTCAGTTCTTTAAAGAAGATAAAGTCAAACGTGAGTTGTTGCTTAATGCTATGGCAGAGCAATTTTCAGAAATCACATCGTTACAATACGTTATTAATGGCAAGGCAAACGACACTATTTACGACCAGGACGTAATTTGCTATAAAGGTCGTGACCATATCTTTGAAGAAATGGAAGGCTTGCGCTTTAAGATTAATGCTAAGTCTTTTTACCAGACCAATTCTTCTCAAGCATACGAATTATACAAGATAACTAGAGATTTTGCAAACCTAAATGGTAATGAGTTAGTATACGATTTGTATACTGGAACCGGAACTATTGCACAATTTGTTGCGAAAAAAGCCAACAAAGTGGTTGGGGTTGAAGCAGTTCCAGAAGCTATTGAAGCAGCTAAAGAAAATGCACAATTAAACGGGATAGATAACGTTGCCTTTTATGTTGGAGACATGAAGAATGTGTTCAATCAAGATTTTATAAATGCTCACGGCAGGCCAGATGTTATTATTACGGACCCGCCAAGAGATGGTATGCATAAAGATGTCGTACAACAAATACTTAACATTTCGCCAGAAAAAGTGGTTTATGTAAGTTGTAACAGTGCTACACAAGCAAGAGATTTAGCATTAATGAAAGACGATTACGAGATTATAAAAGTGCAACCTGTAGATATGTTTCCACAAACATTTCATTGTGAAAATGTTGTACTTTTGAAAAAGAGATAAAGCATGAATAAGAACCTATTCCTCTTACTTTTAATTGCCTCAGTAGTTTTTCACGGTTGTGAACGAGATGATATCTGTCCAGAATCTACTCCTACAACTCCGAGATTAATTATTGAATTTTTTGATGTTGCAAATCCTGAGACTTTAAAATCTGTTGATGATTTAGTAATCATTGGGGAAGGACAAACCGAGCCTCTTGAATACGAAAATGGCTCGACAATAAGTACTCCTACGAGTATCTTGTTACCATTGCGCACTACTGATGACACAACTACTTATATTCTTTATAAGGATTATGAGGAAGATGAAGATGGAAACATCATTGGTGGTAATCCGGATACAATTATTGTTAGTTATGCAAGAAAAGATGTTTATGTCTCTCGTGCATGCGGCTACAAAACAATATTCGAGAATTTTGGAGTTGATGTTGTGGACGATGGCGATAATTGGATATTAACAACACCACTAGCCGACGGCATTACAACTATTGAAAACGAAAATCAAACACATGTCAACATTACGCATTAGTATCTGTCTTTTGCTTTTGTCGATATCGGCCTTAGCACAAGACAAAAACACAGAAGAGCCAGAGGCTGTTAAAGAAACTGCAGAGCAGATTGCTAAAGATAGCGTTAGAATTACTAATCGTTATGGCTTACGCCTAGGAGCAGATTTAAGTAAGTTGGTACGCACTTCTCTAGACGATGACTATAAAGGCTTCGAACTTATGGGTGATTTTCGTCTTACAAAACGATTATATATCGCTGGAGAATTAGGAACGGAAGAAAGAACGACAATTACCGAATTTCTTAATAGCACAGCCAACGGAAGTTATTTTAAAGCTGGTATAGACTATAATACATACGAAAATTGGTTTGGTATGGAAAATGCCATATACACGGGTTTTAGAGTTGGTGCAAGTACATTTAAACAAACATTAAACAGTTATACCATATATACCACAAACCAATATTGGGAGCCACAACTAACAGTTGATACACCTGAAGAATTTTCTGGTCTTACAGCACTTTGGACAGAGCTTATTGTAGGTTTAAAAGCAGAAGTACTTCCAAACTTATATCTTGGACTTAATGCACAGCTAAAAGTCCTAATATCGGATGATGCACCAAATACTTTTGAGAATGTATATATTCCTGGCTATAACAAAACCTACGACAGCGGGCGCTTTGGTGTTGGCTATGGTTATAATATTTCTTATCTTATTCCTTTGTACAAAAAGGAAAAGTAAATGACTAAAGACGATATTGAAAAACTTCTAGAAGAAAAGCATCAAACACTTTTTAATTGGCTAGAGTCTCATGATGATGAAAACTGGGTGTCAGGCCCTGAAGGAAAATGGACTACGGGGCAACAGGCTTTGCATTTATTGCAGAGTATAAAGCCTCTCAACGCTGCTATGAGCATGCCCAAATTTCTTTTGAAGTATAAATTTGGTAAAGCAAACCGAGAAGTCCGTAATTTCGATGCTATTGTAAAACGTTATCAAGAACGTTTGGGTGAAGTTCCTGAAGGTGCCACTTTTGGCCCTTCGCGCGATATGAAAGTGCCTAAACTAAAAGAAAAAGCCTATATCCTAAATCGATTACAGGTCGAAAACAAGAAACTCCAATACAAAACCCAAAAATGGAAGGATAAAGACCTTGATAACTATATCTTACCACATCCTCTTATGGGGAAAATGCCTGTTCGTGAAATTGTCATGTGGACAGCTTATCATGTGGAGCATCATACAAAACAATTGCAGGAGAAATACTGATTCAATTAATTTGCTTTTGTACCTTTCAAGAAAAAGCTGCTATTGAAACGTTATCACCTCTTCGAATTCGAAGACTATTCTTGGTTTCCAAAATTTATTCGCGATGGCGGAACTGACTTTTTAGGCTTTATGCTTAAAGTCATGAAGTTTTATGAACCCGCTATTAAGATTCTGGAAAATCTAGCTCGAGAAACAAATCATAATCATATAATGGATTTATGCTCTGGAAATGGCGGGCCTATTTCTTTGATTTCTTCACATATTAATAAAGAACTAAATATAACGTACACTCTATCCGATAAATTCCCAAATATTTCAGCCTATAAATCGCATAATGAAGCATCAAATCGCATTATAGGATATCTATCTGAACCATTAGACATTTTATCAGACCCTATAGAGAAAAAAGGTATCCGAACGTTGTTTACAGCCATACATCATTTTAAACCTGAAGACGTAAAAACGATTCTCAGCAATACCATAAACGACCAAATGCCTATTGCCATTTTTGATGGTGGCAATAAGCATATTGGAGTGTTTTAGCAATTTTGATAACACATCCTATTTTGTTTTTCTTTTGCACACCATTCATAAAGCCTTTTAAATGGAGTCGATTATTATTTACTTACATCATTCCTTTAATACCATTATACGCAATCTGGGATGGCGTTGTATCTGTCATAAGACTTCATACTCCAGAAGAACTTTTAGCCATAGCTAAAGAAGCAGACGTTAAAAACCAGTTTAAATGGACTTCAGGAAAACAAAAAAACAGCATTGGGTTTTCTGTGGCTTATTTAGTGGGCCAACCAAAATAAAATTGATTAATCTTTTATTTCAAGAAATTAAACTCAACATGTGGTTCCAAGTAACAATATTGCTAGTTGCTCGTCTTATTTTATATTGCAAGCAACCATTAGGTTGTTTTTTGCGTCTATGTAATAAACCATCATACCTAATGACATCAATCATCAAACATTTAGTTACAATTATAATATCGCTTACAGCGAGTATCCTATCTGCGCAATCATTTACTTCTAAGGTGTTAGATCAAAAGACTAATGAACCTGTACCCTTTGCAACTGTACAATATGGAGAGCATAGCGGAGTGATTACCAACGAGGAAGGCGTTTTTAATTTTACCCTAAGAAAGAAAGCTATAGAAGTGGATAGTATGTATTTGTCCTCTATGGGCTACGAGAAAAAATCATTCTCTTTACAATCCCAATTAGATAGTATTATCTATCTCGCCCCCAAGGCCTTTGAACTTAAGAGCGTGTTTTTATCCAACAACCCTTTAGAACCGAAGGAGATTATTGAGAAAGTAAAAGAAAACCTTGATACTAATTACAGAGTTAGTCTTTCTAAAAAGAAAGTTTTCTTCAGACAGTCGGATTTAAACCAAATGAAGAAAGTAGATTTCGGATTCCAAAAATCTACCATAGAAGAGTTAAACAAACAACTTATTGATAGTATCGCTGACTTAGTCCCCAAGCATTCCTCCTATTATCGTGAGGCTCTAGGCGATTTTTATGGAGATTATTCCAAACATAAATTTCATATTGATAAAGCGGCCGAATTATACGACAAAAGTAAAGACATATCTATGGACGGATTGTCGGAAAAAATGGAACGTATTTTTAAAGAGAACGTAAAACCTGACTCTTATCTCAAGATAAAATCTGGCATATTCAGTTCTAAAGTGCAATTAGACTCGCTGAAAGCAGAACATGAAGAAGAATCCGATGCTATGGTTAAAGTAGAAAATACAGACAATCAAAATTTTAATCAACAAATAAAAGATCGGATTTCCGAACTGTATGAGCAGCTTTTCTTTAATGAAGACAGTAAGATTGATGTGTTAAGAAAATCCAATCGTTACGAGTTTACTTTAGAAGACTACACCTATATCGATGAGTCACCAGTTTACATATTAAAATTCGAACCTAAAGGCAAAAAAGACTTTAAAGGCACCATGTATGTTAACATAGACGACTATGCGGTTATGCGCTTAGAGTTTGATAATGTAAGACCAATACAGCGTTTTGGTCTATTGGGCATTACCTATCGTCATAATATATACAAAGGCAGAATGTTGTTTCAAAAGGATACAGAAGGAGGTTATAGCGCGAAATACCTGGAGTTAGACAGTGGTGTTTACTTTGGTCTTGATAGACCTTTAAAAGTGATAGAAAAGAACAAGTATGTTAAAGGCAGACGTAAGCAAAATGAGTTATCTCTAAAACTAGACATGCGGATGACGCAGCGTAACAAGTATGAATTAGTGGTTTTTGACTCCAAAAACATTAATGAAACCAATTACGAGAGTGCTCCCGAAAACAAAAACATAAAAGCCACTTACCTATCTAAATACGACCCAACTTTCTGGGAAGGCTATAATATTATTGAGCCTAATGCTGCCATACAAGCATTTAAGGTGGCGGAATAGTTTACATTTAAAGATTTAGAGTAGATAAGCAGCCCTTTGGATAATGTTATTAAAAAATTATCTTTACGGGATAACGGTAACTCGAATCTTACTATATCCTGATTATTTTACGGGATATGAGTAATAAAAGTTACTATATAACACGTTGCCACACATTAAAAAACCACGATAATAAATGAGAGGATTTGAATCTTACAATAAATTTAAAAACAATCTTAAAGATTCAAAACAAATTTATGATATCACATATCATCTTTATCAATCTGAAAGAAAAAGATTGGAAGTTGAAATAGAATCTGGGAAGTTTAAAAATCCAACTTCTATAAAAACTTCAATTGGAACAATAGAACACAGTCCAACTGCACTTTATAACAGACTTGAAAATTTATATCCATATAAATTAAGACAACTACTTCTCATTTCCACTATTACTTCGTTAGAGGTATATCTAACAGACGTTATATTAGAAATCTTTGAACGAGATATTACACCTTTTAAACAAGACGAACCAGTAAAATTTCAGAAAAACTATTTATTAAGTTTAAGTTCAATTCAAAAAATACATAATGATTTAATTACTAAAGATTTCAGAAACTTAACAAGTGGTGGACTTGTCCAAATCGAAAAATATTACAAAAAGATGTTTAATATTGACCTAAAGAATTTAGGTATAGATTTTAACGAAGTCGAGGAAATTCATATTAGAAGACATTTGTTTGTCCATAGAAATGGAATTACTGACGCTGAATACGTGAATAAATTTCCTCAATATGGATTTAGGATTTCTGAACAAATTAAATTAGAACATCAATACTTAATAGATTCATTAAATAAAATATCTGATTTTGCTGGAAGCATAAATAATGTCATTTTAAAAAAATTTCCAGATAAAACTCGACAAACAAAATATCATTTAGGAAAAAAAGACTATGACAGCGAACTAAAGAATTTAATGGTTGAGATTAGTATTCTATCAAGTAAATTTGACCATATCGCTTTTTTAAATAGTTTAAATGTTCGTGGAATGGACTTGTCTGAATTTATAGTCCAAATTGCAACAGTTGATAATTCCTGCTTGTTATTTGTATCTGGAAAACAATCGGACTTATCCGCTTTTTTTAAACCAATAGATGAAAATGAGTTTTTAACCATTAACAAAACAATTGAATTGAAAAAATAACGTGTGGCAACACCGTGTATAATTAATTGCTTTGGTAAGTGCTTATTTAGAAAATTCCTTCGGAATTTTCTCTGGCAAGTTTTTGTTTACTAAATTAGTTGCTTAACCACGCAACTAACCATACACAACAACGTTGGCATTAATATGAAAGCAGCAACTTCAATTTTAATTCTACTACTAACATCAACTTTTGGCTTCGGTCAAAATACAAGTTTTGTGGTAGCTGAAAATGGACTAATTGTTAGAGAAAGTCCTGACCAAAATTCTGAGAGAATCGGAAAACTTTATTATGGAACGGAAGTCGAAATATTAGAGGAAACAGGAATCGAATTACAAATTAAAGATGGAGAAAAAAATATAAAAGGCGAATGGCTGAAAATAAAAGAAATTGACGGGACAAATAAAGGATTTGTTTTCAGCGCTTATTTAGTTGGTGATGAACTATTTTATTTGAATTCCCCAAATATTGGAAAACTGAAAAAACAAATAGAAGAAGGAAAAAGTACAGAAGTTATCTACAGCTATCTTACCAATAATTATAAAACATTTGGTGAGAAATACGAATTGGAATACTACGAATGGGACAATTCAAAACTTTGCGCTTTTTCTCAAAAATTCCAAAATGGAATAAAATACTCAGTATTCGAATGTAAAGAAGCAGGAGGAATTACAATAGAGTTAGAACTACCAAAAATCAATAGGAAAAAATTGATGAAATGGATTGAGCAAATTTATCAAGTGGACAAAACAGACTTTGACCAAAATATATGGAAAGAGAACAATACTAAGTTCGAACCCAGAGAAATTAATCCTGGTTGTTACTATGAAATAAAGGAAAAAAAGCAAATCACATTAGTTGAATTATATTGTGGATGCTAAAAAATACTAATGCCAACAATGTGTATAATTCATTGCTAGTTATAGCCTACTTACGAAAGTCCTCGCGGACTTTCTATCTGTGATTTATTTGCTAACTTTAGTGCTTAAACACGCAACGAAATCATACACTAGACCGTTACCTTTAATTACCCAAAAACCGC
>CALDUJ010000096.1 GCA_937923735.1 uncultured Flavobacteriaceae bacterium | reverse complement strand
AAGAACCAACCAATACCTGATGAAACTCCATAGTTAAATGCTAACCCTAATGTTCCGATTTCTCTAGATTGCATGAATAATGAGCCTCCTAAGATAGCACAGTTCACGGCTATAAGTGGCAAGAAAATACCAAGTGAATTATATAATGAAGGTGAAAACTTCTCGACAATAATCTCAACTAATTGTACCATGGGTGCAATGGTTGCAATAAACATGATAAAGGACAAGAAACTTAAATCGTATTCTGCATATTCTGCACCTAACCAAGATAATGCTCCTGGTTGTAATATATACTGATCTAATAACCAGTTTAATGGTACTGTAATTGCTAATACGAAAATCACTGCTGCTCCTAAACCAACTGCTGTTGATACTTTCTTAGATACAGCCAGGTAAGAACACATTCCAAGGAATGTGGCAAATACCATGTTATCGATAAATATTGACTTAAAAAATAATTCTATATGCTCCATAATACTAGTGATCTTCGATTAAGGCAGTGTTTCTGCTACGTTGTATCCAAATAATAATACCTACGACAATAAGTGCCATAGGTGCTAATAACATAAATCCGTTATTCTCATACCCTATGCTATACAGTCCTGTTTTTGCAATTGGATCTCCAAGAACTTTAAAACCAAGTAAAGTACCAGACCCAAGTAATTCTCTAAAAAACCCAACAATAATTAATATTGCTGCATATCCAAATGCATTACCAATCCCGTCTAAAAATGACCTCCATGGTCCGTTACCTAAAGCAAAGGCTTCAAAACGCCCCATAATAATACAGTTGGTAATAATTAATCCAATAAAAGCCCCTAACTGTTTACTTAATTCATAGGAAAAAGCCTTTAAAACCTGATCAACAATAATTACCAGCATGGCAACTACTGTTAGCTGAACAATAATTCTAATTTTAGAAGGAATTATATTTCTAATTAAGGATATTACGACATTACCAATGCCCATTACAAACAATACTGAAATTGACATAACAATAGAAGCCTTTAGTTCGGCAGTAATTGCTAGTGCTGAACAAATCCCTAATACTTGAATAGTTATAGGGTTATTATCAGCTAATGGGTCTAGAATTAAATTGGCATCTTTTTTTGATAAAAGTCCCATACATTAATTGTTTTTAAGTTGTTTGAAATAAGGCACGTACAATGCTAAATCTTTTCTAATCATTGCTGCAACGCCGTCACCTGTAATTGTTGCTCCTGCAATTGCATCTACCTGATTATCTGTTTTATCTTTATTAAGTGGATCCGCATTGCTCTTTGAGATATCAACACCTTTAAATTGACCATTGCTCATTAAGTGCTCACCTATAAAATCATCCATAAAAAATCGCTCTTTGATATTAGCTCCTAAACCAGCTGTCTCACCTTGATGATCAAAATAAGCACCTTGAATAACCATATCCTTATCTAATGCTATGTATGCCCAAACAGCATCCCATAAACCTTTACCTCTTATAGGTACTATGTAAAAAGTTTTTCCTTCCTTTTCACCTATAAATAATGGTAAACGCCTTTCTTCACCATCTTTTGCTCTAGCCTGTTCTTTTTTAACATTAATTAAATAAGCTTCACTATCTTCAGTTACATTATCTCCTTCGATAACTATTTGCTTTTTAATGTATTCGTTAAATTTTTCTGGAGCTTCATCAGTAGAAACAAAAACAGCACTAGTTTCATCATTATTATTTACACCCATAGCATAAAGAATATTCTGCTGCTTTTCTAATTGCTTATTTTTAGTAATCAATGGCTTTAAAGACGATGCAGTAAATGCTAATAGTGTTCCTACAACTACTACCATCCCAATAGAGAAGAGTATTGTATATAGATTTGAATCAGTTTTCTTGCTCATAACTATGCTACTTTAGCTTTTAAACGTTTCATTCGTTTTTTCACATTACCTTGAACCACATAGTGATCAATAGTAGGTGCAAAAACATTCATAAGAAGTATTGCCAACATCACACCTTCTGGGTAAGCTGGGTTAAATACTCGTATTAATATAGATATGAATCCTACCAAAAATCCATATATCCATTTTCCTTTATTTGTTTGAGATGCCGTTACTGGGTCAGTGGCCATAAAGACTGTACCAAAAGCAAACCCTCCAATTATTAGATGATGCCACCAAACAGTATTCATCAATCCGTAAAATTTACTACTTTCCGTTATCCATCCAGAATCCACAACAAAGTTGAAAATTAGCCCCATTACTATGGCTCCCAATACTGAGGATAGCATAATTCTCCAACTTCCTATTTTTGTAAAGATTAAAAATAATGCTCCTAACAATATGAGCATAGTCGATGTTTCTCCTACAGACCCTGGGATATAGCCCATGAACATATCCCACCATTCATATCCTGCTTCTTTATTTTGAGCTAAGCTTCCTAGTATAGTTTCACCAGAAATAGCATCAACATTTTTACCATCAGCAATTTGCTGTGCTCTTTCTACTACTCCATGTACCCATACTTTATCACCAGACATCCATGTAGGATAAGCAAAGAATAAAAAAGCCCTTATAGTTAGTGCTGGGTTTAATATATTCATTCCTGTACCTCCAAACACTTCCTTACCGATAACAACTCCAAAAGCAACTGCTACCGCCAACATCCAAAGTGGTGTATCGACAGGTACAATTAGAGGCACTAGCATTCCTGTTACTAAATACCCTTCTTCAACTTCATGCTTTTTAATCACTGCAAATAAAAACTCGATAGCAAGTCCTACTCCATAAGACACAACTACTAGGGGTAATATGTGTTTAAGTCCTACTCTTAAATTTCTCCAAGAGAAAAATTCAACTGTTTCTCCAAGAGCAAAATGGTGCTGAAATCCAGCATTAAACATACCGAATATCAGACATGGCACTAATGCCATGATTACAATATTCATGGTGCGTTTTAAATCATCTGCTACCTTAATGTGAGTTCCTCCGTGAGTTGTCTCATTTGGCAAGTACAAGAATGTATGCAACGCATTGAACGCAGGAGCCATTTTAGTTCCTTTGTACTTTTCCTTTAAGTTATGTAAATTACTTTTGAGTCCCATTATCCTATCTCTTTAAGCATTAAGTCTAATCCTTCTCTTATAATTTTCTGATGTGGTTGTTTAGACACACATACAAATTCTGTGAGTGCAAAATCTTCAGGAGCTACTTCATACATACCAAGTGCTTCCATTTCATCAAGATCTTTATACATACAAGCTTTTAAGATTTGCATTGGGAAAATATCCAATGGAAAAACTTGCTCATAAGTTCCTGTTGTTACGAATGCGCGATGTTCTCCATTCGTATTAGTATTCAAATCAAATTTCTTTTTAGGAAATAACCATGAAAATGTTAATGCTCTTGAAGTAGAGATTTTATTGAAAATTGGCTTGTTCCATCCAAAAAATTCATAATCATTACCCTCTGGAATTACAGTAACTACATCACTGTAATAATCTAAGAATCCATCTGGTTGTATTTGCTTTCCAGACAATACATTACCAGAAATCACTCTAATATTATCGTTTTTGTCAACACCCTTATCATATATCATAGTAGCAATTTCGCTACCTATTTTTGTCTTAAAATATCTTGGATTCTTTACAGAAGACCCAACAAAAGCAACAATTCGTTCGGCATTGAATTTACCAGTCAATAGCAACTCCCCAATAATCACTAAATCTTGCGGTGCTACCGTCCAAACAGTTTCACCTTTATTTACGGGGTCTATCTTATTAATTTGAGTTCCTACATTGCCAGATGGATGTGGTCCAGAAACTTTGTGCAGAGTAACTCCAGACAAACCAGCCATTGGCGAATTAGAATTCTTACCAACTGATACATGTATTTTTCCCTCTGTTAGTTTCCCGAGAGCAGTAGCTGCAACTTGCAGTTCTTTTTCTTTTCCTTGTAGTGTAAAATCATAGTCAGCTGCTAAAGGCGCACTGGCATAAGCCGAAATAAATATCGCTTTGGGGCTCTTGTTTGGATTTGCCATGACATCATAAGGTCTTTGCTTTATGAAAGGCCAACAACCTGCTGCCATTAAATGTGCTTTCACCTTGTCTGCATCAGCAGAATCTAATCTAAATTCACCATGTTCTAAATTAGACTGCGATTTATCCGCTTGAATTTTAACAGCAAGAATTCGACGTTTCGCGCCTCTTTCTATTTCTGTAATTTCTCCAGAAACTGGAGAAACAAACTTGATATCTTCATTGGACTTATCATAAAATACAGGCGCTCCTGCTTTTACTTTATCTCCAACTTTAACTGACAATTTAGGAATAACACTGTGGAAGTCTTCAGGTCTTAGGGTATATACATTACTAATTATTGCATTGTCGAGAACTTTTTCAGCCTCGCCCTTAAGATTAATATCCAGACCTTTTTTAATTCTGATGTCGTTTGACATATTTTTTTGAAATTTGTTGTCTAAAAATCCGTGCAAATTTACGAATTAATCATAGAGATTTCATAATTAAACATAATAAATTTAACGCCCAAAGCGCAGGAATATATGGTCTGCAATTTTAGGTACGGATTTTGTTTACCTTTAAACACTAAAAAACGCTTAAATGCATAAAAAACTTAAACAATTCTTCTTTTTAGCCTTGATTGGTTTGACATCTTATGCTCAAGTTGAAAATGAAATTGCTCCTCCTAATTACATAAAATCAATTACAATAAGAGGAAACACATCTCAAAGTCAATTACCAATCATTAGATTAGGTGAAGGCATCTTACTCGAATTTGACGCACTAAACGGTGATGAAGATGACTTTTATTACAAAATAGAGCACTTTAATTTTGATTGGACACCTTCCAGCCTTGCTAAGTTAGAATACCTAAGGGGTTTTGACAATCAAAGAATTGTAGATTATGAAAATTCTTTTAATACCTATCAAATTTATTCTCATTATACGTTGAGAATCCCCAATAGACAAACAAAAGGTTTATCGAAAACGGGTAATTATATGATTAAAATATACAATGATGATGACGAATTGGTGTTTTCAAGAAAATTCATCGTTTACCAGGAAAAATCTAATGTTGGCATTGCCATTAAAAGATCAAGGGATGTTAGATACGTACAAGTAAAGCAATCGGTGGATATCAGTATTTCTTCTGGAGATTACAACTTTAACAATCCTAAAGAAACCATTAAAACACTAATTGTTCAAAACAATAATCTTAATACTGCCATTACGGACTTAAAGCCCATGTATACTGTTGGCAATAGACTAATATATAAATATGATACAGAATCAAGCTTTTGGGGAGGCAATGAGTATCTTTTTCTAGACACTAAAGATCCAAGGGTTGCTAATGCTGCAACAAGTTCTATCGATTTAAAAGACTTATACCACAATTATCTTTATCCAGATATTATTAGGGCAGATAGACCGTATACATACAACCCTGATATAAATGGCAATTTCTTGATTACTGCTGTTGATGGAAATGATGTATCAATTGAAGCAGATTATATTTGGGTTCATTTTTATCTCGAACATGCTGAATTCTTTGAAAACAAAAGCATACATATCTATGGAAATTTTAATAACTACGCCATAGACGATTCCACAAAAATGACTTTTAATGAGGAGAGTGGCTTCTACGAAAATAAATTACTTCTTAAACAAGGCTTCTACAACTATAAATATATTGTTGTAGATGAACAGGGCAACTTGAATGAAGGTGCTATTAGCGGAAACTTTGACATAACCGAAAACAACTACAAAGTACTTGTATACTATAGAGACCTTGGCAGCAGATATGATGAAGTTATCGGGCTTGGTGAAGGCACTTCTGTTAATATTTCTAACTAATAAAGTGTTAAAGCTGACTTTTTAACGAAGAAACATCAAAATTGCCTCCGTATTACTAATATTTAGTATTTTAGCTTATCCTTAAAACTGAGCTAAAGCTCTAACAATATGGTACAACAAGTAACAAGAGGTATAAAAATTTCTGTAGAAACCACTTTCGAGGGGACTTTTTACAGAAACTACAAAGTACAGTTTGCTTTTGGCTACAAAGTAACTATTGAAAACCAAAGTAAGGATTCAGTACAACTAAACTCACGCCATTGGAAAATACATGACGCCTTAAATAAGGTTGAAATTGTTGATGGTGAAGGTGTTATTGGGAAAAAACCCGTATTAAAACCTGGAGAATCTCACACCTATAATTCTGGTTGTTTGTTGACATCACCTTTTGGTGCTATGGAAGGTCATTATAACATGGTTAACTTTACTACCTCTGGAAAGTTTAAAGTTGGGATTCCAACTTTTAAATTAAACGCGCCTTTTGCGTTGAACTAAGATTTCTCTTTATCGAATCTGAAAACCGAATCGTTTTGCTTTATGTGAAAAAATTCGCAATTGGAATAGTGTATGAATTCAAATTCATCTTTGTAACTAAAAGATTCATCATTAATTGAATAAACTGCATCAACATCAACATTTCCGTAAGGCGAAACACGTCTATAGCGATATGCTTTTGTCGAACCATTTTCATGCAATTCAAACCAGGCACCGGCAGCAATACCGGATAGCCATTGAGCATTTTCATGCAAACCACTAACAGGTTTTTCTTCTAATGTACCTACAATGCTGGGAGAATAGCCTTTTAACCGATCTAGAAAACAACGTACATTTTCACTTCGCTGAGAACCAGTAAACTTAGAAATAACACCATTCTCAGAAACCTCGTATGGGTGATTCTTTGTGTCTGAAAGTAAAACATTGCCTACCGTACTTGGTGTAAACCATTTAGACCCTATTAGCTTCTTTTTTATAGATTCGTCTGTAACCGAAGCAATTAAGCTATCCGTTACAAAACGCGCACAATTACAAGCGTCCTTTATAAATGCTGCGTATCTTATAAAATCTTTCTTCTGCATACTTATAATATGCTTTCTGGCCATATCATAATCCACAGCGTCACAAACCGATGCCACTAATTTACCATCGCCATGTGTTAACTTAGGATTTGTAGCTAAGAACTCAAGTATCTCATCTAGATTCTCAATAGTATTTTCAATAAAGTCAGCCTTTAAGGGAAAATCCAATTCACAATCTGTTGTTTTTCCACGAACACGACCATTGGGTTCAGGTGTTATATAACGTCCAAAATCATGGTACTCCAGGATTCCTGTTCTTTTATTGATTAACACTAAAGCTGCGTGACCGGCACGAACATGGGTTTTACTTCCAACACCTAGATACTTTAAAAAGGGAGAATACCATTCTTCTGCATGAGAAACAATGGTATCCGGGTATGCCAAAGTGAGAATGATTCCAGTATTATTCATTAATGATTTCAGGTATTTTGAAATTTACTTTTGACACTTCATCTGCTCTAAGGTCATGGTAAGTCATAGATACCTTGTCATCGGTTTTTTCAACTTGAGTTCTGCTGGTGGTTTTAACAAATCCTCTATCCATAACAACACCAAAATTAATATTTCCATTTCCTGCAGTTTTATGGAACTCTAAAATAGATTCTGCAGATAAATTTTCATTATTAAGATATTCTGAGAACCAGAGTTGTCTTTGAGTCTTCATCTCTTCATTATACAAAGTAGATGAAGACCACAATCTAGGACTGATTGGCAATTTAGAAAAATGCTTTATATCACCGTCCCAAACTAGTTCATATAATTTAAGCTCAAGGGACCAATCAACTATAACAATAGTAAATGGCTCTATATCATTAAAATCGTAATTTCTAATTGAAACCACAACATCATTTGAAGCCAATAGGTCTTTTGC